>DATAYA010000107.1:0-6477 GCA_036272815.1 Acetobacteraceae bacterium
CCAGCCAGCGGTTGCAGACGACGGCTCTAACGTCGAAAACAGAATTTCAGTCCGACCGACGACCAGGATCAGCGCTTCGGCCCGAACCCGGCCACCAGGTCCGCGACATGGCCGATCTCGTCGAGCCGCATCCCCTCCGGCCGGGCCAGCGGGCGGTTGCCGCGGGCCACGCGCCGGGGCAGCACCGCCGCCTCGAAGCCGAGCTTGGCCGCCTCCTTCAGCCGCGCCTCCGCCTGCGCCACCTGCCTTATCTCGCCCGACAGGCCGATCTCGCCGAAATAGACCGTCCCCGGGCTTGCCGGCTGGTCGGATGCGGCCGACGCCAGCGCCGCCGCGACCGCGAGATCGGCGGCGGGCTCGGCCACGCGCAGGCCGCCGGCAATGTTGAGATGCACATCCGACGCGCCGAGCCGCAACCCCGCCCGCGCCTCCAGCACCGCGAGCAGCATCGCCAGCCGCCCGCTCTCCCACCCCACCACGGCCCGCCGCGGCGAGCCGCCCGCATTCGGCGCCAGCAGCGCCTGCACCTCCAGCAGCACCGGCCGAGTCCCCTCGACGCCCGCGAACACCGCCGAGCCCGCGACGTTGCCGCGCCGCTCGGCGAGGAACAGGGCGGACGGGTTGGCGACCTCGGCCAAGCCGCTTTCGCCCATCTCGAAGACGCCGATCTCGTCGGTGGCGCCGAAGCGGTTCTTGACCGCGCGCAGGATGCGGAACTGGTGGCCGCGGTCGCCCTCGAAGTAGAGCACCGCGTCGACCATGTGCTCCAGCACGCGCGGCCCGGCGATCGCGCCCTCCTTGGTGACGTGCCCGATCAGCACGAGGGAAAAGCCGCGCGACTTGGCGAGCCGGATCAGCTCGAAGGCGCAGGCACGAACCTGGCCGACCGTGCCGGGTGCTGAGTCCAGCGTGTCGAGCCACATCGTCTGGATCGAATCGATGACCACCATCGCCGCGTCCGGGGCCGCCTCGATGCCGGCCGTGATCTCGCGCAGATTGATGGCCGCCGCGAGTTCGAGCTTCGCGCCGGCGACCCCGAGGCGGCGGCCGCGCATCCGCACTTGCTCGACCGCCTCCTCGCCCGAGACATAGAGGACACGCCGGCCGCGCTCGGCCAGCGCCGCCGCCGCCTGCAGCATCAGCGTCGACTTGCCGATGCCGGGATCGCCGCCGACCAGCACCGCCGAGGCCGCCACCAGCCCGCCGCCCAGCACGCGGTCGAGTTCGGCGATGCCGGTCTCGGCGCGCGGCGGCGGCGGTGCTTCGCCGGCGAGGTCCACGAAGGCGACGCCGCGAGCGGCCGGGGCGCGGGAGGGCCGGGCCTCGATCGTCTCCTCTGCGATCGTGTTCCACTCGCCGCAGGTCTCGCAGCGGCCGACCCATTTGGAGGTCACGGCGCCGCAGGACTGGCAGACGAAACGGTGGGCGGGTTTGGCCATCAGCAAGGCCAGGGGCGGAGCGGGCCAAGGTTCCGATCGGCGCACTTCCGCCGATTGGAACGCCCGCGGAGGGGCCGCCCCTGGACCCTGCCAAAGGCGAGCCCTTGGAACCCTCTCACCGCGCCCGCATCGCCGCCTCGGTGCTGTCGTCGAGAGGTGCCAGCTTCGACCAGCCGCGCCGCTCCGCGACCCAACCGAGCATCAGGTCGGCCAATTCCGGGTTCCGCGCCAGTACCGGCCCGTGCAGATAAGTGCCGATCGTGCGGGAGACGACGATGCCCTCCCCTTCCCGCCCATCCGCCGCGTTGCCGTTGCCCGAAAGCACGGTCCCGAACGCGACCCCGCCCAGCCTGCGGGAGTGGCCGCCGTGGTTCTCGAACCCGCGCAGCGTGGTGCCGGTGAGCGCGCAGGCAATCCGAATGTGCCCGACCAGGCGCCGATCCCCCGGCGCGGTTACCAACGGTAGCAGGCCGAGGCCGGCGACCTCCTGTCCCTCCAGCGTCAGGCTCTCGCCGTAGAGTTGCAGCCCGCCGCAGACCAGCAGCGCCGGCACCCCGTCCTCCTGCATCGCGGCGAGATCGGGCCGCCAGCCGCCAAGTGCCTCCATCGCGCGCCGCTGGCCACGGTCCTCGCCGCCGCCGAGCAGCAGGATGTCGGCGTCGCGCGGCGCCGGGTCGCCGGGGAGGATGCGGTGCAGCTCCGCCGGAATGCCGCGCCAGGCGAGACGTTCGACCAGCACCCGGCCGTTGCCGCTGTCGCCGTAGGTGCCGAGCTGGTCGGGCAGGCAGAGCGCGATCCGCACCGGCGCGTCCACCCGCGGCGGATGCACCCTCGGGCCGAAGCCGGCGATCGCGGGACCCGGCTTGCCGCGCGGCGGCTGGCGCATCAGCGCCAGCGCCGCGGGAAGCTGGGTGTAGGTCGCGACCAGCGCGAGGCGGCCGCCCTCGGGCGTTGCCGCCAGCGCCGCGCGGAATGCGTCCTCGGCGTCGGCATAGGCGGCCCCGGACTCGACATGGCGCTCGTAGCGCAGCCGCACCAGCATGTCGCGGGCGCGGGGTCCGGCGGTGAAGGCGTGACGCACCGGCGTCATCGTCACGTCGAAGAACCAGCTCACGTCGCGCCCGTCGGCGATCTCGTCGGCGGCGAGGAAGAGGTGCGTCGAGGCGGCGTGGCGGGCGAGGTTCCAGCTCGTGCTGGCGGGGTTCTTGCCGAGCACCACGACGACGTCGCGGCCGTCGACGCGCACCTCGTCGCCGCGTCCCGGCACCGGGCGCGGCCACTCCGGGACACGCACCGGCAGATCGAGGGCGCGCATCGCGGCGAGGGCGCCGAGCGCGCTGTAGGGGTGCAGCGCGCGCGGCAGCGGCGGCAGCGTCTCGCCCTCGAAGGCAAATCCCTCCGGCGTCGCGGTCGCCGCGAAATCGGCGGCGGGTGCTGCGAACCCGCAGGCGGCGCAATGGTATTCGCCGAGTTGGGCGTAGATGCGCGATGTGTAGTCGAGTGCCGCCCCGCAGACCGGGCAGTCGGTGCCGTCGGCCGGCACGTCGAGCGGCGGCTGCTCGAGGCGGAAGAAGCGCGTCCGCCCGCCCGCGAGGCTCGCGGTCAGCGGATCGTCGCCGTTCAGCAGCCGCAGCGCGTCCGGCGCGCGGTCGAGCGCGTCGGCGATCCGGTCGCGCACCGAGCGCACCTCGCCGTGGCGGTCCATCTGGTCGCGGAACAGGCCGGTGACCAGCACCAGGTCGGGCGCGATCGCGTCGATCACGCGGGCCAGCGTGAGTTCGTCGACCTCCAGTACCAGCGCGTCGGCAGGCTTGTCGAGGAGCGCGGTCGCGATCCCCTGCGGCAGGTTGGCACCGCCGAGATTGCCGACCGTGCGCAGTCCCGCCTGTCCGAGCAGGTAGCCGATCAGCGCGACGGTCGAGGTCTTGCCGTTGGTGCCGGTGACGACGATGCGGCGCTGATGGGAGCGCGCGCGGGCGAGGAAGCCGGGGTCGAGCCGCAGGCTCACCCGCCCGGGCAGGCTGGTCGCTGCCCGGCCGGCGAGATGCAGCGCGCGGCGCAGCAGCAGCCCCGCCGGGCGCGCAAGGAGACGCGCGGGTGCGGCGGCGGGGGCCTCGTCGTGGCGCGGGATGCTCTTCTGCACGCATCTCTTGTAGGGCCGGCGCGGAGTCCTGCAAACAGACACCTCGCGCAACCGTGTGCGGGCCGCACCGTTGGCCTCGGCGATGTCTCCCATGCGGCACAGTGCGGCCGGTGCAGATGATCCTGCCGGTGGCGAGCCTGGCGGCGGTGCTGGCGCGGGTGGTGGCATGAGACCTCGTCAGTCCTCGCCCCGGACCAGGTTCGGGCCCTGGAACTCGCCGGCGAGCGGCGCATGGTTCAGCATCGCGACCAGGGCGACGCCGCCGATCGTGTTGCCGAGCAGCGTCGGCAGGAAGAAGCGCACGAGATAGTCGCCGAAGCTGGCGTGCCCGGTGAACACGGCGAACAGCGCCTCCACCGATCCGGCGATGACGTGGCTGAAACGGCCGAGCGCCACCACGTAGGTCAGCAGCAGGATCACGAACATCCGCGCCGAGCGCGCGCTCGGCAGCAGCCAGACCATCAGCGCGATCAGCCAGCCGGCCAGCACCGAGCGCAGGATCATCGGGCCGGCCCCGCCCTCGAAGCTGTCGGCGGCGACCTGCACCATCGCCGCCCGCATCTCCGGCGGGAAGATGCCGCGGGGCGTGACGAGGGCCGCGATCGCGGCGGCGCCGGCAAGGTTCGCCGCCAGCACGATCGTCCACAGCCGCAGCACCGAGAACAGCGTCGCCCGGTCGCGCCGCGTCAGCAGCGGCAGCACGGCGGTGAGCGTGCTCTCGGTGAACAGCTGCTGGCGGCCGAGCACGACGATCAGGAAGCCGATGCTGTAGCCGGCCGAGGCGATGAGGTGCCGCCACGGCGCCGGCGGCAATCCGGCCTGCAGCAGCGACAGGCAGAGAAAGGAAAACCCCATCGACAGGCCGGCGGCGAGCCCCGACCAGGCGAGCGCGCTCACGTCGCGGCGGAGTTCGCTCTCGCCCTCCTCGCGGATGACCTCATGGATGACGAGCGCCTGCGGCGCCGAGTGCTGCGCCGCCTGCTCCTGCTCGCCCTCGTCGAGGTGCGGCGAGGATGCGCCGGCCTGCTCAGGTGAAGCGGCCTCGTCGACGCCCGGCTGGAGGGCGTCCGGCTCGGGGGCGGGGAATTGCGCCGCCGCCGCCGGCTTGTCGCCCGCCCCGCGCCTCAGATCCCCACCTTCCGGCGCAGATCGCGGGCGGCGTGCTCGATCCGTCCGAGCACGCCGGGGCCGCCGGATTTCTCCTCGATGAACGCATCGACCCGGTCGGTCGCGAGCCGCGCCTGCGCCAGCCCGTCGTCGAGCGCCTCGTGCGCGCGCGCCATCAGCCCGGAGCGGTGCCCCGAATGGTCGATGCGGCTTTCGAGATGGTGGCTGAAGCCGAACAGCGATTCCTTGAACCCTTCGAGCCGCGCGATCGGCCGCACCGGCTGGATGTCGTCCGCGACCGGCGCCTCCGGCAGTCCCTCGCGCGGCGCCGACCGCCAGGACAGGCCAGCGAGCGGGGAACGTGCATGCGCCGCGCGGCGGCCGAGCGGAGCGACCCCGGGCCATTGCTCGCTCGCCATCGTCAGCAGGCCGGTGTGGTCGAGCACCGGCGAATGCACGCCGGCATCGAGCAGCGGCGAGACCAGGATCGCGGGAACCCGGACGCCGAGCCGGTCGAAGGCGTATCTCGCAGTGTGCTCGTCCGGCGCCACGGTCGCAGGCGGGCTCAGATGGTCATAGAAGCCGCCGTGCTCGTCATAGACGACGATCAGCAGGGTCTTGGCGAACAGGGCGGCGTTGGAACGCAACGCGTTGTACACGCCGGCGATCAGTTCGTCGCCGCGCAGCACGTCGTGCGGCGGGTGCTGGTCGTTCTGGTGCGGGCCGAAATAGGTCGGCTCGATGAAGGTGTAGGCGGGCAGGTCGCCGGCGGCGATGTCGGCATCCCAGTGCGCAAAGCGGCGATAGTTCCCGAGATGCTCGAGCTGGCGCAGCAGCACCAGCGATTGCGGCACGTCGCCGTAGTAGATGCGCCAGGGCACGCCGGCCTGCGCCATCTCCGTGTAGAGCGTCGGCTGCGGGTAGATGTGCAGCCTGGAGGTGAACAGGATGCCGGGCTCCTCGACATGGCCGAGCGAGGTGCCGCTGTGCGCGAACAGGCGGTTGGCCCAGGTCGGGCCGGGGATCGAGGAGAACCAGTGGTCGCAGACGACGAAGTTCTCGGCGAGCGTGTGCAGCGCCGGGAGAAAGCCGCGCGGGTAATAGGCCATCACCTCGCGCCGCTCCTCGTCGGTGCTGCGCGGGTAGTTGCGGACGAAGTCGGAGACGAAGCCGTCCATCGCGCCGCCATTCACCTGGTGCAGCGAGTTGTGCGTGTAGTGCTTCGGGTCGCGATCGATGTTGCGCGAGGTGGTGACGCCCTGCGCGACCGCGCGGCCGGTGTCGGGGTCGGGATTGGTGCGCGGATGCGCGGGATCGACACCCTCCAGTCCGGGATGGCGCTCGGCCATGCAGCCGAGCATCCGGTCGAAGCAGGCGTTCTCCATCATCAGGACGACGATGTGCTCGATCGGGGCGGCGTGCTCGGGGGGCGCGGGCATGGGCGGGTCCGGTTCCGGGGGCGGGCGCATCCTATAGCGGCCCGGCCGGCAATGGCACCAGACGCGGGACCCGCCCGCCGCTCATCAGTCCGGCGGGTCCGGGCCGGATTGGGGCAGTGCCGGCGGCGGGCGGACCGGGGGTGGGTCCGATGGGTCGGAGGCGGGGTCGTCTTCCGCCCCATCCTCCGCACCATCTTCCCCACCGGGTGACCCGGCGCGGATCAGGAAGTCGAGCAGTTCGTCCGACACCCGGGCGAGGTCGCGGCCGAGGCCGAGGTCTTCGCAGAGCCCGACGATGATCTCCTCGATCGGGATGTCCTGGTCGGGGTCGGCGTCGAGTTCGTCTGCG
>DATAYA010000108.1:0-14482 GCA_036272815.1 Acetobacteraceae bacterium
CATCGCGGCGGCGATCGCCTTCGCGATGCTGACCGCCGGCCTGCTGGGGATGCTGATCGAGCGCGTCGCCTATCGCCCGATGCTCGCCGCCCCGCGGCTGTCGATCCTGATTACCGCACTCGCGGTCTCGATGGTGCTGGAAAACACGGTGCTCGCCGCGACCGGCGGCCAGATCGAGGCGTTCAGCACCGATCTCGGCTTTGAGGGCTTCGATCTCGGCTCCGTCCACATCACCACGACGCAGATCGTGCTGGTGGTCTCCGCGCTGCTGCTGATGATGGCGATGCAGGTGTTCATCTCGCGCACGCTCTGGGGCAAGGCGATGCGCGCGATTGCGATCGACCCCGACGCCTGCCGGCTGATGGGGATCGACGTCCACCGGGTGATCGCGCTCACCTTCTTCGTGGGCTCCGCGCTGGCCGCCGCGGCCGGCGTGATGGCGGGTGTCTATTACGGCAGCCTGTTCTACTTCATGGGTTTCCTGATCGGGCTGAAGGCGTTCACCGCGGCGGTGATCGGCGGCATCGGCAGCATCCCGGGGGCGATGCTCGGCGGCCTCGTGCTCGGCCTGCTCGAAGCTTTCGGCACGCAGATCCAGGTGGTGGGGACGGAATGGAAGGACGTGTTCGTCTTCGCGATCCTGATACTGCTGCTGGTGTTCCGCCCGACCGGCCTGCTCGGCCGCCCGGAGGTGGAGCGTATGTGACGGCGACACTCCGCCGCGCCGCACCCGCGATCCTGTTCGTCGTGCTGCTGCTGGTGCCGCTGGTCGCCAGCGACTACCAGCTCGAGGTGCTGACCAACGCCTGGCTCTACGTCGTGCTCTGCCTCGGGCTCAATGTCGTCGTCGGCTATGCGGGCCTGCTCGATCTCGGCTATGCCGCGTTCTTTGCTGTCGGCGCCTACACGACCGGCATCCTGACCGCGCGGTTCGGCGTCGATTTCTGGGCGACCATCCCGGCCGCGATCGCGGTCGCGTGCGTGGCCGGCATCGTCATCGGCGGCCCCACGCTGCGGCTGCGCAGCGACTATCTGGCGATCGTGACGCTCGGCTTCGGCGAGATGGTGCGCATCGCCGCGCGCAATCTGCGCATCACCGGCGGCGCGAGCGGGCTCGTCGGCATCGACCGGCCGCATCTGTTCGGGCTGAAGATCGAGCGGATCGGGCAGTTCTACATCATCTTCCTGCTGCTCGCCGCACTCGCCTGGGTGGTAAGTGCGCGGTTGCAATTCTCGCGCATCGGCCGCGCCTGGCGTTACGTGCGCCACGACGAGGACGCCGCCGAGGCGATGGGCATCAACCGCGTCGCGGTCAAGCTCGCCGCCTACATGATCGGCGCGGTGTTCGCGGCCATTGCCGGCTGCTTCTATGCCGCGAAGATGACGGCGATCTCGCCCGAGACTTTCTCTTTCTCGCAATCGGTGCTCATTCTTCTGGGCGTCGTGCTCGGCGGCATGGGGAAAATACCCGGCGTGGCACTCGGGGCATTGGTGCTGGCGATCTTTCCCGAAGTGTTCCGCGACATCGGCTCGATGCGGATGCTGGTGTTCGCGATCGTGCTGCTCCTGATGATGCTGTTCCGCCCGCACGGGCTGTGGCCGGAGCGGCGGCATTGAGCGCACTTCTTGAGGTGCATGGCCTCTCCTTGCGCTTCGGCGGGCTTCTGGTCCTCCAGCAGCTCGATTTCAGCGTGCAGGCCGGCACGATCGCGAGCCTGATCGGCCCCAACGGCGCCGGCAAGACCAGCGTGTTCAACTGCCTCACCGGCTTCTACCGCCCCTCCGGCGGCCGCATCACGCTCGACGGACGCGACCTGCGCGGGCTGCGGCCGCACCGCATCACCCGCGCCGGCCTCGCGCGCACCTTCCAGAACCTGCGCCTGTTCCGCGAGATGTCGGTGATCGAGAATGTCATGGCCGGACGGCATTGCCGCAGCCGCGCCGGCGTGCTCGCCGCGATCGCGCGCACGCCCGCGCAGCGCCGCGAGGAGCGCGCGGTGGTCGCGGCGGCGCATCGCTGGCTCGATTTCGTCGGGTTGCGCGGACACGCCGAACGCAGCGCCGGCAATCTCTCCTACGGCGACCAGCGGCGCGTCGAATGGGCGCGTGCCCTGGCGACCGACCCGCGCCTGCTGCTGCTCGACGAGCCGGCGGCCGGCCTCAACCACGACGAACGCGCCGCCCTCGTGGCGCTGATCCGCCGCGTGCGCGACGAACTCGGCATCACCGTGCTGCTGATTGAGCACGACATGGGCCTCGTGATGCAGGTCTCCGAAGCGATCACGGTGCTCGACTACGGCCGCAAGATCGCCGAGGGCGACGCCGCCGCGGTGCAGTCCGACCCGGCGGTGATCGAGGCCTATCTCGGCCGCGACGAGGACGACGCCCGGTGACCGTGACCAATACCGTGACCAAGACCGTGACCGAGACGGTGCTCGCGATCGAGAACGTGCAGACCTTCTACGGCCACATCCACGCGCTGCACGGCATCAGCCTCCAGGTCCGCCGCGGCCAGGTGGTCGCATTGCTGGGTGCGAACGGCGCCGGCAAGAGCACGACCTTGCGCACCATCTCGGGCCTGGTCCCCGCGCGCAGCGGCAAGGTCGTGTTCGAGGGCACCGACATCACCCGCCGTGCCGCACACCTGATCCCGCGCATGGGCCTGATCCACGTCCCCGAAGGCCGGCGCATCTTCAAGGGCATGACGGTGCGCGAGAACCTCGAGCTCGGCAGCTTCACGCTCGCCGACGAGGCGGAGCGGCAGCGGCGGCTGGCGGACGTGTTCGCGACCTTCCCGGTGCTCGACGCGCGCCAGCACGGTGATGCAAGCCAGCTCTCCGGCGGCGAGCAGCAGATGCTCGCGATCGGCCGCGCGCTGATGGCCGGCCCCCGGCTGCTGCTTCTCGACGAGCCGAGCATGGGCCTCGCCCCGCGCCTGGTGCGCGAGATCATGCGCATCATCCGCCGCCTCAACGAGGCCGGCACGACCATCCTGCTGGTGGAGCAGAACACCAAGATCGCGCTGCAGGTCGCGCATTACGGCTACGTGCAAGAGACCGGACGCGTGGTGACGCAGGGCGATGCCGCCTCCCTCGGGCGCGACGAGGCGGTGGTGAAGGCGTATCTGGGCGCGTGACCAGTCGGCGTGTGACCAGTCGGCGCGCGACCAGTCTGGGCGCGTCGGCGCGGGCCATCCCCGCCGGGCCATTCCCGGCCGGCGCGCGTTACCAAAGAACGCGAACCTTCCGGCCGGCTCGCCGAGTGCGAAGCCGCCGCCCGGTTGACGCGACCGCCGCCGCTCACTATCTTCCTTTCGCAATCAGGTATCGGGCGTTCTTCCGCCAGCCTGATCCCGCCCCCTTCGGACAGCACCCTTCGCCCCGCGAACGGGTTGGCCGCACCCACACGGACCAAAGCCCGCGCTGTCCCGTCCTCCGCCTGCCGCTCCCTCCTGCCACCGAGGCATCCAATGCACCTTGCCGAACTGAAGGCAAAATCCCCCGCCGACCTGCTGAGCTTTGCCGAAGGCCTACAAATCGAGAACGCCTCCTCCCTGCGCAAGCAGGACATGATGTTCGCGATCCTCAAGAACCTGGCCGACAACGACCAGGCGATCGCGGGCGAGGGCACGCTCGAGATCCTCTCCGACGGCTTCGGCTTCCTGCGCTCGCCGGACGCCAACTACCTGCCCGGCCCGGACGACATCTACGTCTCGCCCAGCCAGGTCCGCCGCTTCGGCCTGCGCACCGGCGACACCGTCGAAGGCCAGATCCGCGCACCCAAGGAGGGCGAACGGTATTTCGCACTCCTCAAGGTCGACACAGTCAATTTCGAGCCGCCCGAGGCGGTGCGCCACCGCATCAACTTCGACAACCTGACACCGCTCTATCCCGAGCGCCGCCTGAAGATGGAGACGGAGAACTTCCAGTCCGTTGCGAAAGGCCCCTCCAAGGACAACACGCCGCGCGTCATCGACCTGATCGCGCCGATCGGCCGCGGCCAGCGCGCCCTGATCGTGGCGCCGCCGCGCACCGGCAAGACGGTGATGCTGCAGAACATCGCAACCGCGATCTCCGCCAACAATCCCGAAGTCTTCCTGATCGTGCTGCTGATCGACGAGCGGCCCGAGGAAGTCACCGACATGGTGCGCAGCGTCAAGGGCGAGGTCATCAGCTCGACCTTCGACGAGCCGGCGACGCGGCACGTGCAGGTGACCGAGATGGTGCTTGAGAAGGCCAAGCGCCTCGTCGAGCACAAGCGCGACGTGGTCATCCTTCTCGACAGCATCACGCGACTTGCCCGCGCCTATAACACGGTGATCCCGTCCTCGGGCAAGGTGCTGACCGGCGGCGTCGATGCCAACGCGTTGCAGCGGCCGAAGCGCTTCTTCGGTGCCGCGCGCAACATCGAGGAAGGCGGATCGCTCACCATCATCGCGACCGCGCTGATCGACACCGGCAGCCGCATGGACGAGGTCATTTTCGAAGAATTCAAGGGCACCGGCAATTCGGAGATCATCCTCGACCGCAAGCTCTCCGACAAGCGCACTTTCCCGGCGATCGACATCACCAAGTCGGGCACCCGCAAGGAGGAGCTGCTGGTCGAGAAGGGGACGCTGTCGAAGATGTGGGTGCTGCGCCGCATCCTCAACCCGATGGGCACCACCGACGCGATGGAGTTCCTGCTCGACAAGCTGAAATACAGCAAGACCAACCAGGACTTCTTCGACGCCATGAACACCTGAGTGGCACCGTGCAGGCCGCCGCCGCCCTCGCCGAGATCTGGGAGGCGGCCGGCCTGCCGTCCGACGCGCTGCGACACGCGACCGTGTCCGGCGCCGCGCCGGTCCTGCCGTCGCACTTCGCGGTCGCGACCGCCGCCCAGTGTGCGGTCGCCGCCGCCGGCCTCGCCGCCGCGACGCTGCACGAGGCGCGCGGCGGCGCTGCGCAATCCGTCACCGTCGACCGCCGCCACGCCTGCGCCGAGTTCCGCTCCGAGCGCCTGCTGCGCGTCGACGGCACGACGCGCGCGGCGTGGGATGCGATCGCCGGCCTCTACCCGGCCGCGGATGGCTGGCTCCGCCTGCACACCAACTTCCCGCATCACCGCGACGGCATTCTCCGACTTCTGGCCTGCGCCCACGAACGTGCCGCCGTCGCCGCCGCGCTGCGCACCCGGCAGGCGATCGCCTTCGAGACGGAAGCGACCGAGGCGGGCCTGTGCGTCGCGGCGCTGCGCGATTTCGCGACCTGGGACGCCCATCCGCAGGGCCAGGCCGTGCCCACCCGCCCCCTGCTCGCGATCGAGCGCGTCGGCGACGCCCCCGCGCGCCTGCCCGCCGTTGCCTCCCGCCCGCTCGCCGGCATCCGCGTGCTCGACCTCACCCGCGTCATCGCCGGCCCCGTCTGCGCCCGCACGCTCGCCTCGCACGGCGCCGAGGTGCTGCGGATCACGGCGCCGCATCTGCCGGCGCTCGACCGGCTCGACATCGACACCGGCCGCGGCAAGCGGGCCGCCCAGCTCGACCTGCGCCGGCCGGCCGACCGCCGCCGCCTCGCCGATCTGGTGCGCGGCGCGGACGTCTTCGTGCAAGGCTATCGCCCGGGCGCGCTGGCCGCTCTCGGCTTCGGTCCGGAGGCGCTGGCGCGGCTGCGGCCGGGGATCGTCGTCGCGTCGCTCTCGGCCTATGGCGCGGCCGGCCCCTGGTCCGGCAAGCGCGGCTTCGACAGCCTCGTGCAGACCGCGACCGGCTTCAACGCGGCGGAAGCCGAGGCGGCCGGCGATGCGGTGCCACGTCCGCTGCCGGCGCAGGCGCTCGACTTCGCGACCGGCCACCTGCTCGCCGCCGGCACGATCGCCGCCCTGATCCGGCGCGGCACCGCGGGCGGAAGCTGGCACGTCCAGGCATCCCTCGCCCGCACCGGAGCCTGGCTGCGCGGCCTCGGCCCGGTCGCCGACGGCTTTTCGCCCGCCGATCCGGCGGACGACGATTTCGCCGAGTTCCTGGAGGAGACCGCGACCCCGTTCGGCACCGTGCGCGCCGTCCGCCCGCCCGCCATCCTCTCGGCGACGCCTGCCCGCTTCGCCACGCCGCCGGTGCCGCGCGACGCGCACCCTCCGGCCTGGACCGCCGCCGCCGACCCGCGCGAGGCCCGGCTCGCGCGCGCGCTCCGCGACAATCTCGCGCGCCGCAAGCAGCAGGCACGGGCACGCCGCGAGCCGTGACAAGGGTCGCATGACACGTGACAAGGGCACCGTGACAAGCCGCCCGGCGTGCCTATTCTCGGCCATCCAGGAGGTGTCCATGCCCGCCCAGCCGGAAGCCTATGTCGCCATCGAAGCCGCGTCCTCGCCCGCCTTCGCCCGCGACGGTGCCACCCTGTTTCACCTGCGCGGATCGAGCCTGCCGCAGCTCTGGGCGCTCGACCTCGCCACCGGACAGGACCGCCAGCTCACCGATCACGACGAAAAAATCGCTTTCATCCGCCGCGCGCCCGGCGACGACCGGCTGATCTACGGCATCGACGCCGGCGGCGACGAGCGCCAGCAGCTCTGGCTCTACGACAACCACACCACCCGCCCGCTCACCGCCGACCCGCGCGTGATCCACGATTTCGGCGCCTGGTCGCCCGACGGCACCCACATCGCCTACGCCGCCAACGACCGCGACGAGTCGCATTTCGACCTGATGATCCGCCCGCTCGCCGGCGAAGGCGCGGCCGCGCGCTTCCACGAAGGCACCAACCAGCTCTCGGTCGCCGGCTACAGCCCGGATGGCCGGCGCCTCGCCGTCGTGCTCGACCACGCCTTCGAGCAGCAGACCCTGGTGCTGCTCGACGTGATCGGCGGCGGCCACCACGAGATCGCGCCCGCGCAGCACGCCCGCTTCGCCTCGGTGCGCTGGGCCTCGGACGGCAACGGCCTGCTGTGCCTCACCGATGCCGGCGGCCGCGATTTTCTGGCGCTCTGCCGGCTCGACCCGGACCACGGCGCCGCGACACCGCTCTACGCGCCCGACGGCCGCGACGTTGAAGCCTACTCCGTCTAGCCCGACGGCCGCACGCTGGCGACGATCGAAAACGATCGCGGCTACGCCATGCTGCGCGTCGGCCCGATCGGCGCCGCGGAGCGCCCGGTGGTTGAGGGGCTGCCGCAGGGCGTCGTCTCCGACCTCGCCTGGTCGGCCGATTCCGCCCGGCTCGCCCTCGTTGCCGCCGGCCCCACCGCGCCCGCCTCGCTGTTCATCTGGGAGTCCGGCGCCGCCCGCCCGGTCTGGCGCCCCGACCCGCAGGCCGAGGCCGGCATCGACCCGGAAACCTTCCGCCCGTTCGAGCTGGTCGCCTGGGAGAGTTTTGATGGCGCCCGGATCGCGGGCTGGATGGCGCGGCCGGCCGGCCCCGAGCCCGCCTCCGGCTGGCCCGCAATCGTGTGGGTGCATGGCGGCCCGGCGAGCCAGACGCGCGCCAATTTCCGCGCCGACATGCAGATGCTGCTGGCCCACGGCTACGCCGTGCTGATGCCCAACGTGCGCGGCAGCACCGGCTACGGCCGCACCTTCACCCTCTCCGACGAGCACGAGCGGCGGCTCGATTCCGTGCGCGACCTCGCCGCCGGCGCCGCGTGGTTCGCGGCGCGGCCGGAGATCGACGCCGGCCGCATCGCGGTGATCGGGCAAAGCTACGGCGGCTACATGGTCAACGCCGCGGTCACCGAGCATCCCGAGCTGTGGCGCGCCGCGGTGAGCTATTACGGCATCGCCGACTTCGCGACGCTCCTCGCCAATACCGGCCCCTGGCGCCGCGCCCACCGCTCGCGCGAATACGGCGACCCGGACGCGCATGAGGCGCTGTTCGCCCGCATCTCGCCGGTGCGCAACATCGACCGCGCGCGCGCGCCGCTGCTGCTGCTGCACGGCAGGCGCGACCCGCGGGTGCCGTTCTCGGAGAGCGAGCAGATGGAGCAGGCGCTCCGCGAACGGCAGCGCGTGGTGGCGTTCGAAACCTTCGACTATGCCGGGCACGGCTTCATCCGCCCGGACGACCGGCGGCGGGTTTACACCGCCGTCGCCGCCTTCCTGGCCACGCACATGGGCTGAGCGGGCCTCCGCTCAGGCGCCTAGTTCGGTGCGAACTCGAACCGCGTCACGGTCACCGATTGCGGCCCGGAGGGCGCCGCCCCGTGCATCAGCCAGAGATTGAGGTGGAGGCGCTCGCAACTCGTGTTCGTGTGGTCGGGGATCAGCGGCCTGACGCCGGGGATTTCGTTCGGCATCCATTTCGCGATCAGGTTCTGCACCGGTGGCGGATTGGCCAGCGACCAGTCGCCACTGTAGCAATAGAAGAACGATAGGACGTTTAAACCCTGACCGACATACCAGTGATTGATGATGGTGATTACCTTCGTGCCCGCCGGAATCCCGAAGAACTGCACCGGATGGGGAATGGACTCGTACGGCTGGAGCGTGAATTGGGCATTCCCGCCGTCGTTGCGAAGCACCTCGAGGAAGTCGATCTCGCGATGCGTGTTCGGGCCGTTGGTGGGCGGCGCCTCCGAATACTGGTAGAGGAACGCCCCGAAGATCGCATTGGGGTCGAGGTCCGAGAATGATCCGCCATCAGCCTCTGCGGTGATGAGATATTTGCCGTAGCCGAGCTTGTCCATCAGGACCAGTTCGGAGGTACGCCAGACCGCCGGATCGTTGCCGGGCAGGATCTGGAGTTGGACCCCTTTCGCGGTGCGCTGGATGATCTTCGGGTCGAAAATCGACTTGAACGGCTCGTAGGCGTAGGTCCCCTGGCTCCGGGTCCAGTGATAGTTGATCCACCATCGTCTGCCGGCAAACGAAATGAAAGGATCGCGTCCAGGGCAGTATGACACCGCCTCCGGGTTGTTGGTGTTACTCGGCTGGAAGTGCGAATCGTCGTCGTACGTGGGCATCATGGTCCTCCCGCAACGAACGCCGGGATGGCCGGCTGTCTTCCCATCGCAAGCCGTTCATCCCTGCGGAAGACTTGCCACCACCGGTGCAAATATGCAATCGAAACGCGAGGCGCCTTCCTGGCCCGCCGCAACGGTTGTGCAGGCCGCGACCAGTCGGCCCGATAGCGGTCGCGCGGCCTTGTGTCATGCCGGTCCGCCTCGAACACCGCCTTGAGCTGCGGCTCGCTGCATCGCCTGCGTGTGGCGCCTTGGATCGCGCTCCGTGCTTGACGACATCGCAGCCTGCATCCCATAGGCGGCGCGGCAACGCCGAGCGGGGCCGCGGTTTCCGAACCGCAAGGCGCCCGCGCCGGAGGGAACAAGCGATGTCGGCGGCTGTCGAGACCACCCGAGGCACCCGCCCGGCCGGCACCCCGCTGGAGGTCCTGGCCGCCTTCGCCCGCCTCGGCGTGAGCTGCTTCGGCGGCCCGATCGCGCATCTCGGCTATTTCCGCGCCGAGTTCGTCGAGCGCCGGCGCTGGCTCGACGAACGCGCCTTCGCCGACCTGGTCGGCCTCTGCCAGTTCCTGCCAGGACCCGCCTCCAGCCAGACCGGCTTCGCCATCGGGCTGCTGCGCGGCGGCCCGCTCGGCGGCCTCGCCGCCTGGATCGGCTTCACCCTGCCCTCGGCGGTGCTGCTGGTGCTGTTCGCCTACGGCGCCGGGCACATCGCCAGCTCGGCGATCGGTGCCGGCGTGCTGCACGGGCTGAAGCTGGTGGCCGTCGCGATCGTGGCGCAGGCCGTATGGGGGATGGCGCGATCGCTTTGCCCGGATCGCGAGCGCGCCTCCATCGCCACCCTTGCCGCCATCCTGGTGCTGTTCGCGCCGGGTTCGGCGGCACAGATCGGCGCGATCGTGCTCGGCTGCGCCGCGGGGCTGGCGTTCTGCCGGACCCAAGGCACGGCCGCGGCGGCCGCAGGCGCGGACGCCGAACGGCTTCCCGTGCCGGTCTCCCGCGGCGCCGCAATCGCCTGCCTGGCGCTGTTCGCGGCGCTGCTCGTCCTGCCGCCGCTGCTGCGCGGGCTCGGCATGGCGGTCGCGGTGTTCGATGCGTTCTACCGCTCCGGCGCGCTCGTGTTTGGCGGCGGTCATGTCGTGCTGCCGCTGCTGCGCGATGCCGTGGTGACGCCGGGATGGGTCTCGAACAACGCCTTCCTCGCCGGCTACGGCGCCGCGCAGGCGGTCCCCGGCCCGCTGTTCACCTTCGCGGCGTATCTTGGCGCCGTGCTGCGTGGGCCGGTCTCCGGCGTCGCCGGAGCCGTCCTCGCCTTGGTCGCGATCTTCCTACCGGGGATGCTGCTGCTGACCGGCACGCTGCCGTTCTGGGATGCGCTGCGGTCCCGCCCGGTGGCGCAGGCCGCGATGCGCGGCGTCAACGCCGCCGTCGTGGGCCTGCTTGGTGCCGCGCTCTACAACCCGGTCTGGATCAGCGCCGTGCTGCGGCCGGCCGATTTCGCCCTGGCACTGACAGGCTTCGTGCTGCTGGTGGTCTGGCGGGCGCCGCCGCTGCTGGTCGTGGTGCTGGGCGCGCTCGGCGGCGGCTTGATGGGTTGACGGACGGCAAGGCAAGGGCGCTGCCCTTGACCCGCTGGGGCCGCGGGCCCCAGACCCCATTGGTTTCCAAAGGCTCGCCTTTGGTGGCCTGCTACGCCGCCACGTCCTCGTGGAACCGATTGCCCGCCGTCGTCGCCGCCACCACGCCGGTGCGGATCGCAAAGTCGGAAAACCGCTCACCCGGCCGCCGCTCCGCCGCATACGTCGAAAACAGCGGCGCCAGGGTCGCCACGATCTCCGGCTCCTTCAGGTCACGTCGGAAAAGCTTGTTCAGCCGCGTGCCGTCGAAAGCGCCGCCGAGATACAGGTGGTAGGTCCCCGGCCCCCGCCCGACCAGCCCGATCTCCGCCAGATACGGCCGCGCGCAGCCGTTCGGGCAGCCGGTCATGCGGATGGTTATTTCATCCTCCGCCAAACCGCTCGCCGCCAGCGCCGCCTCGAGTTGCGTCACCAGCCCCGGCAGCGACCGCTCGCTCTCGGCCAAGGCGAGCCCGCAGGTCGGCAGCGCCACGCACGCCATCGCGTTGCGACGCAAGCCCCCCGCCGGGTTGGCGAGGCCGTGCTCGCCGAGCAGCGCCGCGACAGCCGCGCGCTCCCCCGGTGCCACGCCGGCGATGATGAGGTTCTGGTTGGGCGTGAGAACAAATTCGCCGCGATGCACCTCCGCGATCGCGTGCAGCGCCGCCATCAGCGCACCGCCGACACGGCCGTTCTCGATGAAGAGGGAAAAATGCGCGCGCCCGTCGTCGCCCTCGCTCCAGCCGAGCGCATCACCCGAGCGAGCGAAGGCATAAGGACGCGCGGGCGCCAGCGCGCGGCCGCGCCGTGTCGCGAGTTCGGCCACGAAGCGATCGAGCCCCTCGCGCTCGATCGTGTATTTCAGCCGCGCGTGCTTGCGGTCGGAGCGGTCGCCCCAATCGCGCTGGATGGTCACGACCTTCTCGGCGATGTCCACCGCCTCGTCCGGCGTGCAGAAGCCGATCACGTCGGCGGTGCGCGGGAAGGTGTCGGGCTCGCCATGCGTCATTCCCATCCCGCCGCCCACCGTGACGTCATAGCCGACGCATCTTCCGTCCTGCTCGATCGCGATGAACCCCAGATCATGGGCGAACACATCGACGTCGTTGGTCGGCGGCACCGCAATCGCGATCTTGAATTTTCGCGGCAGATAGGTCGGACCATAGATCGGCTCGCTCTCCGCGGGCGCGTCGCCGGCAGGCACCACCTGCTCGCCATCGATCCAGATTTCGTGCCACGCCCGGCTCTTCGGCAGCAGGTGCCCGCCAAGGCGCCGCGCGAGATCGACCGCGCCCTTATGTGCGCCCGCCCGCTGCGGGTCGGCGGCCGCGATCACGTTGCGGTTGACGTCGCCGCAGGCCGCGATGGTGTCCATCATCGCCGCATGGATGCCGCGGATCGCCGCTTGCAGGTTGCCCTTGAGGATGCCGTGGAACTGGATCGTCTGCCGCGTCGTCAGCCGCAGCGTGCCGTTGCCGCGCTCCCGCGCGATCCGCTCCATCGCAAGCCATTGCGGCCCCGTCATCACGCCGCCCGGCACGCGCAGCCGCGCCATGAAGCCATAGGCCGGCTCGAGCTTCTTCTTCGCCCGCTCCGGCCGCAGGTCGCGGTCGTCCTGCTGGTAGATGCCGTGGAATTTCGTCAGTTGCTGGTCGTCGGCCGCGAGCCCGCCGGTGATGCGGTCGCGCAATCCCTCGGCGATGCCGCCGCGCAACAGGCGGCTCGCGGCCTTGATGCCCTCGTTGGCGGATGGTGGCTTGGTCATGCTGTCAGCTCCGGCGGGCGGTCATCAATAGACGTCGCGCTTGTAGCGGCCGGCCTGTACGAGATCGCGCAGATACGCCTCGCCGTCGCGCCCCGACTGATCGGCCACGATGCGCGCGAGCATCGCATGGACGTCCTTCGCCATCGCCGCCGCGTCGCCGCAGACATAGAGCACGGCGCCCTCCTCCAGCCACGCGAACAGGTCGCGCCGCTGCTCCCACATCCGGTCCTGCACGTATTGCTTTTCCGGCTGGTCGCGCGAGAAGGCGACGTCCATGCGGGTGAGCAGGCCCGCGCGCAGCCATTCCTGCCAGTCGAGCTGGTAGAGGAAGTCATGCGTGAACTGCCGCGCGCCGAAGAACAGCCAGCTCCGCCGCTTCTGGCCGAGCGCCTCCTGTTCCTGCATGAAGGCGCGGAAGGGTGCCACGCCGGTGCCCGGCCCGATCATCAGGACCGGCCGCTCGGCCTCGTCGGGGAGGCGGAAATGCCGGTTCGCCTGGACGTAGGCGGGCAGCGTCTCGCCCACCCGCCGGCGTGCAATCTCGCCGGAGGCGACGCCGCGTCGGGCGCGCCCATGCGCCTCCCAGGCAACCTCGGCGACCAGCAGCTCCGCCGTCTCGTCCACCAGCTTGCGGCTCGACGCGACCGAATAGAGCCGCGGTGCGAGCGGGCGCAGCAGCCCGGCGAGCTGCTCGGCTGCCAGCTTGTGCGGCGCGGCATCGAGCAGATCGATGAACTGCCGCTCCGCCCGGAACGCGGCGGCCTGAAGCGGGTCGGCGCCGATCGCGGCGAGCTTTGCATCGCCGACCAGCGCCGCGTACGCCGAAATCTGCGGCTGCGTCAGCGTGGTGATGTCGTGCCGCGTGGCGAGTGCCGCCCGCAGCGCGTCGTCGTGGTCGAGCCCGGCCGCGCGCAGCACGTCGTCCACCAGCGCCGGATCGTTGGTCGGCAGCACCCCGATCGCATCGCCCGGCTCGTAGGCCAGCCCCGATCCCGCCAGCGACAGCGCGATGTGGAAGTTGCGCACCGTCGAGCGGCTGGAATTGAGATTCACCAGCTCGGCGATTTCGGCCGCGAACGGGCGCGCGCGGGAATGTGCCGCCGCCTCCGTGGCGGGCGGACGCATGAAATCGACGTGGATGACCGAGGCCGGCGTCTCGGCTCCCAGCTCCCGCAGCGTGGTGCCGATCCAGGCCCGCGCCGGCACCTCGAAGTCGAGATCACATTCCTCGACCGGTGCGAGGCGTGTCGCCCCCAGCTCCGCCAGCCGCGTGTCGATCCGCCGCCCGGTCTCGCAGAATTTCGCGTAGGCGCGATCACCCAGCGCCAGCACGGCATAGCGCAGGCCGGCCAGCGGCGGTGCGTCGGACGCCATCAGGGCGGCGAAGAAAGCCTCGGCCCGCTGCGGCGGATCGCCCTCGCCCCAGGTGCTGGCAATGACCAGCAGATTGCCCGCCTTGGCCAGGCCATCGAGGCTCGCATCCGCCATGTCCAGGACCCGCGCCGCGAAGCCGAGTTTTCCGGCTTCGCGCTTCGCACTGGCGGCGAGCGCCTCGGAATTGCCGGACTCGGTCGCGTAGAGCACGGTGAGCGCCGGCTTCGCGGCCGGCGGCGCCGCCGCGGCGGCCGGCGCGTTCGCGGCCTGGAAGCCGGCGATATAGCCGGAGAGCCACGTCCGCTGCTCGGCGGAGGAGTCCGCGAGCAGGCTGCGCAGCGGGGCCAACTGTTCCTCCGCGAACGGGATCATCGCGGTGGCTTGGGAGCTTGCCATCATGGTCTCCTATCGGCGCCGCTGCGCGCGCGGCGACGGCACGAGGGTCATCGGTTCGGCGTCCTGACCGGGGGCGAGCAGCCCGCGCAGCGCCAGCACCGGCCCCACGACCAGCAGCGCCGGGGCGCCGTCCGGGACGCTCGCGGCGGTCGTCGCGGCCTCCGCAAGCGTCGCCATCCGCACCTGCTGGCGCGGCGTCGTGGCCTCGGAGACGAAGGCGATCGCCTCGTCCGGCGCCCGGCCGGCTTCGACCAGGCGGGCGGCGATCACGCCGGCCTGGCCGAGCGGCATGTAGAAAACCAGCACGTCGGCGCGCAGGTCGAAATCGGGCGGCAGGCTGCCGTCCGCGCCGTGGCCGGTTGCGAACGCGACGCTGCGCGCCAGCGTCCGGTGC
>DATAYA010000109.1:0-23375 GCA_036272815.1 Acetobacteraceae bacterium
CCGGGCTGCGTCCCGCAAATCCGCTGCCCGGCGGCGGGCGCAATGCCGTGCTCGGCGGCGTCGCCGGCGGCCTGATGGCTCTCGCCGCGATCTTCTATGCCCTGTTCGCGACGGGCCACTTCACGACGCGGCTGTTCGTCGACCTGGTCACCGCGGTCGCGGTCGGGCTGCCGGTCATCTATTTCGTCGTGATCCTGCGCCGCCCGAAAGTGACCGATGTCGAGCGGTCGCGGCTGAAGGCCTATGCGTGCCTGTTCGTCGCCTCCGTGTTCTTCTGGGTGCTCGACGAGCAGGGGGGCAGCGTGCTGGCGCAGTTCGCCGACCAGCGCACGCAGCTCGGGGTTGGCGGCTTCATGATCCCGTCCTCCTGGTTCGCCTCGCTGAACCCGATCGCGACGATCATTCTCGCGCCGACCTTCGCCGCGATCTGGATCCGGCTGGGCGAGCGGCAGCCCTGGACGCCGGTGAAGTTCTCGGCCGGGCTGGTACTGGGCCGGCCTGTCCTTCATGCTGATGGCGCTCCCTGCCCTGCTCTAGGGCCCGCAGGTCAAGGCCAGCCCGCTCTGGCTCGTGCTCAGCTATTTCGTGGTGATTGCGGGCTCGATGTGCCTCTCGCCGGTCGGGCTGTCGGCCACCACCAAGCTCGCACCGGAAGCCTTCGCAGCCCAGCTCATGAGCCTGTGGCTGATGTCGGACGCGGCGGCGCAGGGGATCAACGCGCAACTGGTGGGCTATTATTCGGCCCGCAACGAGATCGCCTATTTCGTCGGCGTCGGCAGCGTCGTGGTGCTGGTGGGACTCGTCTTCCGCATGATCGCGCCGCGCATTCACGCCGCGATGCTGGGCGTGAACTGACCACCAGGGGGCGGGGAGCAGCCGCATGCGTGTCGTCGTCGTGGGTGCCGGCGTGCTCGGTGCCAGTGCCGCCTATCACCTGGCCCTGGCCGGGGTCCGGACGATCGTCGTCGACCGCGCGCATGAGGGACGCGCGACCGCGGCCGGTGCCGGCATCATCTGTCCCTGGTCGTCGCGCGTCGAGGACCCGGACTGGTATCGGCTGTCCGCCGCCGGCGCGCGGCATTATCCCGAACTCGCGGCACGGCTGCGGCAGGACGGGGAAAGCGCGTTCGGCTATCGTCGCGTCGGCGCGCTCGCGACGGCGGCGCATGCCGCGGACCTGGACGAGATCGAGCAGCGGGTCCGGCGGCTCCGGGAGGCGGCTCCGGAAGTGGGCGAGGTCACCCGCCTGTCGCCGGCAGCGGCACGGGCGCTGTTCCCGCCGCTGCGCGACGATCTGGCGGCGGTCCACATCGCCGGGGCCGCGCGGGTGGATGGGCGGCTGCTGGCGGCGGCGATGCTCCGGGGCGCGCAGAAGCACGGGGCGGAGCTGCATCACGCCACGGCGGAGCTGGTCGGCTCGCCCGGCCGGATCACCGGCGTCCGCGCCGACGGCCGCGCGGTCGAGGCCGACGCGGTGATCGTCGCGGGCGGTGCCTGGGCGCCCGCGCTTCTGGCGAGCATCGGCGTGCGCCTCGCGGTCGAGCCGCAGCGCGGCCAGATCACCCATATCCGCCTGCCCGGCACGGACACCGCCGCGTGGCCGGTGGTGCTGCCGCCCAGCAGCCATTACCTGCTGGCATTCGACGATCAGCGCGTCGTCGTGGGCGCGACACGGGAGACCGGATCGGGCTTCGACTACCGGGTCACGGCGGCCGGACAGGCGGAGGTGCTCGCCGAGGCGCTGGCCGTGGCGCCGGGCCTGGGTGGCGGGTCGATCATCGAGACCCGGATCGGCTTCCGGCCGGTCGGCCCGGACATCCGGCCGCTGCTCGGCGCCGTGCCCGGGTTCGACGGGCTGCTGGTCGGCAACGGGCTCGGGGCGGGCGGGCTGACGATGGGTCCCTATGCCGGGCGGCTGCTGGCGCAGATGGCGCGCGGCGAGCGCCCGGAGATCGACCCGGCACCCTATGATCCGTGGCGACGGGGCGGCGCCTGATCCCGGCCCCGCGATATCGCCTGTCCACGATGCGCGCCATTCTGCGATGATCGGCATTCTGCGCCGATAGCGGGGCAGACCGCAGCGGGGACCGGCATGGCGACGCCCACCATCTTTTCTTCTGACACGATCGCGGCCGGCGAGGCCCTCGTCGGAGTGGCGTATTCGGCTGCCGAACGCGCGCTGATGCTGGACAATCTCGACAGCCAGATCGCCGCGGCGCAGGCACGCCGCGCGCTGGTCCTGCCCAACGACGCGCCGATGGCGAGCCGCTTCGACCCAAGGCTGCCCGACTTCCCGGCGCTGCCGCCGCAGCACCCGATCCGCCCCTCGGACGCCGAGCCCGGCCCCCTGCCCGCCCGCGACGAGGACATCGCCTTCGCCCCGATCTGCCGGCTCGGGCCATGGATCGCCCGTGGCGACCTCGCCAGCCGGCGGCTGACCGAGATCTACCTGGCGCGCATCGCCGAGCATGCCGGCGGCCTCGAATGCTTCATCACCGTGACCGCGGAGCTTGCCCGCGCGCAGGCGGATGCGGCCGACGCGCAGCTGCGGGCCGGCCGCAGGCTGGGACCGCTGCACGGCATCCCGTACGGGCTCAAGGACCTGTTCGACACCGCCGGCATCCGCACGAGCTGGGGGGCGATGCCGTTCAACGACCGGGTGCCGGACCGCGATGCGCGGGTGGTGGAGCTGCTGCGTGCGGCGGGCGCGGTGCTGCTCGGCAAGACCGCGGTGGGCGCACTCGCCTTCGGTGACGTCTGGTTCGGCGGAAAGGCCCGCAATCCGTGGAACCCGGAGGAGGGATCGAGCGGGTCGAGCGCGGGCTCGGCCGCCGCCGTCGCCGCCGGCCTGTGCGGATTTGCGGTCGGCACCGAGACGCTGGGCTCGATCACCGCACCCTCGCAGCGCTGTGGCACGACGGGGCTTCGGCCGACCTATGGCCGCGTCAGCCGGACCGGCGCGATGGCGTTGTGCTGGTCGCTCGACAAGGTGGGGCCGATCGCGCGCTCGGTCGAGGATTGCGCGCTGGTGCTGGCGGCGATCAACGGCGCCGATCCGGCCGATCGCGGCTCGATCGCCGCGCCGTTCAATTTCGACGCGACGGCCGGCCTCGACGGGATGCGGCTGGGCTATCTGCCGGACGCCTTCGCCGACGCGGGCGCGAATGCGGTCGATCATGCGTCGCTCGATGCCGCGCGGACCCTCGGGATCGAGGTGGTGCCGGCGGCCCTCCCCGACCTGCCCTATGGCTCGCTGATGGCGATCCTGCAGGCGGAGGCGGCGGCCGCGTTCGAGGAGCTGACGCTGAGCGGCCGCGACGACATGCTGGTGCGGCAGGACAAGGGGGCGTGGCCGAATGCCTTCCGCCGCGCACGGTTCCTGTCGGCGGTGGACCACGTCCAGGCGGACCGGCTGCGCTACCGGGTGATGCAGGCGCTCGACTTGCTGTTCCGCGAGGTGGATGCGCTGATCGGGCCGTTCATGACCGGGCCGATGCTGGTCGCGAGCAACTTCACCGGCCACCCCTGCCTGCATCTGCGGGCCGGGTTCATCCGGACGGCGACGCGGCCGGACCGGACGTTGCTGCGCGGCGCGCCGGCGCCGGCCGGCGAGGCGGCGGCGGACGGGCCGCAATTCGAGGTGCCGCAGGGCATCTCGCTCTGGGGCCGGCTGTTCGACGAGGGGCGGCTGTGCCGTCTCGGAATGGCGCTGGAGGCGGCGCTCGGGGTGGCGGAGCGGCGGCCGGAGCTGCCCCGATGAGGCGGTGACCGCCCGCAGCCGCATGGCCTGGCACGCCGGCGCGCTCGGACGTGTGACCGACCGCCCTCCGCCGGCCATTCGGCGGCCCTGTATCGGCCACATCCCAAATGCTAATCTTCGCGTTAAAGTGCTAATCTGCGTGTTAAATCGTATGGGAGCGGGGCCGGGACGGGACATGCGATGCGGGTGACGCTGATATTCGTGGTCTTCGGCGCGACCGCGACGCTGGGTGGCTGTGCGTGGCCACCCTCGTATGCGGTGTATCACCGCAAGTATGCGCGCGAGCCGGCCTATCAGCGCGAGCCTGTGAGGCTGCACGCGGACACCGCGATGGGTCCCGACCTGCCGCTCCCCGTGCCGCCGCAGCCGCCGGTACGAACGACGGAGGTTGCCTGCGCGCGGGCGCATCTCTCGGAGGCTCGACAGCGCCAGCTCTTCGAGCAGTTCGCAGATCTGGAGAAGAGCAAGCAGCGAGGCGACACGCCCGCCACCGTCGCCCCGTCCGCCTCGAGCGCCACCGCCGGGCCGCCGCCGTGCGGCTCTCCCCCGTGAGGCGGCCGCAGTGACGACACGCACACAGCACCCGGACATCATCCCGCTCGACTCGCAGCGTGAAGCGGCGGCCGCACTCGCGCGTGCGATCCGTGACCGGCATCCCTTCATGGCGCTGATCGGCGAGAGCGGCGTGGGCAAGACGGTCGTCCTCGACACAGCGCTTGCGGCCGTCGCAGACGAGGCGATCCGGCCCGTCCTGGTGAGCAATCCGCGTACCGGCCCGCTTTCCCTCGGCAGCGTGCTGCAGCAGATCGCCGCAAACGGACCTGCGCCGCGGCCGTCCGCCGCGGAGGATGATGAGGTCGAGCGCGCCTACGCCATGCTGCACGCCCACGACGGCAGGCGGGTCCTGGTTGTCGTCGAAGGCGCCGACATGCTGGAGGCGAAGGCGCTTGCGTTCCTGCAATTCCTCCCCGGGCAGTCGGGCGTGCGCGCGTCGGACGTGCAGGTCCTGCTGGTCGGCCGGCCTGATCTGATGCGCCTGCTGGAAAGTGCCAGCCTCGGCCGGATGCGCGAGCAGCTCGCAGACCCGCTTGTCCTCGACCCGCTCCCCGATAACGAGGCCTGGCATTTCGCCGCCTGGCGCTGTCGCGAGCGGCTGGACGGCTTCGGTCCGCAGGTCCCGGACGAGGCGACGCTGGAGGCCCTGGTCTGGCATGGCGCAGGCGTGCCGGCGCGGATCGACGCCCTGATCGAGCGGGTGGCGTCCCTGGCGCTGTTGCGCGGCGGCGTGGCGGCCGCGCTGGTCGCTGAAGCGGCGGGACCGCCGGCGAAGCATGGCGGCAAGCGCGTCCGTGCGTTCAGGTTTGCCGTCCCGCCTGCTCCTGTGCTCGACGGCCTGCCTGCCAGCGTCCGGCCTGAGGCGGAGGTCTCGGCGCGTCCTCCCGCCGCGACCGTGGACGGAGCGGCGGGCGCTCCGGGGAGCCGCACCCTCGGGTTTCTTGCCGGACTTTCCATCCTGGCGACCCTGGGGATCTGGATGTCCCTGGCAGGGCCGCACCCGCGTCCGGCCGCGCAGGCGCACGTGGCCTCCCCCCGGAGATCGGCGTCGGCGTCCCCGCACGCGGCGGCGCCGGTCCGCCTCGCCGCGACCGCTGCGGCGGCGCCGACGGCTCCCGCGGCGCCGACCGCGCCGACCGCGCCGGAACCGGCTGCCGCCAACGCGCCGCCGCCGCCCGCCGCGGTACCCGACCCGGGCGGGCCGGATGCCGCGGCCAAGGGGTTGCAGGCGGATTTCTATGCATTTCTCGCCCGTGCGGGAACCGATACGCTGGCGCTGAGCGACGCGCAGAAGCGAGCGCTGTTCGACAAATACCTGATCTGGCGGAGCAGCCAGGGCCGGACGGCCGCTGCGGTCAACGGGGCTGCCTCGGCCGCTCCGTGATGTGACGTGTCCCGTTGCTTTTGCCGGTCGGCCCGGTGCGGCTCGAATCGACGACCCCAAGATAGAAGTTCTGCTCGTCCGGCATTTTTGTAGTGCGGGTGCGACGCCGCCGGGTCGATGAGCGGCACATTTGTAACAGCGCCACCTGCGGCGCGCCCGACCCGAAACGTTTTGATTGACGCAGACCATGCCGTGCCGTATTCGCGCAGGTAACCAAAACGATTGGGAGCGAAACGCCCGCATGTCGCTGCGCCGGATCGCCACCTCGCTTGGCGTCTCGGTCACCACCGTCTCGCGCGCGCTCGCCGGTTACCCGGACGTGGCGTCGGCCACCCGCACCCGCATCGCGGCCGAGGCGCGCCGGATCGACTATCGGCCCAACCAGGTGGCGCGCCGACTGCGCAGCGGGCGCAGCGGCACGATCGGACTGGTGGTGCCGGCCGAGCCGGGCAGCTTCGACCTCTTCTTCCTTGCCCTGATCGGCGCGATCGGCCCGCTGCTCGCGCGCCAGGGCCTGGACCTGGTGATGATGGGCGCGCCGGGTGGCGCGGCCGAGGCCGCCGCCTACCGCCATCTCGTCGAACAGCACCGCGTCGATGGCCTGATCGTTGCCCGCACCCGCAGGCACGACGCGCGCATCCGGCTGCTGCTCGACCGCGGCATCCCGTTCGTCACGCACGGCCGCACCGAGACCGCGCGGCCCTATGCCCATCTCGACATCGACGGCGAGCAGGCGTTTCGGGAGGCGACCGAACGACTGCTCGGCTTCGGCCATGCGCAAATCGCGCTGCTCAACGCGCCGCCGGTCTACATGTTCGCCCGTCATCGCGCCGCCGGCTGGCGCGCCGCATTGGCCGCCGCCGGCACCGCCCCCGGCCCCGCCCTGCACGCCGAGCCGACCGAGGAGAACGGCGATCGCCTGATGAGCGCCCTGCTCGCGCGTCGTGATCCGCCAACGGCGGTGCTGTGCGTCACGGACCGCATGGCGGTGGGCGCACTGCACGCGATCGCGTCCGCCGGTCTGCGTGCCGGACGTGACATCTCGCTGATCGGCTACGACGACCTGCCGATCGCCCGCTACACCGACCCGCCGCTCACCACGCTCGAACAGCCGATCGAGCAGATGGCACGGCGCATGGTCGAGATGCTGGTGGCACAGCTCGACGGCGCACCGGCCGCGGGGCTGAACGAGGTGTGGCCGGCGCGGCTGATCGCGCGGCGCTCCGACGGGCCGGCGCCGCCAGCCAGAACGTCCACGCTGAGGATCACGCCAAGGGCCACGGCAAAGGGAGGACACGAGGATGCGAGCATCGTGGATCGCGCTTAGCGGCGCTCTGGCTCTCGGTGCGTTCGCCGGCAGCCCGCCGGCGCGCGCCCGCGATGTCACGTTTCTCTCGACGCAGATGCGCCCGATCGAGGAGGCGCAACGGATGCGCACCGAGGTGCTGAAGGCATCGCCGGTGCCGGTCCGGTTCGTCCCCGAGGAACCGTCGACGCTCCTGATCCACCTGCAGGCGGACCGCAACGGCAGCCACACGATCGGCCTGGTCGGCGCGCTGCATGGCGAACTGGCACCGCTCGCGATCAGCAACCTGCTGGCCCCGCTCGATGACATGGCAAGCCTGCTGACGCAGCGCGGCGTGCCGGCGCAGCTTGTCACCTTCGCCCACTTCGGCGCGCCGCACCTGATGTATGTGCCGTGGACGCAATCGACCTACATCATGGCGGCGAACAAGAAGGCACTCGCGTACTTGCCCAAGGGTGCCAAACTCGACGCGCTCACCTACGACCAGCTCGGGCAATGGGCGGCGGCGGTGCACAAGGCGACCGGACAGCGGATGCTTGGCTTCCCGGCCGGCCCGACCGGGCTGATGGCGCGCTTCCTCGAGGGCTATCTGCTGCCGGCCTACACGGGCGGCGTGGTCACGACCTATCGCTCGCCGGCGGCGGCGGCGATGTGGCAGGCGTTCAAGGCGCTGTGGAAACAGGTCAATCCGAACTCCGCCAACTACAACTTCATGCAGGAGCCGCTGCTGTCCGGCGACGTGTGGATCGCGTGGGATCACGTGGCGCGCTTGCAGGATGCGTTCCGCAAGCAGCCGGATCAGTTCGTGGCATTTCCCGCGCCGGCCGGGCCGAAGGGGCGCAGCTTCATGCCTGTGCTGGTCGGGCTCGCGGTGCCGGCCTCGGCGCCGGACGCGGCGGCGGCGAAGCAGGTGATCGACTATCTGC
This sequence comes from Acetobacteraceae bacterium, assembly GCA_036272815.1. Lineage (GTDB taxonomy): Bacteria > Pseudomonadota > Alphaproteobacteria > Acetobacterales > Acetobacteraceae > DATAYA01. The sequence continues at coordinate 7,932 of DATAYA010000109.1, forward strand.
TGCAACCGGCGACGCAGATCGCGACGCTGCGCACATCGACTTTCTTCCCCGTCGTGCGGGGGGCGATCCCCGGCAACCTCGACCCCGGGCTGCGGCTGGAGGCGGCGGCGGTGGCGCAGCAGCAATCGGCCCCGGACGCCAGGCCCGCGCTGCTGCCGGTCGGCCTCGGCACGCACGGTGGGGAGTTCGACAAGGTGTTTGTCGATACCTTCCAGCGCGTCGTGTTCCGTGGCCAGCCGGTCAAGCGCGTGCTCGACGTCGAAGCCAGGCAGATGCAGCGCGTGCTGGATGCCGCGAAGGCACCGTGCTGGTTGCCCGATCCGGCGAGCAGCGGGACGTGTCAGGTGAAATGAGCATCGCCACCGCCGCCGCCACAGAGACGGCCGCCGCGCGCCGCCGGGGGCTGACCGTGGCTGCGCGGCCCTACCTGCTGATCGCGCCCTCGCTGGTGTTTCTGCTGCTGCTGTTCCTCGTGCCCCTGTTGCAGACGATCGCCCTCGCCTTCCACACCGGCGCCGGGCCGGGCTTCGGCAATTTCGCCGCGATGCTCGACGATCTCGATTTCAACGCCGCGGTCCGCGACACCTTCGCGCTGGTGATCGTGGTGGTGCCGTTGCAACTGGCACTGGCACTCGGGATGTCGATGATGCTGCGCCATCTGCGGCGCGGCCGCGACCTGGTGCTGTGGATCTGGTCGATCCCGCTCGGCATCTCCGATCTCGCCGCCGGCCTGGTATGGCTCGCGATCCTGACCGACAAGGGCTACCTGAACACGGTGCTGTTCCATCTCGGCGCGATCGCACGGCCGCAGAGCTGGCTCACCTACGAGACGCCGTTCACCTTGTTCCTTGCCATCCTCGCCGCCGAGATGTGGCGTGCGACCGCGATCGTGTTCGTGATCCTGGTGGCCGGCGTGCAACTGGTGCCGCGCGAGTTCGAGGAGGCGGCGAGCGTGTTTGGCGCGACCCCCTGGCAGCGCTTTCGCCGCGTGACGCTGCCGCTGCTGCGTCCGTCGATCCAGACCGCGCTGATCCTGCGCACCGTGCTCGCATTCGAGACCTTCGCCGTGGTGCTCGCGATCGGCGGCCGCAACTTCCCTGTTCTCATCAGCCAGGCCTTCGAGTGGCAGAACGCCGAGCAGAACTATGGCGTCGCCGCCGCCTATGCGGTGCTCATCATGGCGATCACGCTGGCGGCAACCCTGGTGTTCCTGATCGCGCTCCGGCCGCGCGCCGGCGAGGCAACATGACCGGCCGGCGCGCGCTCTATGTCGCGGGCGTCGTGGTGGTGTGCGCATGGACGGTGGTGCCGATCTATCTGCTGGCGCTCGGCGCCCTCGGCGGCAGCAAGACTGTCTATGCGTGGCCGAAGCCGTTCCTGCCGGTCGGGTTCGCGGCCGAGAACTTCACCGCCTTCCTCCACATTGCCGGCATCTGGCCGGCGATGCTGCGCAGCGTCGAAGTGGCTTTGATGTGCATGGCGTTCTCGATCGCGCTCGGCGCGCCGGCGGGCTACGCGCTCGCCCGCTATGCGTTCCGGGGGGCCACGGTGTATCGGCTGGTGATCCTGCTCACCCGCGCCTTCCCGGTCGGCATCCTCGCGCTGCCGCTCGCTGTCAGCTACGTCCGGCTCGGCCTCTACGACACGCCCCTCGGTGTGGCGCTGATCCACACGGCGTTGGCGATGCCGTTCGCGGTGCTGATCAGCGCCAGCCTGTTCCTCGGCATCCCGCGCGAGCTGGAGGAGGCGGCCTGGGTCTTCGGCTGCTCGGGCGCCGGGGCGTTCCGCCGCATCGTGCTGCCGCTGGCGCTGCCGGGGATCGCCGCCGCCGCCATCTTCGCCTTCGTGATCTCCTGGAACGAGGTGTTCGCGGCGACCGTGCTCACGGTGCGGAACAAGACGCTGACCGCCTATCTGCTTTCGGTGCTGTCGGAGTCGCCGTTGCAGACCCAGCTCGCCGGCGGGCTGCTGCTGATCCTGCCCTCCGTGTTCTTCATCTTCCTGGTCCGCCGCTACCTGTTCGCGATGTGGGGCATCGCCAGCCGATGACGGGAGATCGCTGATGGCGGACATCCGCATCGACGCCGTGCGCAAGAGCTTTGGCGCCCTCGAGGCGCTGAAGGAGGTGTCGCTCGATGTCCGCGAAGCGGAGTTCGTGGCGCTGCTCGGCCCGTCCGGCTGCGGCAAGACCACGCTGCTGCGCATCGTCGCCGGACTGGAGACGCAATCCGGCGGGCGCGTGCTGATCGGCGGCCGGGACGTCTCGGCGCTGCCGCCGCGCGCCCGAGGGCTTGCGATGGTGTTCCAGAACTATGCGGTGTTCCCGCATCTGACGGTCGCCGACAACATCGGCTTCGGCCTGCAGATGACCCGCGCGCCGGCCGACCGCATCAGGCGCCAGGTCGAGCGCGCCGCCGCACTCATGCACATCGAGGCGCTGCTCACGCGCTATTCGGCGCAGCTCTCCGGCGGCCAGCGCCAGCGGGTCGCGGTGGCGCGGGCGCTCGCGGTCGAGCCTGCGGTGCTGCTGATGGATGAGCCACTGTCCAACCTCGACGCGCTGCTGCGGCTGGAGATGCGCGCCGAGCTGAAATCGGTGCTGGCGGCGGCCGGCACCACCACGCTCTACGTCACCCACGACCAGACCGAGGCGATGGGACTGGCCGACCGCATCGCCGTGATGCACGAGGGCCGCATCGTGCAGATCGCGCCGCCGGTCGAGGTCTATCGTCATCCACGCACCGTGTTCGTTGGGGGCTTCGTCGGCAGTCCGCCGATGAACTTCCTCCGCCTCGCGGTCACCGGCGGCGCGGTGCAGCTCGGCACACTCGCGCTGCCGGCGCCCGCCGGCCGCGACGGTGCGGTGATGCTCGGCATCCGGCCGGAGGATCTGGCGCTGGTCGGGCCGGAGGACGGCTTCGGCTTTCGCGTGCAGGTGGCCGAGCCGCTCGGCCCGCACATCCTGGCGACCGGCGAGGCCGCGGGGCAGATGATGCGCGTCGCGATCCCGCCCGACCACCCGGTACGCGCCGGCGAGAGCCTGCACCTGCGCCCCGATCCGGCGCGCATCACCTGGATGGACCCTGACAGCGGTCGGGCGCTCGGCGCATCATGACCGGCGATATGATCGCCCGCGCCCAGGCGGTGCTGCGGTCCAACGACCGTGGCGGCTACACGGTGCCCACCGATCGCCTGTATCCGTTCCAGTGGAACTGGGATTCCGGCTTCGTCGCGATGGGGTTTTCGACGTTCGACGAGGGGCGCGGCTTCGCCGAGATCGAGACGTTACTGCGCTGCCAGTGGCCGGACGGGCTGGTGCCGCAGATCGTCTTCCACGCGCCGTCGGACGACTACTTTCCCGGCCCCGAGGTGTGGGGCACCGGCCGCCTGCCGCCCACCTCCGGCATCACCCAGCCGCCGATCCTGGCGACCGCCGTGCGCCGGATGCTCGATCACGCGACCGATCGCACCGCCGCCGAGGCGCGCGCCGGCGCACTCTACCCGAGCCTGCACGCCTCGCACCGCTGGTGGCACGCGGCGCGCGATCCCGCGGCGACCGGCCTGGTCGCGACACTGCATCCCTGGGAGACGGGGATGGACAACAGCCCCGCCTGGGATGCGGCGCTGGCGCGCGTGCCGACCGCGACACGGGCAGCTATCCGCCGTCGGGACACCGCCCACATCGATGCCGGGATGCGCCCGCGCGGGGCGGAGTATCAGCGGTTCATCCACCTCGTCGAACTCTACCGCGACTGCGGCTGGCAGCCCGCGGCGATGCTGGCGCGCACGCCGTTCCGCGTCGCCGACGTCGGCACCAACGCGATCCTGCTGCGTGCCGAGCGCGACCTCGCGGCGCTGGCGGCGCGGTTCGGCCGACCAGCGGAGACGGCGGAGATCGCCGCGCGCATCGCGCGGCTGGAGCGCGGCCTCGCCCGGCTGTGGAGCCCGGCGCACGGCGTCTTCCTCTCCCGCGACCTGATCGCCGGGGCGCCGATCGCGGTCGCCACCTCCGCCGGTCTGCTGCCGCTGTTCGGTCAGGCAGCAACGCCGGCGCAGGTTGCCGCAATGGTCGCGACCCTTCACCGCTGGGAGAGCATGGTCGCGCATCCGGTGCCCTCGACCGCCCCCGATGATCTGCGGTTCGAGCCGCAGCGCTACTGGCGCGGCCCGGTCTGGGCGATCGTGAACTGGATGATCGCCGAGGGTCTCGCCGCCTCAGGCGAGCCGGCGCTCGCCGCGTCGCTGCACGCGGCCACACGGGCCCTGATCGCCGCCGGAGGGTTCAGCGAGTATTTCGACCCGCGCGACGGCGCCGGCATCGGCGGCGGCACGTTCTCCTGGACCGCGGCGATCCTGTTGCTGCTGGATGCCGGGGCCCGATGAAGCGGGCGGCTGCTGAAGCGGGCGGCTGACGAAGCGCGCCCCGCTCCCGTCAGGTCTCCCTTATGTCGGCCACCTGTCCGCCGGTGAGGTGGCGGAGCGCCTCGGCGCTGGTGCGAAAGACATGGCTGGGGGAGCCGGCGGCGGCCCAGATCGGGTCCAGCTCCAGCAGTTCGCGGTCGAGCAGGATGCGAGGCGGTGCCGCAAAGCCGACGGGCGCCACGCCGCCGATCGCGAAGCCGGTCGCGGCGCGCACGAAGGCGGCGTCCGCGCGGCGCAGCGCGGTGCCCAGCAGCGCGGCCACGCGCGCGGCATCGACCCGGTTGACGCCGGACGCGATCACCACCACGGCCCGACCCGCCGCGTCGCGGAACACGATCGACTTGGCGATCTGGGCCACGGTGCAGCCGATCGCGGCGGCGGCCTCCGCCGCGGTGCGCGTGCTCTCGGGGAAGGCGACGATCGTGTCGGGGTGGCCGGCGGCGGCGAGGGCGGCACGCACCCGCTCGACCGAGCCAGATCCCGCCTCGCTCCCCGCCTCGCTCGCCGCCCCGCTCTGTCGCTCGCTCCCCGCCTCGCTCATTGCAGGAAGGCCGCGTGGCTGCAGAGGAACTCCTCGACCGCCGCTTCCAGGGCGGCGCAGGCGGCATCGTCGGTGGGCAACGAGAGGTTCATCATCCCGCGCCGCGCCAGCCAGATGCCGGAGGCCAGGAGGTCGAAGAAGAACAGCTCTTTCAGCCGCGGATCGGCGCCGGCGACATCCTCCACGCGGCGGATCGGGCCGGCGGCGAAATGCACCGTCATCATCGAGCCGATGCCGGTGAACTGCATCTGCGCGCCATGCGCCCGCGCGCGGTCGTTGAGCCGCGCCCGCAGCGCCTCGCCGCGCGCGCCGAGTGCCGCGCAGGCTTCCGGCGTGAACACTTCGGTGAGCCCCGCGAGCCCCGCCGACATGGTCAGCACATTGTTGTTGAACGTCCCGGCATGGGCGAAGGCGTCGGGCCGGCGCGGATCGAAGCGGTCCATGACCGCGGCGCCGCCGCCGAACGCGCCGAAGCTCATCCCGCCGCCGACATACTTGCCGAGCGTGGTCAGATCGGGTCGCACCCCGAGCACGGATTGCAGCCCGCCGGGCGCCAGCCGCGAGGTCATCACCTCATCGAGGATCAACAGCGCGCCCGCCGCGTCCGCGGCATCGCGCAGCCCCGCGAGGAATGCCGGCTCGGCCGGGATGCAACCGCCGCCGCCCTGCATCGGCTCCAGGATGATCGCGGCCAGACGCCCCGCCTCAGCCGCGATCGCCGCCTGCGTGGCGTCGAGGTCGTTGTAGGGCGCCAGCACCACGTCATAGGGCGCGTTCGTCGGGCTCGCGGCCCCGAACGCGAGGAGGCCGCCGTGGTAGCCGCCGCGGAACGCCAGCACGCCGCGCCGGCCGGTGACCGCGCAGGCGGTGGCGAGCGCCATCAGGTTCGCCTCGGTGCCGGAATTGGTGAACCGCACCCGCTCCAGCCCGAAGCGGTCACACACGGCGCGGGCGAAGCGCGCCTCCACGAGGTTGGCGGCGCCGAGGCTGATGCCGCCGTCGAGGGCGCGGTCGATCGCCGCACGGATCACCGGGTTCGCGTGGCCGAACAGGCCGGCGGTGTATTCGCCGAGGAAGTCCAGATAGGCGTGCCCGTCGGCATCACGCAGAACCCCGCCCTCGCCTGCCGCCATCGCGAGCGGAAAGGGATCGACGTGCAGCACCGTGCGCGTGTTGCCGCCCGGCATGACGGCGAGGCTCTCGACGTGGCGCGCGAGGCTGGCCGGGTTTGCGGCGACGTAACGGGCGCGCGCCTCGGCGATCGCGTCGTCGAGGGTGGCATTGCGGCGCACGGTTTCGCTCATGGCGGGCAGTGCGCCACATCCGCGGTAACGGCGCAACCTGTGCGCCCGCACCGGGGACGACTTTGCAGCGGCGGCGCGCGATGGACGGAGGCACGTCTCGACGGAAACGGCGGCGCGCCGGAGCGGCCGACAAGGGGCACGTCGCGCTCTACCCGCCTGCCGCCAGCAGCGGCTGCACCACTTGCAGCACTCCGGTGCACGCGATCTGCACGCCGATGCAGAGCAGCAGGAAGGCGACAAGCCGGCTCAGGATGCGCGCCCCGGTCTCCCCCAGGACGGCGGTGAGCTGGTCGGCGAAGCGGTAGGCGATCCAGACCGAGAGCGCGATCGCGACCCCGGCGAGGCCGAGCCCGAAGAAGAAGTGCAGGCTGTCCTGGCTCCCCGGCCGGCCGCCCGAGAGGGCGATCGCGACCGCGATCGTGCCCGGCCCGGTGGTGAAGGGGATGGTGAGCGGAAAGAACGAGGGGTCGTCCGTCTCTGTGCTCGGGGCGGCCTGCTCGGCGCGGTAGGCATGGTGCTCCTCCGCCGCGAACAGAAGCCGCCACGCCGCCGCCGCGACCACAAGCCCGCCCGCGATGCGCAGCGCGCCGAGCGTGATGCCGAAGAAGTTCAGCACGTAGCTGCCCGCCGACAGCGACACCAGCACCACGAGCAGCGAATAGACGCCGACGCGCCAGGCGATGCGCAGCCGCTCGGCGTGGCTGCGGTCGGCCGTGACCTGCGCGAAGATCAGGGCGCCGCCGATCGGATTGACGATCGAGAACAGCGCCGGATACGCGAACAGGAACGCGCCCAGAGTAGCGGATGGCGCGAACAGCCCGGCTCCCATGTGGAGCGCCCTCGCGCCGCGCCCGGATCAGCCGCGCGGCAGTTCCTGCTCGACGAGGCCGGCCCAGAAGCTGGCGCCTACGGCCAGGATGTCGTCGTTGAAATCGTAGCGCGGGTGATGCACCGGCACCCGGCCGCGCTCCTCGCCCTTCTGACCGATGCGCACGAAGCAGCCGGGAACGCGCAGCGCCATGAAGGAGAAATCCTCGCCGCCCATCCCCGGCGGGCGCTCGCGCATCACGCGGCCGTCCCCGAGCAGCCGCGTCGCCGCCGCGGCAGCGCGCTCGGCGGCATCGGCGTCGTTGACCACCGGCGGATAGCCGCGCTCGTATTTCAGCGTCGCCTCCGCCCCCATGCCGGCGGCGATCTGGCCGATCGCCTCGCCCATCAGCCGCTCCATCGCGTCCTGCACATGAGGTTTCAGCGTGCGGACGGTGCCGATAAGCGTCGCCGTCTCGGGGATGACGTTGTGCGCGGAGCCAGCGTGGAACTGGCAGATCGAAAGAACGGCGCTGTCGATCGGGTCGATCCGGCGCGCGACCAGGGTCTGCAGCGCGGTCACGATCTGCGCGCCGACCACGATCGGGTCGATCGCCATGTGCGGGCGCGCCGCATGGCCGCCACGGCCGCGGACGGTGATCTCGATGATGTCGGCCGCCGCGTTGACGGTGCCGGCCACGACCGACATCTCGCCGACCGGCAGGAAGCCGTCATTGTGCGCGCCATAGACCTGATCGCACGGGAAGCGGTCGAACAGTCCCTCCTCCACCATCACCCGCCCGCCGCCGCCGCCCTCCTCGGCGGGCTGGAAGATGAAATGCACCGTACCATCGAAATTGCGCGTCTCGGCGAGATAGCGCGCCGCCCCCAGCAGCATTGTCGTGTGCCCGTCATGGCCGCAGGCGTGCATGGCGCCGGCATTGACCGAGCGGTGCCCGAAATCGTTCGCCTCGGTCATCGGCAGCGCGTCCATGTCCGCCCGCAGGCCCACGGCGCGGCCGGAGGCGCCGTTGCGCAGCGTTCCGACCAGCCCGGTGCCGGCGATCCCCTCGGTCACCTCGATCCCCCAGCCGCGCAGCTTCTCGGCGACGATGGCGCTGGTGCGGTGCTCGGCGAAGCCGAGTTCGGGATGGCGGTGCAGGTCCTGGCGCCATTCCGTCATCTCGGGGGCAAAGGCGGCGATGCGATTGCTGATCGGCATGACGGCTCCTGCGGCGGCGCTTGGCGTGGCGCGACGGAGCCTAGCCGGCGGCGGCTGCCGTGCAAGCCCGAGCGGTCGGATAACCGCCTGTCAACCTGACCGTGGCAACCTGCCCGTCGCCGCCTGACCGGGCAGGCAGCGGTGTGAGGCGGTTGACCGCCGCGGTTGTTCTCGTGGTGGACTTTTTCTGGCTGGCGTGGCTTTGTTCCGTGCTAAGGCTGCGGCCTGGACGAGCATTGAGGCCGCGACTGTTCGCGCGGGACGTGTCACCAAGCCAGGGTCTGGGGGCCGGGCATCCGGCCGCGTGGCTCAGGAAGGAACGTGATGGACATCATCTCCCCCGGCGACGGCAGCATCGGGGCAGGTCCCGGCCCCCGGCCGGCGCCGATGCCGGCCCCTGCCATCACCGACGAGCGGTCCGAATCCCGCCTGCGCGCGCTGGAGGCGGCGGCACGCTATCACGGCGTCGACCTCGACCGGCGGGAGTTCCAGGCGACCGAGGGCGAGGCGATCCCGTCGCCCGCGACGCTGGTGCGCTGGGTGCGCGGCCAGGGGCTCTGGGCAAAGGCGCTCCGGCTGCGCTGGCGCAACCTGTTCCGTTTCCAGACCGGCGTGCCGGTGATCCTGCTGCTCACCGATGGCACCGCGGCGGTCCTGATGGGAGCCGACCAGACGCGCAACATCGTCTGGCTCAAGGACCCGCGCACGGCGCCGGGCGAGACGCCGATGGCGGTCGACGAGCTGCGCCTCGCCCAGGTCTGGACCGGCGAGGCGGTGCTGGTCCGCCGCGAGCGCGGCGCCTCGCTCGAGGAGGAGCCGTTCACGCTGGGCTGGCTCGCCAAGCTGGTGTTCGCGCAGAAGAAGCTGATGCGCGACATCTCGATCGCCTCGATCGTGCTGAGCGTGCTGACGATCGTGCCGCCGTTCCTGGTGATGACCGTCATCAACAAGGTGCTGAATTTCAAGAGCGTCGACACGCTGGTGCTGGTGAGCGTCATCCTCGGCGTCGCGATGCTGTTCGAGGCGATGCTGAGCTACGCGCGGCGCGAGATCACGCAGGTGGTCTCGGCGCGGATCGACGTGAAGCTCAACCTGCACATCTTCAACCGCCTGCTGGCGCTGCCGGTCGAGTTCTTCGAGCGCAACCAGACCGGTGCCACCACGCACCGGCTGATGCAGATCTTCCGCGTCCGGGAGTTCCTGACCGGGCGGCTGATGGGCACCTTCCTCGACAGCTTCACGCTGTTCATCCTCATGCCCTTCCTGTTCTGGCTGGAGCCGACGCTCGCCTGGATCACGCTTGCGATCGGCGTGCTGATCGCCTTCGTCATCCTGGTCTTCCTGCCGGTGATGCGGCGGCTGATCTCGCGCACGACGCTCGCCGAGGTGAAGAAGGGCAGCGTGCTGGTCGAGACCGTGACCGGCATCCGCACCGTCAAGAGCCTCGCGCTGGAAGGTGCGAGGCGGGAGGTGTGGGAGGAGCGCGTCGCGGAAGCGGCGGACTGGCGGCTGCGCGCCGGGCGAATGGCGAACTGGCCGCAGACCATGGTGATGCCGCTCGAGATGTTCATCCAGCGCGGCGTGCTGATGGTCGGCGCCTATCTGGTGGTCTCCGGCAGCAGCTCGGTCAGCGCCGGCGGGCTGATCGCCTTCATGCTGCTCGGCGGCCGCATCGCAGCACCGCTGGTGCAGGCCGCCAAGCTGATGGAGGACCTCGAGGAGGTGCGCTCCTCGATCGGCGAGATCGGCTACGTGCTCAACAACCCGACCGAGACCCGCGCGCTGACCACGGGGATGCGGCCGCGCTTCGAGGGCGCGATCGAGGTCGAGGACGTGACCTTCACCTATCCGGGCGGCAGCGCGCCGGCACTCGACCACGTCAGCTTCTCGGTCCCTGCCGGCACCATGCTCGGCGTCGTCGGGCGCAGCGGCTCGGGCAAGTCGACGATCACGCGGCTCTTGCAGGGCATCAACCGCGACTACACCGGCTTCCTCAAGATCGACGGCGCGGAGCTGCGGGAGATCAATCTCGCGCATCTGCGGCGCAGCTTCGGCGTCGTGATGCAGGACAACTTCCTGTTCCGCGGCTCGGTGCGCGACAACATCACCGCCGGAAGGCCCGGCCTCACGCTCGAGGACGTGGTGCGTGCCGCCCGCCTCGCCGGGGCCGAGGAGTTCATCGAGCGGCTGCCCGCCGGCTACGACACCTGGGTGGAGGAAGGCTCGGCCAACCTCTCCGGCGGCCAGAAGCAGCGCCTCGCGATCGCCCGCGCGCTGATCGCCGATCCGCGCATCATGATCCTCGACGAGGCGACCAGCGCGCTCGACCCGGAGAGCGAGGCGCTGGTCAACGCCAACCTCAAGCGCATCGCCACCGGCCGCACGATGGTCATCGTGTCGCACCGGCTCGCATCCCTGATCGACTGCGACAACATCCTGGTGCTGGAGCGCGGGCGCGTGATGGACTGCGCGCCGCATCCGGTGCTGCTGGAGCGCTGCTCGGTGTACCGCCAGCTCTGGCGGCAGCAGAACCGCCACCTTGAGAGCCCGAACAACCGCGCCGTCGGGCCGCGGCCGATGCTGGCGGAGGGCGACTAGCATGACCCAGCTCGTCCTGCGTCCGTCCCGCGCGTTGCAGACCGAGCCGCGCGAGCTGCTGGAGTTCGAGCCGCCGACAGCGGCGCTCATCAACGTGCCTGTGCGCGGCGCCGCCCGCGGCGTGGTGCTGATCGTCTCGGCCCTTGTCGTCTCGCTGGTCGTGGTCGCCGCGGTGCTGCCGATGGAGCGGATCGTCTCCTCGCCGGGCCTGGTGGTCTCGCGTCAGCGCACCGTCGTCGTGGAGGCGTTGGAAACATCGGTGGTGCGCTCCGTGCTGGTGCGGGAGGGCGAGCTCGTCCATGCCGGGGACCTTCTCGCCAGGCTCGACCCGACCTTCAGCGGCTCGGACGCGACGATGTATTCCAAGCAGATGGCCTCGTTGCAGGCCTGGGTGGACCGGCTGCACGCCGAGCTGGCGCGCCGCGAGTATCGCCCCAAGATCTCCACGCCCGACACCGTGCTGCAGGAGGCGCTGTTCGCGCAGCGCAAGGCCGCGTTCGATTTCCAGGTGCAGGAATACGACCAGAAGATCGCCTCCTATCAGGCGCAGGCCGCGCAGAGCGCGGCCGACATGGCGCTCTATCAGAAGCGCCTCGGCGTTGCGATCGAGCTGGAGCGCAAGCGACGGGAGCTGGAGCAGATGCAGGTCGGCAGCCAGATCGACCTGCTCACCGCGACCGACAACCGCATCGAGATCAGCCGCAATCTCGCCGACGCGGTCGCGACCCACGCCAGTGCCATCAAGACGCTCGCCGCCACGGTGTCGGATCGGGATTACTACGTCCAGAACTGGTACTCGCAGGCAAGCCAGGATTTGCGCGATCAATCGAGTGCGCTGAGCGACGCGAAGGAAAATTTCGCCAAGGCCGATCTTCGCCGCCACCTTGTCGATCTGCGCGCCGACCAGGACGCCTATGTGATGTCGATCGCGCGCATCTCCGACGGTTCCGTGGTGCAGTCGGGCGACAACCTCGTGACCCTGGTGCCGGCCAGCTCGCCGCTCGAGGTCGAGGCCGACATCGACGGCAACGAGGCGGGTTTCGTGCGCGTCGGCCAGAAGGTCTCGATCAAGTTCGACACGTTCAACTTCGTCAAGCACGGCGCCGCGGACGGCACCGTGCGCAACATCAGCCCGGGCAGCTTCACGACGACCGGCGATCTGAGCCAGGTCGGCTCCTCCTCGCAGGCCGGCGGCCAGACCGTGAGCCCGTACTACAAGGCGCGGATATCGGTCCGGTCGGTGAATTTGCAGGCCGTGCCGAAGGGGTTCCATCTCGTGCCCGGCATGCCGGTGCATGCCGACATCCAGGTGGGCACGCGCACGGTGCTGGAATACCTGCTCGACCGCGTGATGCCGGCCTTCCACGAGGGGATGCGCGAGCCCGACTGATGGCGGCGATGCTCGATCGGCTGGTGGGCATCGTCTCGCCGGCGGCGCAACGCCGAGCCGCGCTGCGGCTGCTGGAGGGCGGGCAGCCCATGGCCGGCTTCGCGCTGCTCGCCCGGGCGGCGGCGCGCGGCGATGCCGAGGCGGAGTGGCGGGTCGGGCGCTGCTATCTCGAAGGCACCGGCGTGCCGGTGAGCCGCGGCGATGCGGCGCACTGGCTGGAGCGCGCCGCGAGCGGCGGCCGGATCGAGGCGCAGGCGATGCTGGCCGCCCTGCATCTCATGGGCATCGGCGCCACCGACCTGTTCTCGGGCAATACCGCGCACGGGCCAGACTATGCCGGTGCCGAGGAGTGGGCGCGCCGCGCCGCCGAAGGTGGCTCGCCGGAAGGGCAGGCGCTGCTCGGCTACATCCTCACCTCCGGCCCGGAAGCCAAGCGCGACCTGGCGCAGGCCGCGATCTGGTATCGCCGCTCGGCCGAGGCGGGGTCGCCCCAGGGATCGCTCGGCTACGCACTCGCCCTGCTCCGCGGGAAGCCGGCCGGGGAGGAGCAAACCGCGGTCGAAGCGGCAGGCGAGGAGACCAAAGACACGGCCGCGCCCGAGCAGGCGCGCACGCCTGAACAAACGCGCGCGCTGGAGCAGGCGCGCACGCTGGCCGCGGTGCAGATGGCGAAGGCCGCCGCCGCCGGCCTGCCGACCGCGATCTACCTGCTCGGCGTGATGACCGAGTTCGCCGTCGGGGTGGAGCGCGACCTCGTCGCCGCCGGCCGCCTTTATAAGCAGGCGGCCGAGAAGGGGGTGCGGTCGGGGCAGGCGCGCTTCGGCCTCGCACTTCTCGAAGGCCGCGGCGTCGCGCGCGACCCGATCGGCGGCGAGAGCTGGCTGCGGCGCGCCGCCAATGCCGGCGACGGCGAGGCGGCGGCGCTGGTCGGCGATCTCTACGCCCGCGGCGGCGACCTGCCGCCGAACTACGCCGAGGCGGCGATCTGGTATGAGCGCGCGGCGCAGGCCGGGCACTCGGCGGCGGCGCGGGCGCTCGGGCTGCTGTATCTCACCGGCGGCGGCGTCGCACGCGACCCGGAGGAGGCGGCCGCATGGTTCCGCCGCTCGGCCGAACTCGGCAACCGCGCCTCGCAGGCCGACCTCGCCAACCTCGTCCTCTCGGGCTCCGGTCAGCAGGCGGATCACGTCCGCACGCGCGAATGGTTCGAGGAGGCGGCGGCCGGCGGCGATCTGGTGGCGGCCTTCAATTTCGGCGTCTGCCTCGCCGAGGGCGTGGGCATCGAGCGCGACGAGCGCAAGGCCGCGATCTGGCTGCGCCGCGCCGCCGACGGCGTGGTGAACGCGCAGTATTGGTACGGCCGGATGCTGGCCGAGGGCCGCGGGCTCGACCCCGACCCTGTGGAGGGCCGCGCCTGGATCGCGCGCGCCGCCGAGGCCGGGATGACGGATGCGCAGATGACGCTTGCCGAGATGATGGTCAACGGCCGCGGCGGCCCGCGCGACCACAAGGCGGCACTGGCGCTGTTCACGCTGGCCGCGGAGGCGGGCCATGTCGGTGGCGCCTTCGCGGTCGGTGCGATGCATGGCGGCGGCCACGACGTGCCGCAGGACCGGCCGCTCGCCGAGCAATGGTTCCGCCGCGCCGCCGAACGTGGGCACCCGCACGGGCAGCTCATGCTGGGCCGCTATCTGGCGCGCGGGCTGGCCGGCAATCTCGACACGGCGGAGGCGCGGCGTTGGCTCGAACGGGCGCAGGCGCAGGGGCTGGCGGAGGCGGCCGGCGATCTCGCCCGGTTGCCGCCGCCGGCACCGGCCGCCAAGGCACCGGGGGCCGAGGCACCGGGGGCCGAGGCACCGGTGCCGCAGGCCCGCGCGGGGCAGCGCTGACGCCCGAAGCGCGCCACCCCGCAGGCGGTGGGCCGGGACGCGGCGAGCCGCCGATGACCGCCGCCGAGTTCTTCGCCCGCCAGGCCCGGCGCGCCTGGGAGAAAGGCGAGGCGGCGCTCGCCGCCGGCGCGCCGGAGGAGGCGCGGCGCTGGCTCGAACGCGCGGCCCGCTTTGCACCCGGCGATGACACGATCGGCTTCGCGCTGGCGATGGTGCTGCTGCAGGCCGGCGAACCGGGCGCGGCGGAGCGCTTCGCCGCCATCGCGCGCCGCCATGACCGGCGCGAGGCCTGGGTCGGCCTGGCCGCCGCCGCGCGCGAAGCGGGGCGATTGCCGGAGGCGGTCGCGGCGCTGGAGGCGGCACTCTCCCGCCACGCGCCGGACCCGGCCTGCGCCGCCCTGCTCGACAGCGTCTCGTGCGAGGCCGGGCGTCCGGGCTGGTGCGGCGTTGGCAGTGCGGACGGGGGGCGGCTCTGGCTTGGCGCCATCGCGCCGCGTGCAGTGGCGGTCGTCCGCCTGGACGGCGCGAGGCTGCGGCTGCGGCGCGACCGGCTCGGCGCGAGGCTGCCGGCCGCATGGCGCGAGGCCGCGGTGCTGGAGGTGACCGCGGGTGGGGCTCCACTGCTCGGCAGCCCGATCGACCTCGCCGCGATCCGCCGCACCGAGGGCTTCGTCGCCGCGCGCGGCGGTGGCATCGAGGGTTGGGCCTGGCACCCGCACGATCCCGACGTCGAGCCGCGCCTCACGATCCGCGACGCGATCGGCGAGACCAGCCTGAGCCTGCGTGCCGAGACGGGCGGCGTCGACCTCGGCGATGCGCCGCTCGCCCGCCCGCGCGGGTTCCGGCTGGCGGCGGCCGACCTTGCCGCGTTCGAGGGGCCGGTTCACGTCATCGGCCCGGACGGGCGCCCGCTGCTGGGCAGCCCGCTTGATCCGGGAGCCGAGGCGCGTGCGGCGGCCGCGGCGGCGCGGGCGACGGCGGCGCGGCACCGCGGCAGGCGCGCGGCCGGGGCGGAGATGCCCGAGGCCATGCCCGACACCATCCCCGACGCCATGCCCGCGTGGGCGGACGCGGTCCCGCCGCCCCGGCCACCGGGTCCCGCCGCCGTCTCGCTGCCCGCCGCGCCGCCGCCGGTTGACGTGGTGATCCCGGTGCATGACGGCGGCCCGGCCGTGCTCGCCTGCCTGGCCGGCGTGCTGGAGACCCTGCCCGCCGGCAGCCGCGCCATCGTCGTCGACGACGCCAGCACCGAGACCGCTTTGCGCGACGCG
>DATAYA010000110.1:0-17657 GCA_036272815.1 Acetobacteraceae bacterium
CTGAGCCCAGGCCGGCGGTAGCAGGATCGAAAGGAGATTCTGCTCGTTCGGATCGTGCGGCGACAGCCACGGCGCGAACCCGGCACAGACGAGCAGCGCCAGCAGGATCGTCCCGCCCGCTGCGAGGCGCCCGTTCAACGCAGCCTCCGCAGCCGCGGATCGAGCGTCAGCACCAGCGCGTCCACCGCCATGCTGATCGCGAGAACGACGACGCAATAGGCGATGCCGACCACCTGGATCACCGGAAGATCAGCGTTGTGGACGGCATCGACCATCAAATTGCCGATCCCGGGGAACGAGTAGATGACCTCCACCAGCAGCGTGCCGCCGAACAGGAAGCCGAACTGCACGCCCATCAGCGCGAGCGTCGGCAGGATGGCGTTGCGGGCGGCATGGACCAGCAGCAGCCGGCGCTCGCCAATGCCGCGCAGCCGCGCCTGCACGATGTAGTCCTGATGCCAGACCTGTGCGAGCGAGCTGCGCAGCACGCGCATGATCGCGGGCGCGAAGGCGATGCCTAGTGCGGCCGCCGGCAGGGCCAGATCGGCAAGCGCGCTGGCGAAGGCGGCGGGCGAGCCTGCGAGCAGTGTGTCGAGCAGCAGGAAGCCGGTCGCGCCGTGCAGTGCGAAATCCGGCCCGATTCGGCCGACGAAGGGGAGCACCGGCAGCAGCACGCCGAACACCACCAGCAGCAGGAGCGCCCAGAGGAAGTCCGGCAGCGACAGCAGCAGCGTGGTGCCAAGATCGGCCACGGGCTCCGCCGGCGTGCCGCGCAGCGCGAACAGCACGAAGCCGCCGCCGAGGCCGAGCCCGCTCGCGATCAGCATGGCGGCGACGGCGAGCTCGACAGTCGCCGGCAGCGCCTGCGTCGCCAGCGCTGCGGCGCTGCGGCGAAGCTGGATCGACTGGCCGAAATTCCCACGCAGCGCGCCACGCAGCCAGATCGCGTACTGCACCGGCAGCGGCCGGTCGAGGCCCATCGCCCGGCGCTGCGCGTCGATTTCTACGAGCGTGGCGTTCGGCGGCATCGACATCGCGGCCGGATCGACCGGCAGGGCGCGCAGCGCCGCGAACAGCAGTGCGGAGACGACCAGCAGGATCGGCAGCGCGGTTCCGAGCCGGCGGCCGAGCAACAGCGCCACCCGCATCGCGCCCCTATCAGCTCCAGCGCATCGTTTGCGGAAGCACCCAGCCGTTGCCGTATCCCGTGACACCGAGGCCCTTCGCGCGCACCATCGTCTGCACGCTTTGCAGCAGCGGGATTTTCGCACCAGTCGCCATCGCCTGGCGGTCGATCTGCTTCCAGCGCGCGATGCGCGCCGCCTCGCCGGGGATGTCGAACGCAGCCGTGATCTCGCGCCCGATCGTCTTGCCCTGCCAGGGCGAAAAAGGCAGCTTCGGATCGAGCATGTAGCCGACGAAGATCTCCGGATCGCCGGTCGCGTTGTCGAACGTGTAGAGCGTCGCCTCCGGCAGCTTGTGGCCACGGTTGAGCAGGAAGTATTTCCCGTATTCGATCACCTGAATGTCGGCCTGGATGCCGACGCGGCCCCACATCTGCCCGATCGCGCGCGCGATATCGTAATCGCTCGGGAACTGGCCGTTGGTGCTGGCAAACCCGATCTTGACCGGTTTCTTCGGTCCATAGCCGGCCGCCGCCAGAAGCTGCATCGCGAGCTTCGGATCGTAGCTCACGGTGAGATCCGGCATGTAGCCGGACGTGCCGGGCGTCGCGAGCTGCGAGAGCGGCACCGCGCGGCCGTTGTAGAACGCGCGCGAGAGGGCCGCCTTGTCGATCGCGTGGTGCGCCGCGAGCCGCACGCGTTCGTCAGCGAAGCCCAGATCGTCGCGCACCTGCAGCAGGATGATGCGCGTGATCGGGTCGATCTGCCCGTGCAGCCGTACGGCCTCCCGTACCGGGACCGCGATGGTGAGGTCGACCTGCCCCGATTGCACCGCCGCGACACGCGCAGACGGGTCCTTAATGATCTCGATCGTGACGCGCGGGATGGCCGGTTTCGGTCCCCAATACTTTTCGTTCCGCTCCAGTACGATACGGGCGTTGGTTTCATATTCTACGAGCCGATATGGACCGCTGCCCACCGGCTTCTGCGCGAATTCCTTTTCCCCCACGCGCTCGATATACGCTTTCGGCACGATGAAGCTGCCGAGGAAGGCGAGCCACTCGGGCGCGGTCGGTGCGGGGGAGCTGAAATGCATCACCGCCCGGGTCGGCGAAAGCACCTCGATGTCGGCGGCCTTGCGCCAGGAGTTCTTGATGTCGAGCGTCGAGGTCGGGCGCGTGCGGTCGAAGAACGTGTAATGGAAATCCGCAGTGGTGAGCTTACTGCCGTCATGGAAGCTTACGTCGTCACGCAGCTCGACGCGCATGGAGAGTGCGTCCGGCGCCATGGACCACGACTTGATGACGCTCGGGACAAGCTGGAGCGCCGGGCTCTGGTCGAGCGGCTGGTCGAACACTGCCTTGAAGATCGATTGCGCATCGGGCACGAAACGCTGGTTTGGATCCCAGCTCGGCACGTCGCTCGGCCAGCCGATCGTCGCCGCATCCTTCGCGGCGCCGGCGACGGCAGGTGCGGCGAGTGTGGCCGCGGAGAGGGCGAGAAAGCTGCGACGGGACGGTGCCATGCGCCGATGCTCTGCGATTTCGTTTAAGCCTAAGAGATTGCGCTGCGGCGCACAAGCACGCTTACAGTGCCAAGTTGCCGATGCTGCTTCCCCCGCAGACGAACAGTGTCTGCCCGGTGATGAAGCCACTGTCCGGATCGGCAAGAAAGCGAACCGCGCGGGCGACGTCGTGCGGCGTGCCGACACGCCGTACCGGGATCGACTGCGCCAAGCTGGCGATGCGCGCGTCGCCCGGGGGCAGTACGTCGTGGAACATCTCGGTCTCGCCGATCGGGCCTGGGGCGATGCAGTTGACGGTGATGCCGTCCGGCCCGAGTTCGAGCGCCCAGGTGCGCGCCATGCCAATCATCGCCGCCTTGGTTGCCGAATAGCTCGTGCGCATCGCGAGCCCGAGTGCCGCCCGCGAGGAGACCAGCACCACGCGCCCGAAATGCGCGCCGCGCATCGCACCCAGTGACGCCTGCACCAGCGCGAGTGCCGCACCCAAATGCAGCGAGACCAGCACGTCGAGGTCGCCACGCCGAACATCCGGCAGCATCGCCGGCAGCATGGCGCCCGCATTGTGGACGATCGTGGTCGGGCGATAGGTCTGGGCGGCCCAGGCGGCGGCGGTGCGCGTCGCCGCCTCGTCGACAAGATCGACGATGCGCGCATGCAGGTTCGGATGCGCGAATCCGGGTGGGCGGAGGTCGAGTGACACGACCGTCATGCCATCGGCGAGCAGCGTCTCGCAGATGGCACGGCCGATCCCCGCGCTGCCGCCGGTGACGATCGCTGCGCGGTTCATCGGGTCGGGCTCGCATGCAGGATGGCGCGGCCCGCGGCATCGAGCCGTGCGCTGACGCGGGCACGGCAGCCGGGCGTGCAATCCGCATCGAGGAAGGTGATCGCGACCGCACCTGCCGCGAGCCGCGCGAGCCCGACTCGCAAAGGCAAGGCTTCAGCGAAGGCGGGATCGTGACTGTGGTGCAGCGTCGTCTCCGCGAGCAAGTCCGCCTCAGCCGACGCCGCCTCCTCCCATTCGAGCGCGTCGCCGAGGCAGGCGGCGCAAACCTCGCGCGGCGGATACTGCACGCGGCCGCAATCGGCACAACGTTGCAGCGCGAGTAATCCGCGCCCGGCTGCGGCATCCATCCGCCGCATCGCGGCCGCGCGCGTCACGCGCCGAGCACCACGGCGGAGGTGCAGAGGCCGCGGTCATAATTAATCATGCCGAACCCGCTCGCGAGCGCATGCCAAACCCGCGCAACCTGCCGCTCGCCGGCGGTCCCGGTCACCTGCCGCAGCGCTTCCACCACGCCGAGAAAGCCGCCCGCCGCACCCGCCTGTCCGGCGGAGAGCTGTCCGCCGCCGGTGTTGTGCGGAAAATTTCCGGCGATCGTGAAATCATGGCACCGAATGAAGTCGGGGCCGCCATCCTTCGCACAGAACCCGAGATCCTCAAACTGCATCATCACGATCACCGGATAGTCGTCATAGGTCTGCACGCAATCGACGTCACCCGGTCCGATCCCCGCAGCCTGCCAGAGGGTGTCGCGGTCCACCGCCCAGCCGCCGCGCCACTGCACGGGATCATCCGGATAGCCGTTGTGCCTCTCGATCGTGCCGAGGATACGGGCCGCGCGCAACCCGAGCGTCTCGGCCCGGGCGCGGTGCATCACGAGAAAGCCCTCCGCGCCGGCGCAGGGCATCACGCAATCGTAGAGGTGCAGCGGCGATGCGATGGGCCGGGCACCGAGATAATCTGACATCGCCAACGGCGCGCGCAGCAGCGCGTCCGGGTTGCGTGTCGCATTGGATCGCTGCGCGATACAGAGCTTGCCGAAATCCTCGCGCGTGGCGCCGGTGCGCCGCATGGCGTGCTCGGTCAACATCGCAAAGCTCTGGTTCGGGCCGCCCGCGCCATAGGGCCAGACGCAATCACGCGAGAAGCTGCTGAACCCGGCAACGAGATCGCGGAAGCCGCCGGGCTGCAACGTATCTCCCGCGATGCAGGCGACGACCTCCGCGTCGCCGCACTGCACGGCGCGCGCCGCCCGGCGCAGCGCCATCGGCCCCGACGCGCCGCCGGTCGGGAGGAAATCGAGCAGGCGCGGCGAAAGGCCGACATATTGTGTGAACGGTGCGGGCCCGTCCGGCGCGAGCGTGAAGCTTGCCATCACGAGCCCGTCGATCGCCTGCTTGCCGAGCCCGCTCGCGCGCAGCAGGGCAGCGAGGGCGGCGGCCAGCCACCAGTTCGCATCGTGCTCCGACCGGCGCACGTAAGGCACTGTGATCGGCGCACAGGCCACGACATCGCCGTACGAGCTCACGGAAAAAGCTGGATCGACGGCAGCGCCGCGTCGCAGTTCAGCAAGTCGACGCGCTTGAGCCGGATGCGCGGGCCGGTGCCCGTCTCGACGATGTGGTGGCGCACGGTGCCGACATACATCTCCTGGGCGTCACCGCGGCTCTCGGTATAGTGGAACGGGGTCCGCACCTCGAAGATACCGTCACGCGCGGCCTCGCATTCCGGCAACCCGAGCAGATGGTGGCAGCGGCTCGGCGGATGCTGCGCGTGCGCGTGCGGGTCGCGCAGCCGCTCGATGCGGATGCGGAGCAACAGGCGGTCCTCGTAGGCGAGCGAGGCGTGCTGGATGCCGTCGCGCTGACCAGGCACCAGCGGCACCCAGTAGATGCCATCCTCGGCGAACAGCGCGAGCCACTCCTCCCAGCGCGCCTCGTCGATCAGCCGCGCCTCGTGGCGCACGAACGACGCAAGCTCGGCCTCGGTCACGCATCCTCCAGCGTCATGAAATGAGCCCAGGCGCGAAACTGGTTGCGCATGGAGATCTCGCTGGTGCCGTTGACGGAGAGATCCGGCGCGTCGATCTCCGCCGGATCAAAGTCGCGGTGCAGGCTCACCCAGTCGTTGCCGCCGGCCGCCAGCCCCTCCTGGATCGCCCGGTAGCAATGCCGGTCGTCATGCCCCACCACGGACATCGGCGAGTTGATGAGGCGGCTGTACATCACTGTCCGTTCCAGTAACGCATCGGGCGCGCCCTTCAGGCGAAACGTCCAGCTCTCGATCAGCGTGCGGTCGACGGCGATCGGGCGCGCGACACGGATCGCCTGGATCGCGCCCTTGATCGTGAGCGTCGGGTAATAGACGGTGTTGTGCCGAACGGTTCCGAGGATCTCCTTGGCCCGCGCATCGCCGTAAGCCTCTCGCATCGCCGCCTCGTAGTCAGGCAGGGCGGAATAGGCGGAATGGATGCTGAAATGCACCCCCGACCAGCCGTGGCCGCCGGCGATCGCGCGCACGCCCATCTTATCGAAGAAGTCGTAGCCGGACGCGAACGGCACGAGCTGCTCGATTGCCATCGGTTTGGCCGCGTCGGCGGGGGCATCCGCCCAGAGCCGTCTGGCAATGCCGGCCGCGGCCTCGTGCGCGATCATCGGGTGCATCGTGTCGTTGAGGTTCTCGACGAACATCTTCCAGTTGCAGTCGTGCATATAGCGCAGCACGCCGCCCGCCACTTTCAGCTCGCCGACCGGCGAGCGGTCCGCCATGTAGTCGATGGAGGAAAGCGAGGCGCCGAAAAAATCCTCGAAGTCGGGGCCTCCGTCCGCGAGGCGCACGAAGACGAAGCCGCGATGGCTGCGCATTGCCGAGACGGGTGCGAGCCCGCGTGCGTTCTCGCACTCTGCAAAATTGGTCTGCGCATAGGCACCCTTGAGCGGGATCGCCAGCAGCGAGCCGTCCGTGCGATAGGTCCAGGCGTGATAGGGGCAGCGAAAGAATTTTCCGACATTCCCGTGCGTATCGGCGACGAGTTTTGTTCCTTTGTGGGCGCAGCGGTTGCGGACAACGTGGACGCGTCCGTCGGTGTGGCGCACCATCAGGACGGGCTCCCGGCCGATCTCGGTCGCATAGTAGTCGCCCGGTTGCGGCACTTGGCTTTCATGCCCAACATAAATCCAGGTTCTCGCAAACAACTCCTCCATCTCGATCTCGAACAGCTCGGGATCGAGATAGACGTCGCGATGCACCCGCTCCGGCTGAACCAGGGCGCGGATCGCCTCGGGATCTCCGCGGTATCGCTTGCCGCCGATATGCATCGCTCCCTCCGCGTCAGGCGTCGATCACGAGCCGCGGCCCACGCGCCCGCGAGATGCAAATCTGCATCATCTTGCCGGAGGCCTTCTCGGTGTCGCTGAGGTAGAGGTCGCGATGGTCGATCTCGCCCTCCAGCACCGGCGTCGTGCAGACGCCGCACTCGCCGCGACGACAAGAATACATCGGGTCGAGCCCGGCATCCTCCATCACGTCGATGATGCTGCGATCGGGAGGTACCTGCAAGGTTCGGCCTGATTGCGCGAGCACAAGTTCGAACCCCCTGTCTTCCTCCGTCCCGGCTGCCTCGGTGAACAGCTCGAAGCGGATGGCGCTCCGGTCCCAGTCGCGCGCGGTCGCCTCGGCGATCACCGCCTCGATCATGCCGCGCGGGCCGCAGACATAGATCGGCCGTCCTCGACGCGCACCCCCGATCAGAAGCGGGACGGAGAGTGCCGTCGCCGGATCATCGTCGGCATGGAGCACGAGAAGGTCGCCGCAGAGCCGGGACAGTTCGGGGACGAAGGCGAGCAACCCGGCGCTGCGTCCGCTGTAGTGCAGCAAGAACGGGCGCTGCGCGCGCGCGAGGGAGGCGACCATCCCGGTCATCGGCGTAATGCCGATGCCGCCTGCGATCAGCAGCGGATCATCGGCACCAGGGTCGAGCGGAAAGTCGTTCTGCGGCGGCAGCACGCGGATCGTCTCGCCCGTATGCAGGCGCTCGTGGACGAAGCGAGAGCCGCCCCGGCTCGCATCCTCCAACCGGACCGCAATGCGATATTCGTCCGGCGACGAAAGGCCGCCCGAAAAATCGACCAGCGAGTAATGCCGCCACGCGTCGCCGGGAACCGCGAGCGAGATATGGGCCCCCGGCGCCGCGCCCGGCAGGGCGGCGCCGCGTGGATCGCGCAGGCGGAGCGCCACGATCAGCGGACTGAGCTGCACACGTTCGGCGACCACCAGCGAGAGCGGTAACGTGGTCACGGCAGCGCTGCCATGGCGCGCGCGAGCGCATGTCCGTGCTCGTCGGCCAGCGCCGCGTCGCGCATCGCAGCGAGGCGCGTCGCCGCGTCCGATTGCCCGGCGAGACGGTCAGCTGCCGCCATCAACGCCTGGAAATTGCGCCAGCCGCGCGCGTGCGTGTCGCCATAGCCCTTGACCAGCCGCTGCGATTCCGCGATCTCGCAGGCGAGAGCGTAATCGGCCGCGGCGGTCGCCGCGATCCGAGCAAGCCAGGTCGTGATCCGTTCCTGTTCGACCGCGAACCGCAGCGTTCCCCGCCGCCATCGACGCAGTCCCGCCACTGCGCGCAGAAGCAGGAAACCGGGGATCGATGTCGTCTCGACCACCCACCCGCGTGCGCAGAGGCGCGCTACGACCACGCGCAGCACCCCGGGGCGCAGCACCGCGCGGCCGAGCCATGCCGGCAATGTATCCGCCACCTCCTCGATGCGCGGATGGAGGAATTCGCGGATGCGCAGCACCTGCTCCGGCCTGTGGCCCACCTCCTCGGCCACGCGGGTGAAGCGGCTCGCGCGGGTCTTGAGGTCGGCCACGCGCACAGTGTCCTCGTACGTCATCCAGAGTGCGAGATATCGGGCCGTCTCGCGCAGCAGCCGCGCGTTCCCGTCGCCACGGCGCCCATTCAGGTCACGGATCCGGTCGAGCCGTTCGCGATATGTCGCGGCATAGTCGGCATCCTGCCACTCGGCGCAGCGGCGCGCGCCCTCCTCGACGACCGCCTCCGCATCCCGCTCCGCCGCACACACCTGCGCAACCGCCTCGTCTGCAGCCGCCGCCTCGAAGCCGCGCGCGAAGGCGGCCAGGCTCGCGTCCACGCCAATACCGCCGCGCCGCACCGCTGCCTCGAACTCTGCGCGCGGGAACGGCAACGCGGCCGAGCCCGCGAGCGCGCCGAACAGGGCGGCGCTGATGACACTGCCTTCTTCCTCGGCGAGGCGCTGCATGTCCGTCGCGACGAGCCGCGCTGCCGCGTCGCGACACGCCTGCAGCAGCGCCGTGGAATCCGCGCGCCCCTCGGCCATCGCGAGCTTCTCGCCCATCGCATAGACGCGGTTGGTCGACGCGATCAGCACCGTACGGTCCGGCGTGACCAGGCCCCGCTGCACGGCGCGCGCCGCCTCCATCAGTTCCGACGCGACGACCACATCGACGTCGCCCGGCGCCGGCATCAGCGCGAACACCGGCTCAGCCGCCGCCGCCTCGGCCAGCGCGCGCGGGAACATCTCGATGTAGTAGATGGTAGCCCCGGTCCGTTGCGCGACACCGGCGACCGACGTGCTCTGCGCCAGATAACCGCTTGCCTCGGCAAGATCGACGATCCAGTCGGCGAGCACGCCGCCGCCCTCGCCGCCCATCGCCAGGATCGCGACGGTTATCGCGCGCACTGCGGCATCCGCGTCCGGCCGCGCGATCAGCCCTTCAGGCATGAGCCGGCGTCCGCATCCGGCGCTGCATCCGGCCGATCACTCGCGCCGACCAGCGGGCGCGGAACTGGTCCCAGACGGTTGGATTGCTGACGATCTCGGCGCGGTAGAACGAGGGGCACAGCACCGCCGCGTGCGCCACCTCGCCGCACAGTCCGCAGCCGACGCAGCTCGATTGCACCGTCGCGATGGGGTCGCGCCGCAGGGGATCGGGATTGTCGCGCACCGACAGCGACGGGCAACCCGAGAGGCGAATGCAGGAATGATCGCCGGTGCAGGTATCGGGATCGATGCCGAACCGCTCGCGCACGACGCGCCGCCCTTGCTTCGCCCAGGCGCGCAGGATTGGTTTGATGCGGCGCTGCTTGTTGAGCATGCATTCGGATTGAGCGACGATGACCTTCGGCCCACGCTCCTTCGTCGTCAGGGCCTCACGCAGAACGTCCCGCATCTTCGCGACATCGTAGGTATGCGTCAGCGTCCTCGCCCAGCGCACCCCGACGCCGCGGACCGCGCGCTCGATCGCGTTCTTCGTGCTGCGGCGGCGGTTTTCGGCTTTCGACGAAAGAATGTCCTGACCGCCGGTCGCCGCCGAGTAGCCGTTGTCGACCACGATCAGCACGTTGTCGGACTTGTTGAACACGGCGTTGCCGACGCCCGAGGTCAGCCCGTTGTGCCAGAACCCGCCGTCGCCCATCACGCTGATCGTGCGGCGATCGGAATCCGGCGCGTTGAGCGCCGCGGCACCGGCCCAGCCGAGCCCGTAGCCCATCGTGGTGTTGCCGATGTTGAACGGCGGCAGAATGGAAAAGAGATGGCAGCCGATGTCGGCACTGACGTGGTGCGGGCCGAGTTCGCGCTCCACCAGCTTGACCGCGGTGAAGATTGGCCGCTCCGGACAGCCGGTGCAGAAGCTCGGCGGCCGCCCATGAACCTCCCGGCGCGCAGCCTCCGCGGCCGCGGCGGGGATGGGGGCCGCATTGCGCGGCGGCGGCAGCGCCTCCGGCGTGGTCGCGGCGAGGAACTTGCCCAGCCCCTCGCGCAGCACGGCGGCACTGTATTCGCCGGCCATCGGCAGCATGTCCTTGCCATACACCCGCGTCTGGATGTCGGCGCGGCGTAGGATCGCGTGCAGCGATTGCTCGATGAAGTCGGGCTGGCCCTCCTCCACCATCAGCACCGCGCGCTTGCCGGTGCAGAACCCGCGCACCTCGTCGTCGAGCAGCGGATAGGTGACGTTGAGCACGTAAAGCGGGATCTGCGTGCGGCCGAACGCATCCGACAGGCCGAGCAGTTGCAGCGCCCGGGTGACGGCGTTGTACATCCCGCCTTGCAGGATGATGCCGACGTCACCGCGATCCGGGCCGAAAAACTCGTTCAGCCTGTGCTCCGCGATGAAGCGCTGCGCCGCCGGCCAGCGATCGCGCACCTTCTCCTGTTCGTGCAGATAGCTTGCCGGCGGCAGCACGATGCGGTTGGTGTCGCGGTTCGGCCGCTCCATCGCGTCGCGCACCGAGAACGCCGGCCGGACATTGTCACGGCACTCGAAGCGACCATGCACGTGGCAGGCGCGGATGCGCACCTCCAGCATCACCGGCGTATGGCTCGCCTCGGAGAGCGCGAAACCTTCCTCCACCATGCGCACAATGCTCGGCAGATTCGGTCGCGGATCGAGCAGCCAGATCTGCGACTTCATGGCGAATGCGTGGCTGCGTTCCTGCATGATCGAGGAGCCTTCGCCATAATCCTCGCCGACCACGATCATTGCGCCGCCGGTGACGCCGCCAGAGGCGAGGTTGGCGAGCGCGTCGGACGCGACGTTGGTGCCGACGGTGGACTTGAACGCGACCGCACCGCGCATCGGGTAGTTTACCGACGCCGCCAGCATCGCGGCCGCGGCGGCCTCAGACGCCGAGCTTTCGAAATGCACGCCGAGTTCGTCGAGGATGTCCTGCGCGTCCGCCAGCACGTCCATCAGATGCGAGATCGGCGCGCCTTGGTAGCCGCCGACATAGGCGACACCCGATTCCAGGAGCGCCTTCGTGATCGCAAGGATGCCTTCGCCGCGAAACATCTCGCCCGCGCCGAGACGGAGCGATTTGACCTCCTCGCGGAACGAACGCTCGGCCATCTCAGGCGGGAACCAGCGCCAGCACCCGGCACGGGCTGCCCGAGCCGTTCTCGATCTTCAGAGGCGGCGTGACGAGGAGCGCGCCGGTGGGCGGCAGCCGGTCAAGGTTGGCCAGGCTTGCGAGCCCGAAGCGGTTGGCGCCGTGCATGAACGAATGGCACGGAAACGGCGGGTCGAAGCTGTGCGCCGCGCCCGCATCGGTGCCCACGCATTCGGTGCCGAATCCGGCAACATCCCTCTCCTGCGCGAGAAACTTGGCGCACGCGACATCCGGGCCGGGAGTCTGCGGGCCGGTCTCGGTGACGTTGAGGAAGGCACCGCCTTCGCGCTTCGACCAGCCGCTGCGAAACAGAACCCAGGCGTCGGTGGGAATGCGGCCATACTCTGCCTCCCACGCCTCGACATGGTGAACCGTCAGTAGGAAGCCGGCGTCACGCGCGCATTCCGCTTCCTTGTCGATGACGCAGGCGGGTGCCACGAAGCGCTGCGGCGCGATCGTGTCGGTGCGGTTATCCTTGTGCTCGCGGCCGGTGATCCAATGCACCGGCGCGTCGAAATGCGTGCCCGTATGCTCGCCGAGCGAAAGGTTGTTCCAGTACCAGGCCGGCCCGCGGTCGTCGTAGCGCGAGATCTCGGAGATCGTCGCCGGTGCCGACTGGCCGAATTGCGGCGGCAGCCCGATCACCACCGTCTTCGGGCCGAGCGTCTGGCTCAGGTCGACTATCCGCACCGCGCCGGAGCCAAGCGCCGCCACAAGCGATTCCAGCGGGTTCGATGCCATGCGGTGCTCTCCCCGGTCCGGCTGATACTTTAGGTCCGAACAATCGGCCGCTTCAAGCCGCACCGCTTGACCGCCGCGCCGTCGCGGGCGCAGCCTCGCGGTCAAATCAAGATCACAGGGAGGACATCCGATGCCGCTCACCCAGAGCGAGATCGCGCAGTTCCACGACGAGGGCTGGCTTTTTCTGCCCGGCGTGTTCGCACCCGAGGAAGTCGCCCTGCTGCGGGGCGAGGCCGAGAAGCTGTATCGCACCGACCGCCGCGAGATCTGGCGCGAGAGTTCCGGCGCCCCGCGCACCGCCTTCGCCGCCCACACCTACAACGAGGCGTTCCGTCTGCTCGGGGCACACCCGCGGCTGATCGCGCCGGTCGAACAGGTGTTCGGCGAACACCTCTACATGCACCAGTTCAAGATCAACGCGAAGGCAGCGTTCGACGGCGAGATGTGGCAGTGGCACCAGGATTACGGCACCTGGGCGCGCGACGACGGGATGCCGGAGCCGCGGGCGATGAACATTTCCGTCTTTCTCGACGAGGTGATGCCGATCAACGGGCCGCTCATGCTCGTGCCGCGCAGCCATCGTCACGGCACGCTGGAAGCCGGGCACGACACGAAGACGACATCCTATCCACTCTGGACGCTGGATCACGCGACGGTGCGGCGGCTCGTGCACGAGGGCGGCATCGTCGCACCCACCGGCCAGCCGGGCGGCGTGCTGCTGTTCCACGGCAACCTCGTGCATGGCTCGGCGGGCAACATCACGCCCTATCCGCGCAAGATCGTCTATCTCACGCTCAACGCCGTCTCCAACTACATCCGCACGCCGACCCGGCCGGACTGGATCGCGCACCGCGACTTCCGCCCGATCACGCCGGTTGCGGATGACGCGCTGCTGCACCTCGCACGCGCGATGGAGCCGGCGGCGGCCTAGCGGTTCAGACGAGCGCCCGGCCGCAGAGCCGCTCCAGCACCCCGAGCGGCGCGCGCGCCGGCTGCGCGAGCGCCTCCGGTGCCACATGGAACGTCTGCTCCAGCGCATGGCATCCGGCGAGGGCCGCGTGCGGAACCTGGTCGGTGAACGTCATCCATGTGGTTCCGGGCGCGAAGGCGACCTCCTCGGCCGCGGCGCTCCGTTGCCAGGCGAGGTCGCGCTTGGCCGCATCGTGCAGGAACAGCATCACGGCATCGTAGCGGCTCCGGACCCCGCGCGTGACGCCGACGCGGTGCAGCAGCCAGGCTTGCCCGGGCAGAGGCGGCCGGAAGCCGGGGAGGAACTGACGGGCGTAGGTCTCGAAATCGGGTCCAACGCGCCAGATGCGCGGCCGGCCCTCCGGGTCGATGTTGCAGAAGACCCGAAGGATGCGCTGCCCGCGAGTGGGCCGGCTCGGAAAGGCATCGACGTGCAGTCTGCGGTCGTCCTTGCGCCAGGAGCTGCTGCGACCCTTGATCTCCGTCGGGCGAAAACTCGTCCGCCCCCGCACAAGCCCCGCCGCGTAGCCCGGCTCCAGAGCCGCGACCAGACCCTGCGCCTGGCGCCCGAACCGATCCAGCATGGCGGCGAGGCGGCCGAGCGCCTCGCTTTCGAGCGTGCTGCCTTTGCAGACGCCGGTTGCCGGATCAAGGCTGATGTTCTTGGCCGACCCGTCCGAGCCGGCAGCCCGCACCAGCGCGCGCTCGTCGGCGTCGAGCTCGAAGGCGAGCGAGGGGAACACGAGCACCGATCCGACTTCCAACGCCGCCGCCGCAGCATCCCGCAGCGCGGGATCGACCGACCCCGGCCACGCGCGGAGGTCGAAGCGGGCGAGCATCTCCGTTTCACTCATGCTGTCCTCGTCGGGCGATTTCGACCAGGATGCAAGACCGACGCGCGGCCCGCGTCCAGAGAGGCTTGATGGGAACGGAATCGTGAACCTCGCCCGCCTGCTCGCCGCCCGCAACGCCGCCGGCAGTCCGGTGCGTGCCGGCCTGATCGGCGCCGGCAAGTTCGGCGCCATGTTCCTCGCCCAGGTACCGACGACGCCCGGCCTCGCGGTCAGCGTGATCGCCGACCTCGCCCCCGACCGCGCCCGCGCCGCCTGCCGCGTTGTCGGCTGGGGGCCTGAGCGGATCGCGGCCACGGATTTCGTCGAGGACGGCGCGGCGCTCGCCGCGCGCGACGACGTGGACGTGCTGATCGAGGCGACGGGCAGCCCGGCCGCCGGCATCGCCCATGCCCGCGCCGCGATCGCGGCGGGCAAGCATGTCGTGATGGTCAATGTCGAGGCCGACGTGCTCGCCGGCCCCCTGTTGGCGGCGGAGGCGCGGCGCGCGGGCGTGGTCTATTCGCTCGCCTATGGCGACCAGCCGGCGCTGGTGTGCGAGATGGTGGACTGGGCGCGCGCCTGCGGTTTCTCCGTTGTCGCCGCCGGGAAGGGAACAAAGTACCTGCCGCTCTATCACGGCGTCACCCCGCGCGAGGTGTGGCGGCATTACGGCCTCTCCGAGGAGCAGGCGCGGGCGGCGGGGATGAACCCGCAGATGTTCAACTCCTTCCTCGACGGCACCAAATCGGCGATCGAGATGGCGGCGGTCGCCAACGCGACCGGACTCGGCGTGCCGCGTGCGGGTCTCGCCTTCCCGCCCTGCGGCGTCGATGACCTTCCGAACGTGCTGCGGCCGCGGAGCGATGGCGGCGTGCTCGACCGCGCCGGGATGGTAGAGGTCGTCTCATGCATCGAGCGCGACGGGCGGCCGGTGTTCCGCGACCTGCGCTGGGGCGTCTATGTCGTGATCGAGGCGCCGGGACGCTATGCCGCGGACTGCTTCCGCCAGTACGGCCTGCGCACCGATGAGACCGGCCGCTACGCCGCAATGTACAAGCCCTTCCACCTGATCGGGCTCGAACTCAACATTTCCATTCTCTCCGCGGCGCTGCGCGGCGAGCCGACCGGGCAGGCGCAGGGCTTTGTCGGCGATGTCGCCGCCGTCGCGAAGCGCCCGCTTAGGGCGGGCGAAATGCTGGACGGCGAGGGCGGATTCACCGTCTGGGGGCGGCTGCTGCCGGCCGCCGACAGCCTCGCCGCCGGCGCGCTGCCGATCGGGCTCGCGCACGGCGTGCGGCTGCGGCAGCCGATCGCGCAAGGTGCGGTGCTGGCATGGGCGGATGTCGAGCCGATCGAGACCGAGACGGCTTCCGTCCGGCGGCAGATGGAGGCGGCGTTCGCGCAGGCGCAAGCGTAAGCGTAAGCGGCTGAATAGGCCCCGCTCAGCGTCGCCGCCAGACCAGGGTTGCCGACACGGCGTAATTCCAGACCACGCCGATCGCGGCGCCGACGGCACCTGCCGGCGTCCAGCCGAAATGCTCGCGGTAGAGCGTCTGCGCGATGCCGACATTGGCGATCACGCCGACCCCGCAGACGGCGGCGAACACCACCAGCCCGCGCCACAGCGCCGCCCCGCGCAGCCGCTGGTCGCGATAGGTGATCGCGTTGTTGAGCTGGAAGTTGGCAATCGTCGCGACCACCGTACCGAGCAATTGCGACGCGCCGAAATCGAGCCCCGCCGTCCGCCCCGCCTGCAGGAACGCCAGATTCACCAGCACGCCGAAGCCGCCGACCAGCGCGAAGGAGACGAAGCGCAGCGGCAGCAGCCCGCCCAGTGCCTTGTCGAGCAGCAGCGCCCCGAACTGGACGACCACCTGGATGTCGAGCTTGCTCTCCCCGGCGCCGCGCGCGTGCAGGCTTGCCGGCACCTCGCAGACGCGCAGTGGCGCCGGCGCCGAGAGCAGCACGTCGAGCAGGATCTTGAATCCCTGACCCGTCAGGCGCGGGGCCAGGCGCTCGAAACTCGCCCGCTCCAGCAGGAAGAAGCCGCTCATCGGATCGGAGAGCGCCGCCCCGCTCGCCGCCTTCGCGAGGCGGATGCCGAGGCCGGAGATGCGGTGGCGCCAGGGGCTGCCAAGCCCGGCGGCGTCGGCGTGCTCGATATGGCGGCTGCCCACGACGAGGTCGCAGCCGCCGTTGCGCAGGCGCGCGCGCATCTCGGGCAGGCGGGTCTCGTCGTGCTGCAGGTCGCCGTCCATCACCGCGATCAGGTCGGCCGATGACGACAGCGCCCCTTCGATCACGGCGGAGGCGAGACCGCGGCGCCCGATGCGGCGGATGCAGCGGATGCGCGGATCGGCGCGGGCCAGCCGGCGCACCTCGGCGGCGGTACCGTCGGGGCTGTCGTCGTCGACGAACACCGCCTCCCACGCGATGCCGTCGAGCGCCGCGGCGAGCCGGGCCGCAAGAGGTGCGACGTTGCGGCGCTCGTTGTAGCAGGGGATTACGACCGTCAGCTCGGGCGCTGGCGCCGACGGCAGGTCCGACGCTGGCGCCGGCAGAGCTTGTGACAGCAGTTCGGCCATCGCGATATCCCGGAGCGGCGGCGCCACACCGACAAGTTCAGCCCGGCCGCCCCGGGCTGCGATAGCGGAAAGCTAGCGCCTCCGCCACGTCGGCCCGGCGCACCACCGCACTCCCGGCGAGGTCGGCGATCGTGCGCCCGACCCGCAGCACGCGGGTAAAGCCGCGCGCCGAGAGGCCGAGCCGCTCGGACGCCTGCTCGGCCAAGGTGCGGGCCTCGGCGGCCACCTCGATCGCGCCCAGCTCGGCCTCCGCATTGCTGGCGGCGCCCTCGGCCCCGAAGCGTGTCCGCTGCCGCGTCCGCGCTTCGGCGACGCGGGCGGCGACCGTGGCGCTGCGTTCGCCGGGCGGCGCGCGGGACAATTCGGGCGCGGCCACCGGCTGGACCGACACCACGAGGTCGATGCGGTCGAGCAGCGGGCCGCTGATCCGCGCCTGGTAGTCCTCGCCGCAGCGCGGCGCCCGGCCGCATTCGCGCGCGGCATCGCCGAGATGGCCGCAGCGGCACGGGTTCATCGCGGCCACCATCAGGAAGCGCGCCGGATAGGTGACGTGCGCGCTGGCGCGAGAGACTGTGGTCCGTCCGGCCTCCAGCGGCTGGCGCAGCGCCTCCAGTGCCTGGCGCGGGAACTCGGGCAGTTCGTCGAGGAACAGCACGCCGCGATGCGCGAGGCTGACCTCGCCGGGCTTCGCGCGCTGGCCGCCGCCGGTCAGCGCCGCCTGCGAGGCGGAATGGTGCGGCTCGCGATACGGCGGCCGCATCACCAGCCGGCCGCCATCCAACATCCCGGCGACGCTGTGGACCATGCTGACCTCCAGCGCCTCGGCGGGCGAGAGGTCGGGCAGCAGGCCGGGCAGGCGGGCGGCCAGCATCGACTTGCCGGAGCCGGGCGGCCCAACCAGCAGCAGGTTGTGTCGGCCGGCCGCGGCGATCTCCAGTGCCCGCTTGGCCGTCTCCATCCCCTTCACCTCGACGAGGTCCGGGCCGGGCGCGGCCGCGGCGCCGATCGCGGGCTCGGGCGGGCTGAGCTCCCAAGCCTACCTAGGGACCTCGAGCAGAAGCAGCCCTGCTAGAGGGGTTTGGATTCGCGGTCTATAGGGAATGACGTCCTATGGTGATCGCTAACTAAGGGCAGATCGCGCTAGCTCGCTGTTTATGCTCACGATT
>DATAYA010000111.1:0-2646 GCA_036272815.1 Acetobacteraceae bacterium
GCCGCCCCCCAATGCGCGACAAATCTCCCGTCCACGACTTGCAGAATGTCGGTCGAATTGAACGACACATGCCGCCCGGTTGGCGCCACGCCGAGATACGCGCCGCGCTGCGTGCCGGCATAAGTGAAATTCGCCGCCACCCATCCCGGGCTCGCCACGATCGGCGCCGCCGTCACCACAAGGTCGGGAAAAGCCTCGATCCGCGCCGCGAAGAACCCGACCGTGAGCTGCTTGGGCGTGCGCCCCGCGGGCGGCTTCGGTGCCGCCGCCGAACTCTGGTGCTGGGTGTAGTGGTCCGCGAACAGCGCCGCGAATCCTGCGATGTCGTGCGCGCTCAGCGTCTCCGCGAACCGCTCCGCGAGCCTGTGCTCCGCAGGCGCCGCCGCTGCGGCACCTCCCGCCCACAGTGCCGGTAGCACGACGATCGCCGCCGTGGCGACGCGGCGCCGCCGCATCACGCGCGCCCCAATGCGACGGCGATCTCATCCAGCGCCGCCGGGTCCTCGATCGTCGCCGGTACCATCCCCGCCTCCCCGTCCGCAAGCCGCCGGATCGCGCCCCGAAGAATCTTCCCCGACCGCGTCTTCGGCAGCCGCCCGACCACGCGCGCGTCGCGGAACGCCGCGACCGGCCCGATCCGCTCGCGCACCAATGCCACCAGCTCGCGCACGATCTCCGCTTCCGGCCGGTCTACGCCCGTCTTGAGCACCACGAGCCCGAGCGGCACCTGCCCCTTCAGCGCATCCGCCATGCCGACGACCGCGCACTCCGCGACATTCGGGTGCGCCGCCAGCACGCCCTCCATCGCGCCCGTCGAGAGACGGTGGCCGGCGACGTTGATGACGTCGTCGGTGCGGCCCAGCACCCACACGTCGCCGTCTGCGTCGATCGCGCCCGCATCGCCGGTGCGATACCACCCCGGAAAATCCGCGAGGTAGGCACGACGAAAACCCGCATCGTCCTGCCACAGCGTCGGCGAACATCCCGGCGGCAGCGGCAGCCGCACCACGAGATTTCCCGTCTCCCCGCGCGGCAGTTCGTGTCCCGTCTCATCGAGTGCCCGAAGGTCAAATCCCGGTGCAGGCCGTCCCGTGGCACCCGGCTTGAACGGAAACAATCCGAGCCCCGCAAAACCGGCCGTGATCGACCATGCCGTCTCGGTCTGCCACCAATGATCGCACCTCTCGCCCGCGAGGAACAGCGTGCGCAGCTTCGACAGATCGTGGCGCGCGATATGCGCCCCCTCCGGGTCCGCCTGCTTCACCGCGCGCAATCCCGTCGGTGCGGTGAAGAACGCGCGCACGCCATGCTGCGCGCAGACGCGCCAATACGCGCCCGCATCCGGCGTGCCGACCGGCTTGCCCTCGTACAGTATGGAGGTGCATCCCGCGAGCAGCGGGCCATAGACGATGTAGCTGTGCCCGACCACCCAGCCGATGTCGGACGCCGCCCAGAACGCCTCGCCGGTCTCCACGCCGTAGACCATGCGCATCGAGTTCGCGAGCGCGACCGCGTGCCCGCCATTGTCGCGCACCAGCCCCTTCGGCCGCCCTGTGGTTCCGGATGTATAAAGAATATAGAGCGGGTCGGTGGCCGCAACCGGCACGCAGTCATGCGGCGCACCCGCCGCCTCCGCCTCGGCGAAATCGAAATCGCGCCCGGCCACCAGCTCGGCCTGCAATGCCTCGCGCTGCTCGATCAGGCAAAAGTCCGGCTTGTGCGGGCTGAGTGCGATCGCCGCGTCCAGCAGCGGCTTGTAGGGAACGACCCGCCCCGGCTCGAGCCCGCACGACGCCGAGAGGACCGCCCGCGGCTTCGCGTCCGCGATCCGGCTTGCCAGCTCCGCCGCCGCGAACCCGCCGAACACGACCGAATGGATGGCGCCCAGCCGCGCGCAGGCGAGCATCGCCACGACTGCCGAGGCGACCATCGGCATGTAGATCACCACCCGGTCGCCGCGCCCGACGCCTCGCGCGGCGAGAGCCCCCGCCAGCTTCGCGCAGCGGTCCCGCAGCGCGCGATACGTGATACGATCGACCCGGTTCGTCATCGCGCTGTCGCAGATCAGCGCGATCTGCTCGCCCCGACCGGCCGCCACGTGCCGGTCGAGGCAGTTGTGGGCGGTGTTCAGCACGCCGCCCGCGAACCACTGTCCCGCGGCACCAAGCTCCGGCGCGAACACCCGCTCCCACCGGCGGTCCCAGTCGATCAGCCCCGCGCGCGCCTCCCACCAGCCCTGCGGATCGCGCTGCCATGCGGCATAGACGGCCTCGTAGCCGGCGTCGGTCATCGCCAAATCCTCCCTGTGACCCAGGATAGCCGATCGATCCCCACCCTGGACCAGTCCCCTGCCCCGTGGCAGACGGGCCGCCGCATGCCCAAGCCCCCCGACCTGTCCGATCGCGACGCGCTGATCCGCCTCGACCGCCGGTTCCTCGAAGAACTCGCAGGCGAGGACGCCGCCCTGCACGCCCGCCTGCTCGCCGCCCGCGCCGAACCCGACGCGCTCGAAACCCGCGCCGAGGCGGATCTCCTGCTCGCCCTCGGCCCGCATCTGGAAGGGTTCCTGGCGTACCTGTTCGGCATCGAGCCGGAGGTCGCCGCGATCGCCGCGCGCACCGCGGCGCTCGACCCGATCCACGCCTG
>DATAYA010000112.1:0-9035 GCA_036272815.1 Acetobacteraceae bacterium
CCGGCAAGGGCGAGGCACTGGCGGCGTCCCTCGGCGGCGTCGGCATCACGGGCAGCAACCAGTCGCAGGACGATCTGCGGCGGCTGGTGGACGCGACGCTCGACCGCTGGGGCCGCATCGACGTGCTAGTGAACAGCGCCGGCCACGGCCCGCGGGCGCCGCTGGTCGACCTCGGCGACGAGGACTGGCATCGCGGCATGGAGGTCTATTTCCTGAGCGCCGTGCGTCCGACGCGGCTGGTGACGCCGGTGATGCAGCGCCAGCGCGCCGGTGCGATCGTCAACATCTCGACCTTCGCGGCCTTCGAGCCCGACCCCGCCTTCCCGACCTCCGGCGTGTTCCGCGCCGGGCTCGCGGCCTTCGCCAAGCTGTTCGCCGACCGCTACGCCGCCGAGGGCATCCGCATGAACAACGTGCTGCCCGGCTTCATCGACAGCCTGCCGGAGAAGCCGGAGTTCCGCGCCCGCATTCCGATGGGCCGCTATGGCCTGGCGGGCGAGGTTGCGGCCACCATCGCCTTCCTCGCCTCGGAGGGTGCGGGCTACATCACCGGGCAGAACATCCGCGTCGACGGCGGCATCACCCGGTCGGTCTGAACAAGGAGAAACGCACCGTGCTCGAAGACCCGCCGATCCTGACCATCAGCCGCCGCATCGCCCGCCCCGACCCCGCGCTGCTGGCGGCGTTCCGCGACATGCCGACCGGCTTCGTCGTGGACAGCATGGAGGGGCGCGGCGCGCTCGACCACCGGATCAAGCCGGTCGATCCGGACAGAGCGGCGTTCGTGGGGGTGGCGCTGACCTGCCAGTGCGGGCCGGGCGACAATCTGGCGATCCTCGGCGCGATCTCGGTGGCCGAGGCGGGTGACGTGATCGTGGCGGCCGCCGACGGCTTTCTCGATCTCGCGGTGATGGGCGACCGGGTGGCCGGCATGGCGCGCAACCGCGGCGCGGTCGGGCTGGTCACCGACGCCGCGGTGCGCGACACGCCCGGCATCCGCGCGGTCGGGCTGCCGTGCTTCGCGGGCGGCGTCACGCCCAATTCCTGCGCGGCTTCCGGGCCGGGCACGGTCGGGCTGCCGGTGGTGATCGGCGGGATTGCGGTCGCGTCGGGCGACCTGCTGATCGCCGATTGCGACGGCGTCGTCGTGGTGCCGCAGGCGCGGATCGCCGCGATCGGCGCGCGCGTGCGGGAGGTCGCGGCGGCGGAGACGGCGATGGACGCGCGGGTGGTCGCGGGCCTCGCGATGCCGGGGCGGATTTCTGATCTCGAGCGGGCGGGGAAGCTGCGGTTCCTGGATTGAGGGCTGCCGCTACTCCGACACGATTTCGGCGACGTGTTTGGCGAGCGCCAGTGACGCGGTCAATCCGGGGCTCTCGATGCCGAACAGGTTGACCAGCCCGGTCACCCCATGCGCCGTCGCATCCTGCACGACGAAATCCTGCTTCGCGACCGAGGGCGGCACGATCTTCGGCCGTATCCCGGCATAGCCCGGCTGCAACGTCCCGTCGCGCAGGCCCGGCCAGTAGCGGCGGACCGCGTCGTAGAACAGCGTCGCCCGCGCCGGATCGACGGAGTAGTCCGGCATGTCGATCCATTCCACGTCGGGCCCGAACCGCGCCTGGCCGCCGAGGTCGATCGTCAGGTGCACGCCGAGGCCGCCCGCCACCGGCACCGGATAGATCAGCCGCGAAAACGGCGACCGCCCGGCCAGCGTGTAGTAGTTGCCCTTGGCGTAGTACTCGCCCGGCACGCTCCCCGGCGGCACGCCCGTGATCGAGCGCGCGAGCGTCGGTGCGTGCAGGCCCGCAGCGTTCACGAGAGTTCGGCAGCGCACCGTCGCCGGTTCGGCCCCGCCCACCTCCAGCACGATGCCGTCCGGCTCCGTGCGCCCGCGTAGGACGGGGCTCAGCAACGCGAATGCCGCACCCGCCGCCTCGGCATCCCCCTGCAGCGCCAGCATGTAGGCGTGGCTGTCGATGATGCCGGTGGCTGGCGAGTGCAGGGCGGCGACGCAGCGCAGCGCCGGCTCCATCGCGATGGCGGCATTGGCGCCGAGCGGCTCCAGCACGACGCCGTTCGCCGCCGCGCGCGCGCGGATGCCTTGCAGCAGCGCCGCCTCGTCCGCGTCGGTGGCGACGATCAGCTTGCCGCAGTTGCGGTGCGGGACGCCGTGTGCCGCGCAGAAGGCATAGAGCATCTCGCGCCCGGCGACGCAGAACCGCGCCATCAGGCTGTCCTTCGGGTAGTAGATGCCGGCGTGGATCACCTCGCTGTTGCGCGAGGATGTCTCGGTGCCGATCGCCTCCGCCGCCTCCAGCACGATCACCTCGCGCCCGGCCTGCGCGAGCGCGCGGGCGACCGCGAGGCCGATCACGCCGGCGCCGACCACGACGCATTCGATCTCGTCCATGCATGCCCCGTTTCGTCCGAGCCCGTTCAGTCCCAGCCCCCTTCAGTCCGAACCCAACGCCCGCGCCGGCCGGACACGGCGGCCGAGCCGCACGCAGCTCACCGCCGCAGCCACCAGGGCGAGCGTCGTCGCCAGCGACAGGGCGAGCCCGGTGCCATGCGCCGGCGCCAGCCCGAACGCCAGCGCCACCAGCGCGGCACCGGTGGTCTGGCCCAGCAGCCGCGCCGTCGAGAGCATCCCGGAAGCGCCGCCGGTCCGCGAGCGTGGTGCGGCGGCGATCATGGCGCGGTTGTTGGGCGAGTTGAAGCAGCCGAAGCCGGCGCCGCACAGCGTCATCCGCCAGGCGATCTCGAACGCCGAGGGGTCCGGCGGCAGCAGCACCAGCCCGAGCAGCCCGGCCGCCAGCACCAGCAGCCCGATGCCGCCCAGCAGGCCGGCCGGGTAGCGGTCCGACAGCCGCCCCGCGATCGGCGCCACCACCGCGACCGTCAGCGGCCAGGGCGTCAGCAGCAGCCCGGTCGCCACCTGCCCGCGGTGCAGCGCGTTCTCGAAGAAGAACGGCAGCGAGACGATCGCCAGCCCTTGGGCTGCGAAGGCGCAGATCGAGGTCGCGACCGAGAGCCCGAACATCGGGATGCGCATCAGGTCGATCGGCAGCAGCGGCGAGGTGATCGCCATTTGCCGCCGCACCAGGATGGCGCCGGCCGTCACCGCACCGATGAGCACCGCCGCGACCAGGGCCGCGCGCTCGCCGTGGCCGGCGCCGTCGATGCCGGTGATGAGCAGCCCGAAGGTCAGCGCCGAGAGCAAGGCACTCGCCGTATCGAAGCGCCGCGCCGCGTGCTCGGTCTGCGGCAGCGAGCGCATCGCGATCGCAAGGGTAACCACCCCGACCGGCACGTTGACCGCGAACAGATATGGCCATGACGCGACCGACAGGATGCCCGCAGCGACGGTCGGACCGAGTGCCGAGGCCGCCGAGCCCACCATCGCGTTCAGCCCCATCGCCTGCCCGAGCCGCGCGCGCGGATAGATGAAGCGCACGAGGGCGGTGTTGACGCTCATGATCCCGGCAGCGCCGAAGCCCTGCACCACGCGCGCGATGGTCAGCGTGGTCAGCGAATGCGACAGCGCGCAGCCGAGCGAGGCGACCGTGAACAGCGCCAGCCCGGCGCGGTAGACGCGGCGGTAGCCGTAGATCTCGCCGATCGAGGACAGCGGCAGCAGCGAGATCGTGACCGCGAGCTGGTAGGCGTTGACCACCCAGATCGAGTCCGCTGGGCTCGCCTGGACGTCCCGCGCGATCGTGGGGAGGGCGACATTGGCGATCGCGCCGTCGAGCACCGCCATCGTCAGCCCGAGCATGATCGTGAGGATGGCCCAGGTCCGCTGCGGCAGCGGCAGGCCGTCGGTTGCTTCCATGGCGGGGGTTCGTGGCTCGGGGCGGGCGGGATCGGTGGCCACGGGCTTACGCCGGCCTCGGCCGGAAGGCCAGCGCAGGGCGCCACGATGCCACGGCCGCCATCTTGCGGCATGCTGGCCGCACCATCGGGCAGGAGGGTCGATACGGAGCATGGCATGGCATCGTCTGGTCGCAAGCTTCCTCGCTTTCGTCGCGGCACTCGCCGCACTGCTGCTGTCGGCGATGGCGGCGGCCGACGATGCGGCGCGCCATGTGCTGGCCTTGCTCGGCCTCGCCGGCGGGGCGCTGCAGACCTTCGTGCTGCTGCTCGTCGCCGTGCTCGTGCTGGCGGCCGCGCTGCGGTTCCTGGGCGGCATCGTGAGCGTGCTGATCGCAGTGATCGTGGTGCTGTTCGCGATCCACCTGCTGCTGCCCGGCGTTCACGTCTGAAGGCTGGACATTCACGTTTGAATGTTGCGCGCCGACCGGGGAAGGTAGAGACTTTTCCGAAACGTTCTGACTGGCAGCAGGGGAGACGCCGCATGACGCACGATCGTCCCGCCGGGTTCGCCGTCGCGCTCGACATCCTGCTGCCGCGGCTGCGTCACTATGCGATCACGCTGCTCGGACCGGGCGAGCGTTCCGACGCGCTGCTGCAGAGCGCGATCGCGGTCGCCGCCGCGCGCCACCTGCGCGACGCCGCAGCCCCTGACGGTGCCGCCCCTGCGATGCCGGGGGCGCTGGAGGGCGTGCTTGCGGCATGGCTCGATCAGGCGGACGGCGAGGCCCGGCAGCGCGGGCAGGCGCTGTGCGAGTTGTTCGAGGAGATGACCGCGGCCGCCGCCCGCGCCCAAGCCGAGGGCCGGGCCGCCGCCGCCATCGCGCTCAGCGTGGTCGCCGTCGAGCTGGAGACAGCGCATGGCTGGCTGTGGCTCTGCCCGGCGCTGCCGCCGGTCGTCCCGCGGATGGCGCACCCGGACGCGGAACCGGTGAACGGCTGACCCATGCCGGTCCGCGTCCGCGACAGCCGCGATGCGGACCTGCCCGCCATTGCCGCGATCTACGCCCATGCCGTCCGTTTCGGCACCGCGAGCTTCGAATACGAGCCGCCCGGCCCGGACGAGCTTGGCCGCCGGCGCGAGGCGATCCTGGCCGGCGGCTTTCCCTATCTCGCGGCCGAGATCGACGGCGCGTTGGCCGGCTACGCCTATGCCAGCACCTACCGCCCGCGGCCGGCCTATCGGTTCTGCGCAGAAGATTCGATCTACGTGGCGCCCGACCGCCAGGGGCAGGGCATCGGCCGCGCGCTGCTGCCGCCGCTGATCGCGCGTTGCGAGGCGATCGGGCTGCGGCTGATGATCGCGGTGATCGGCGATCTCGCCAATACGGCCAGCATCCGGCTGCACGCCGCCTGCGGCTTCAGTCAGGCGGGACTGCTGCCGGCGATCGGCTGGAAGCATGGGCGCTGGCTGGATTCCGTGCTGATGACGCGCCCGCTCGGGCCGGGTGCGGCGACCCCGCCCGAACCGCTCTGACGGAGGCACGGCCGCGGCTGTTCGCCTTGCGGGCGGTGGCCGCCTCTGGTAGAGCCCGGCGCTCGCGGAATCTCCGAATTGTAACCGAGGACGGCGGCCGCCAAGCGCCGCCGCCACAGCAGGACCAAAGGGCTCCCTCATGGCCGTTCCGAAGCGAAAGACCTCGCCATCCCGTCGCGGGATGCGCCGCAGCCACCAGGCGTTGCGGCCCGAGGCACATGCCGAGTGCGGCAATTGCGGCGAGCTGAAGCGTCCGCACCACATCTGCGGCCATTGCGGCTACTATGACGGTCGCGAGGTCGTCGCCGCCGGCAAGGGGCTGAAGGCGGTCCGCATCTGATCCGGCCGGGCCTTTCCCGGCATCTCCGATGAGCGAGCCGTTCACGCTCGCGGTGGATGCGATGGGTGGCGACCACGCGCCGCAGATCGTGGTCGATGGCCTCGCGATTGCCGCCGAACGGCACCCGGGCGCACGCTTCCTGCTGGTGGGCGACGCCAGCGTCGCACCGCTGCTGGCCGCCAACCGGCGCGCCGCCGCCGCCTGCACCCTGCGGCACGCGCCGGAGGTGATCGCCGGCGATCTCAAGCCGACCGCGGCGCTGCGGATGCGCGGTGCCTCGATGCGCGTCGCGATCGACGCGGTGGCGGCGGGCGAGGCGCTGGGCGTGGTGTCCGCCGGCAACACCGGCGCGTTGCTGACGCTCGCCAAGATCGTCATCAAGACGCTGCCCGGGATCGACCGCCCGGCGATGGCGGCGATCGGCCCCTCGGCCCGTGGCGACGTGGTGCTGCTCGACCTCGGCGCCAATGTCGTCTGCGACGCCCGCAACCTGATCGAGTTCGCGGTCATGGGCGACGTGTTCGCGCGCACCGCCCTCGGCCTGACCGCGCCCACGATCGGGCTGCTGAACGTGGGCTCCGAGGAGATGAAGGGCGACGAGCGGCTGCGGCAGGCCGCCGAGGTGCTGCGCGAGAGCCATATAGGCCCGCAGTTCCGCGGTTTCGTGGAGGGGCACGACATCACCGCCGGCACCGTCGATGTCGTCGTCACCGACGGCTTCACCGGCAACGTGGCACTCAAGACCGGGGAGGGCGCGCTCAAGCTGGTGGGCGACCTGCTGCGGCAGGTGTTCCGCGCCAACCTCTCCGCCAAGATCGCCTACCTGCTGCTGCGCCCGAGCCTGGACCGGCTGCGCGAATGGCTCGACCCGCGGCGCTACAACGGCGCGGTCATGCTGGGGCTCAACGGCATGGTCGTGAAGAGCCATGGCGGCACCGATGCCGAGGGTTTCGCGCACGCCGTCGATGTCGCGGTCGACATGGTGCTGCACCGCTTCAACGATCGCATCCGCGAGGGGATGGCGCGCATCGCGACCCTGGGTGCATTGCCGCCGGATGGCCAAGTGG
Organism: Acetobacteraceae bacterium; assembly: GCA_036272815.1. GTDB lineage: Bacteria > Pseudomonadota > Alphaproteobacteria > Acetobacterales > Acetobacteraceae > DATAYA01. The sequence goes on from DATAYA010000112.1 coordinate 6,758, forward strand.
AGGCTTCCGCCGATCCGGCCGGCGTGGCGAAAAACGGGCTCGCGGCTGCCGGCCCATGACCCGGGCACCCGTCTCCGTTCTGGACGGCATCGGCGCCTACCTGCCCGAGCGCGTCGTCTCCAACGACGAGCTGGCGCAGCGTCTGGACACCTCCGACGCCTGGATCGCCGAGCGCACCGGCATCCGCCAGCGGCATCTCGCGGGACCCGCCGAGACCGCCGCCTTCATGGGTGCGGCCGCCGCGCGCGCGGCGCTGCGCGACGCCGGCGCGGGACCGGGCGACGTCGATGCCGTGATCCTCGCCACCAGCACGCCCGACGAGGCGTTTCCGGCGACCGCACTCCGGGTGCAGGCGGCGCTCGGCATCGAGGGCGGTTTCGGCTTCGATGTCTCGGCCGCGTGCAGCGGCTTCGTCTACGCACTCTCGATCGCGGATGCGATGATCGGCGCCGGCCAGGCTCGCGGCGCGCTGGTGATCGGCTCGGAGGTCTATTCGCGCATCCTGGACTGGGCCGACCGCGGCACCTGCGTGCTGTTCGGCGACGGCGCGGGGGCGGTATTCCTGCGCCCGGCCCAGGCGGCGGACCGAGATCCGCGGGCGGACGGGGCTGCGCGGGGCCTGCTCTCCACGCACCTGCACGCGGACGGGCGGCTGGGCGACATCCTCTTCGTCGATGGCGCCGTCGGCCGGCCGGAGCGGCCGGGACATCTGCGGATGAACGGGCGCGAGGTGTTCCGCCACGCGGTGACCAAGCTCGCCGCCGTGGTCGACGAGGCGCTGGCGGCCAACGGGCTGGGCCGCGCCGACGTCGATTGGCTGGTGCCGCACCAGGCCAACCAGCGTATCATGGACGCGATGGGCCGCCGCCTCGGCCTGCCGCCCGAGCGTGTGGTGACCACGGTCGACCGCCATGCCAACACCTCGGCCGCCTCGATCCCGCTGGCGCTCGCCGAGGCCTGTGGCGACGGCCGTATCCAGCGCGGCGACCTGGTGCTGATGGAGGCGCTCGGCGGCGGCCTGACCTGGGGTTCGGCGCTGGTCCGGCTCTGAGCCGACACTCCGCCGAGCCGCGTCAAACACCTGATCCTTCGGGATTTGTTGACGCGCGGCGGTGGCCTATCTTACGGTTCGGACATGAACACCGTCACCCGCGCCCATCTCGCCGAGACGATCTATGCCCAGGTCGGGCTTTCGCGCAACGAGTCTGCCGATCTGCTGGAGACCGTGCTGGAGCGGGTGGCCGCCGCGCTCGAATCTGGAGAATCCGTCAAGATCAGCGGCTTCGGCACCTTCTCTGTGCGGCAGAAGGGACGCCGGGTGGGGCGCAATCCGAAAACCGGCGTGGAGGTGCCGATCCTGCCGCGGCGGGTGCTCGTGTTCCGTCCGAGCCAGTCGCTGCGGGCGCACGTCAACGGTCAGACGGTGCCGGCCGGGGCGGACGATGCCGGGGATGATGCCGGGGATGATGCCGGGGACGATGAATGAATGACACAGCGGCGGGGAGCCAAACGCTGACCGAGGCGACGGTGCGGCCGCGCGCCAAGAAAGCACCGGGCGCGTTCCGCACGATCAGCGAGGTGGCGGACGACCTTCACATCCCGCAGCATGTACTGCGGTTCTGGGAGACGAAGTTCACCCAGGTCCACCCGCTCAAGCGCGGCGGCGGCCGACGCTATTACCGGCCGGACGACATCGCGCTGCTGCGGCGGGTGGCCGACCTGCTCTACACCCAGGGCTACACGATCAAGGGCGTCCAGCGGCTGCTGCGCGAGGGCGGCGGCATGCTGGCCGACGACATCCCCCCGGCGACCGCGGCCGAGCGGGCGGAGGCCGAGGCGGAGCGCGCCGAGGCGGTGGCGGCGGCCGCACCCGAACTGCCGATGCCGGGCCTCGCCCGGGCCGCCCCGGCGCCGCGCCCGGGCTCCGCGCGTCCGCGCGGCGAGGCGGAGGTCGAGCGGCTGCGGGCGACGCTCGCGCGCACGCTGCGGGCGCTGGAGGAGTTGCGCGCGCTGCTGGATTGAGACGCCGGGCGCTGCTAGACGTGCCGACACGGTCGGAGCGTAGCGCAGTCTGGTAGCGCATCAGTCTGGGGGACTGGGGGTCGTGGGTTCGAATCCCGCCGCTCCGACCAATTTTCGCGACCGGGCCTGGAGTCTGGGACCACCGCCATAGACAGAGATCATCACGGGGGTTGGACTGCCGACGGAGCCGATCGCATTATCTCCGCGGTCGGCCACGGATTGGTGCCGCTGATCGTTGGACCGGGGAGACCGTCCG
>DATAYA010000113.1:0-9238 GCA_036272815.1 Acetobacteraceae bacterium
GGCGATGGCGGCGCGGTCGAGCCCCCGCCTGCCGATCACCACGACCCGCCCGGCGCGCGCCTCGCCCGAAGCCCAGGGCCGGTCGAAATGCGCGCCGAAGCGGGCGCCCACGCCCTGCACAACGAGCCGCATCGGCCGGCCGCGGAGCGAGGCGAAACCCTTGATGCGCAGGATGTCGTGCGCGGCCGCCGCGTCGCGCAGGCGGGCGAGCAGCGGCTCCGATGCCTCGGCCTCGGCGATCGGGACAACGAAGCTCTCGAAATCATCGTGTTCGTGGGCGCCGTCCATTGCGTCGTGGTGCGAGGGCCGTGCCGCGAGGTCGTCCTCCGCCGCGGCGGCGAGACCGAGCAGCACCGCCGGATCGAGCCGGCCTTCCCGGGTCGCGACGATCCTGACCGCGCGGGGCAGCCGGGCGGCGACCTGCGCCGCGACCCGAGCCAGCGCGTCCGCATCCAGCAGGTCGGACTTGTTGAGCAGCACGAGGTCGGCGGCGGCGATCTGGTCCTCGAACACCTCGGCGAGCGGGTTGTCGTGGTCGAGCGACGGGTCGGCCACCCGCGCCGCCGCGACCGCGTCCGGGTCGTCGGCGAAGCGGCCATCGGCAACCGCGGGCGCGTCCAGCACCGCGATCACGCCATCGACGGTCAGCCGCGTGCGCACCGCCGGCCAGTCGAACGCGCGGATCAGCGGCTTCGGGAGCGCCAGGCCGGAGGTCTCGATGACGATGTGCTCGGGCGGCGGATCGCGCGCCAGGAGCGCCTCCATCGCGGGCACGAAATCCTCGGCGACGGTGCAGCAGAGGCAGCCATTCGCCAGCTCGATCATGTCGGCGGCCGCGCAGCCCGGATTGCCGCAGCCGCGCAGCAACTCGCCGTCGATGCCGAGTTCGCCGAACTCGTTGACGATGAGCGCGATCCGCCGCCCGCGAGCATGAGCGAGCAGGTGACGCAGCAGCGTCGTCTTGCCGGCGCCGAGGAAGCCGGTGACGATCGTGGCCGGGATTTTCATGCGCCCGCCTCCGCCGCCGGTCGCGGGGCAAGACCGCCCGCCGGCGGCATGCGGCCGATGACCATCGACCGCAGCGAGGCGGGGCGGCGCGAGGGCAGCACCGTGCCGGTCGGCGAGGCGAGATAGGCGCTCGCATAGGCCAGAAGATCGGCGGCGTGGCGGGGCGTCAGGTCGCCGAGCAGGTAGCTCCACTTGCCCGGCGCCATGATCGCCGCACTGCACGCGCGGTCGCAGTTGGCGAAGCACTCCACACCCGCGAGCCGCAGCCCGGCCGGGAGCGGCATAACGGCCAGCGTGTCGTGCAACAGCCGGCCCGGCCAGGGCGGCTCGGTGCGGCCGGCGCGGCAGGTGGTGCAGACGTGCAGGGTGGCGCCACGCGGCGTTTCGTTCGTTTCGTTCATGGCAGGCCCCTGTCGCCGCCGCGTCGCGGCCGAGGGGCGCGGGGGCCGCCCCGGCGCTCGCGCGGCGGGGTCGGTGTCCGAGGCGGACACGTTCTCCGCCGGGGCACCCCGCCCGGCGTCGCGGCCTGCTGTGACGGCAGGTCTCCTGGCTCGCGGATACGCATCGCCGCCCGCCGACCTTCCCGGGCCTCAAGGCCCAGTGGCATTCCGGCGCGCGGCTCTCCGCCTACAGTTGCGGGGGCAGCTCCGGCGTCGGGCCCCTCTCGGGGAGCATCCCTGACCGGATTCCCATTTTCATCTTCCGTGCGGAAGAACCGTCACGTCGCGAGTATGGCAGGCGGGGGTTCGGATGCGCAAGCGTGGGCGCGACCGGCGGGGTCGCCCGCAATCAGGAACCAGGCCGCGCCGCCTCCATCTCCGCGATGAAGCTGCGTGCCGCTGCGACCGGGTCCGGTGCCGCGACGATCGGTCGGCCCACGACCAGGTAGTCGGCGCCGTTCCGGATCGCCTCCCCGGGTGTCGCGGTCCGCTTGTGGTCGTTCACGTCGCCGCTGGCCTGCCGCACGCCGGGGGTGGCGATCAGCAGGCTTTGCGTCTCGGCGAGCCGTCTGATTCCGTCCGGGTTGTCGTTGGCCGACGCGATGATGCCGTCGCACCCGCACGCGACCGCCTTCCGCGCCCGCATCTGGACAAGCTCGTGGGCGCCGACCCCGTAGCCCATCTCGCGAAGGGCGGCGTCGTCCAGGCTGGTGAGGACCGTTACCGCGAACACCTTGAGGTCGGAGGCGCCCTTCCCCTCGACGGCGGCCCGCATGATCCGTTCGTCGCCGTGCACCGTGACGAAGCTCACGCGGCGCCGGGCTGCGACGGCGACCGCACGTCCGACGGTCTCGGGGATGTCGAACATCTTGGCGTCGAGAAAGACCCGCTTGCCGCGGCCGACCAGGCCGTCGATCAGTCCGTCAACGCCGGGGGCGAATGCCAGCCCGAGGCCGATCTTGAAGAACGACACGGCGTCGTCGAGACGGGTCACGAGCAGCTGCGCCTCTCGCACGCTCGCCACGTCGAGGGCGACGATCAGCCGCTCGGCCATGGCGGAAGGAACGTCTCGGACGCACTTGGATTCAGGGGAACTTGCATTATCAGACACTTGCATGTTGCCCACCGATACCGCCCACCAAAGTCCAATGACCTGAAACGGCCGAAGACGCCGCTTCGGCGGTCCGCCTGTATGGCATGCGGGCAGACCCAATCAAGCGCTCTGCCTTCGACCCGTGCACGTCCGGGGTGAATGCGGGCCAGGGCCGCGCGGACGCCCGGCACCGACCTACTCGCCGGGTAGCGCCGGCCGTGCTATCCGCGCCCGCATGACCACGCTCGATCTCGACCGCCTGCGCGCAACCCCGGTCGCCGCCGCGCCTTTCCCGCATGTCGTGGTGCGCGATTTCGTGCCGCCCGAGGCGCTGGCAGCCGTGGTCGCCGACCTGCCGACGATCGCCAAGCGCGGATCGTTCCCGACCGGCTCGCTGCGGCTCGGGCCGGCGGCGCGGGGAATGCTCGCCGAGCTGGAGGGTCCGGGTTTCCGGGACGCGGTCGCGGCCAAGTTCGGGCTCGACCTCGGACGGGCGCCGACGATGGTGACGCTGCGCGGTCACACCGACGAGCAGGACGGCCACATCCATTGCGACAGCGCGTCCAAGCGGGTGACGGTGCTGCTCTACCTCAACCCGCAGAATGCGGCCTGGGCGCGGCAGGAGGGCTGCCTGCGGCTGCTGCGCCAGGCGGACGACATCGAGCGCTTCGAGGTCGAGGTGCCACCCGTCGACGGCACGCTGCTGGTCTTCCCGAACGGGCCCGGCACCTGGCACGGGCACCGCCGGTTCGTGGGCCAGCGCTATGCCGTGCAGCTCAACTACATGACCGGCGACCGACGGGCGCGGATGGAGTTGCTGCGCCACCGCTACAGCGCCGTCCTCAAGCGGCTGCTGCCGGCCGCCTGAGCTGCCGGCCGCCTGAGCCCCTTCCGCGCGTCCGTGCACCGGCGCATCCTGTCCGCGGGAGGTGCGGGCGGCATGGAGATGCGGCTCGACTACGTGCGATCGCCGGACCAGGACGCGGCGGCGCCCGTGCGCCATCCGGTGATCGTCGTCGGCGCCGGGCCGGTCGGGCTCGCGCTCGCGATCGATCTCGCGCAACACGGCGTGCCGGTGGTGCTGCTCGACGAGGACGACACGCTCGCGACCGGCTCGCGGGCGATCTGCTTTGCCAAGCGGACACTCGAAATTTTCGACCGGCTCGGCTGCGGCGGCCCGATGGTCGAGCGCGGCGTGCAGTGGCATGTCGGGCGCGTGTTCTTCGGCGAGACCCTGGCCTACCAGTTCGACCTGCTGCCCGAGGCCGGGCACCACCGGCCGGCCTTCATCAACCTCCAGCAATACCATGTCGAGGCATTCCTCCTGGAGCGCGCGCGGGCGCTGCCGAGCATCGACCTGCGCTGGCGCAACCGCGTCGCCGACGTGCGGCCGGCGGCGGAGGGCGTTTCCCTCACGATCGAGACGCCGGACGGGCGGTACGACCTCGCCTGCGACCACCTGATCGCCGCCGACGGCAGCCGCAGCACGGTGCGCCGGCTGATGGGGCTGGAGACGCACGGGGAGAGTTTTCGCGACCGCTTCCTGATCGCCGACGTGCGGATGACGGCGCCGTTTCCGTCGGAGCGCTGGTTCTGGTTCGACCCGCCCTTCCATCGCGGCCAGTCGGTGCTGCTGCACCGGCAGGCCGACGACGTGTGGCGGATCGACTTCCAGCTCGGCTGGGATGCGGACCCGGTGGCGGAACGGGCGCCCGAGCGGGTGATCCCGCGCGTGCGGGCGCTGCTCGGGCCGGAAGCGGCGTTCGAGTTGGTCTGGTGCAGTGTCTATACTTTCTCGTGTCAGCGGATGGAGCGGTTCCGGCACGGGCGGGTGTATTTCGCGGGCGATGCGGCGCACGGGGTCTCGCCGTTCGGGGCACGGGGGGCCAATGGCGGCGTGCAGGATGCCGAAAACCTGGCGTGGAAGCTGGCGCTGGTGGTGCAGGGCCGCGCGCCGGACGCGCTGCTCGACAGCTACGGCGCCGAGCGCGAGGCCGCCGCGGACGAAAACATCCTTGCCTCCACGCGGAGCACGGATTTCATCACGCCGAAGAACGCCGCGAGCCGCGCATTCCGCGATGCGGCGCTGACGCTGGCGCGGACGCATCCGTTCGCAAGGCGGCTGGTGAACAGCGGGCGGCTGTCGGTGCCGGCAGTCCTGGAGCGATCGCCGCTCAACACGCCGGACGCGGACGACTTCGCGGGTGGGCCAGCGCCTGGGGCGGTCTGTGCCGATGCGCCGGTGCGCGTGGACGGCCGGCCGGGCTGGCTGCTGCAAGCGGTGGGTGACAATTTCGTGGTCCTCGGCTTCGGCGCCGAGGCCGCTGCACCCGGGGCGGCGCTGGCCGAGGCGTGGCCAGTGCGGGCGGTTCTGGTCGTGCCGCCGGGTGCGGCGGTGCCAGGGCGGCGCGACCTGCGCGTGCTCGAGGATGCGGACGGGCGGGCGTGGGCGCGGTATGATGCGAAGCCGGGAACACTATATCTCGTGCGGCCCGACCAGCACGTCGCGGCGCGGTGGCGCCACGTCGATCCGGCGGCGGTGGGTGCGGCGCTCGCGCGGGCCGCGGGACGGACATCATGCTGAACACGGAGCCGAACATCGCCGATCCGGACGGGTTCTATGCCGCGCTGATCGCGCTGCACCGCGACCTCCCGCCGGAGCGGAGCGCGTTGGTCAATGCGCGGCTGATCCTGCTGCTGGCGAACCATGTCGGCGATGCCGAGGTGCTGCGGCAGGCGTTGGAAGCGGCCAGGGAGGAATAGGGATGTCCGGTTTCGCGAGCACCAAGGATCTGACCGACAAGACGATCACTTTCGACGAGTTGGCGCCCGGCCTCTACGGCTACACCGCCGAGGGCGATCCGAATTCCGGCGTCGTGATCGGCGACCGTTCGGTTCTCGTGGTTGATGCGCAGGCCACACCCGCGATGGCGTCGGACGTGATCGCGCGCATCCGGGCGGTGACCGACAAGCCGATCCGGCATGTGGTGCTGTCGCATTATCATGCGGTGCGGGTGCTGGGCGCGTCGGCGTACGAGGGCGCCGAGGTGATCGCGTCGGATGTCACGCGCGCGCTGATCGAAGAGCGCGGGCAGCAGGACATGGACAGCGAGATCGGGCGGTTTCCCCGACTGTTCCGCGGCCGGGAATCGATCCCCGGGCTCACCTGGCCCTCGCTCGTGTTCCACAAGCGGATGACGTTGTGGCTCGGCAAGCGCGAGGTGCAGATAATCCAGATCGGGCGCAGCCACACGGCTGGCGATACGGTGGTCTGGCTGCCGAAGGAGCGGGTGCTGTTCTCCGGGGATTGCGTCGAATATGGCGCGACGCCCTATTGCGGAGACGCCCATTTCGCGGACTGGCCGGGGACGCTGGCGGCGATCCAGGCGCTGGGTCCGGAGCATCTGGTGCCGGGCCGCGGCCAGAGTCTGCGGGGAGTGGCGCAGGTGCGGGAGGGGATCGAGCAGACCGCTTCGTTCACCTCCGACCTGTTCGGGCGCGTGAAGCAGGGCGTCGCGAAGGGGATGGGCCTGAAGGCGATCTACGACGACGTCATGGCGTTCCTGCGACCGAAATACGGGCATTGGGTGATCTTCGAGCATTGCATGCCGTTCGACGTTGCAAGGGCCTTTGACGAGGCGAGCGGCCTGGATCACCCACGCATCTGGACCGCCGAGCGCGACCAGGAGATGTGGCGCACGCTCGAACACGGCTGAACGGGAGGACGCCGATGGACGCGATGCAGACCGGCTTCGGCAACGAGTTCGCGACGGAAGCGCTCCCAGGCGCGCTACCGGAAGGCCGCAACTCGCCGCAGCGGCCGCCGCACGGGCTCTATGCCGAGCAGTTCACCATGACGGCGTTCACGGTGCCGCGGCGGGAGGCGCGGCGGAGCTGGCTCTACCGCATCCGCCCCTCGGCGGCGCATGCCGCGTATCGGCGGGTGGCGCAGGGGGCGCTGGCCGGCCCGCTGGCGGAGCCGACGCCGAACCGGCTGCGCTGGGACCCGATGCCGATGCCGGAGGCGCCGACGGACTGGCTGGCCGGGCTGGTCACGCTGGGCGCCAACGGGCCGGCGGATTTGCCGGCGGGGGTGGCGGTGCATCTCTATGCGGCGAACCGCGACATGGCGCGGGCCTTCATGGACGCGGATGCGGAGTTGCTGGTGGTGCCGCAGCAGGGGACGCTTGCGGTGACGACGGAATGCGGGCGTTTCGACGTGCCGCCGGGGTCGATCGGACTGATCCCGCGCGGAATGAAGTTTTCCGTCGCCCTGCCGGACGGCTCGGCGCGAGGATACGCGTGCGAGAATTTCGGGGCGGCGCTGCGGTTGCCCGATCTCGGGCCGCTCGGGGCGAACGGGCTCGCAAACGCGCGTGATTTCGCCGCACCCGTGGCGTGGTTCGAGGACCGCGACGAGCCCACGGAGCTGGTGCAGAAGTTCCAGGGGACGCTGTGGGCGACAACGCTCGACCATTCGCCGTTCGACGTGGTGGCGTGGCACGGGACGGCGACGCCGTATGTCTATGACCTCGCGCATTTCAACGCGATCGGCTCGATCAGCTTTGACCATCCCGATCCGTCGATCTTCACGGTGCTGACGGCGCCGACGGCGGTGCCGGGGCTGGCGAACATGGATTTCGTCGTCTTTCCGCCGCGCTGGCTGGTGGCGGAGGACACGTTCCGGCCGCCCTGGTTCCACCGCAACGTGATGAACGAGTGCATGGGGCTGGTGCGCGGCGTTTATGACGCGAAGGCGGAGGGGTTCCTGCCGGGCGGGGTGTCGCTGCACCCCTGCATGAGCGCGCACGGGCCGGACGCGGCGACGACTGAGCGGGCGATGGCCGCGGAGCTGTCGCCGCACAAGATCGAGGGCACGCTCGCGTTCATGTTCGAGACCAGCCAGGTGATCCGCCCGACCGTTGCGGCGATGCAGGCGCCCTGGCGGCAGCGCGATTACGATGCGTGCTGGGCGGGGCTGCCGAAGTTCTTTTCGCAATGACCGATCCGACGCTCGATCCTGCCTTGCGGAGCTGGGTTTCCTCCGCGCAAGGGCATCGCGATTTCCCGATCCAGAATTTGCCGCTCGGGGTTTTCTCGCCCGCGGGCGGCGGCCCACGCGGCGGGGTGGCGATCGGGGATGCGATCCTCGACCTCGGCGCGGCGGCCGAGGTGCTGTCGGGCGAGGCGGCAGCGGCGGCGCTGGCGGCGACGGGCGCCAGCCTGAACGCGTTGCTGGCGATGGGAGCCGGGCCACGGCTGGCGCTTCGGGCGGGGGTCTCGGCGCTGCTGGCGGCCGGCGCCGCGGCGCGATCGGAGCTGCTGCACACGGCCGCCGATTGCGCGCTGCATCTGCCGGCCGTGGTCGGCGACTACACGGATTTCTTCGCCGGCATCCACCACGCGACCAACACCGGGCGACAGTTCCGGCCCGACAACCCGTTGCTGCCCAATTATCGCTACGTGCCGGTCGCCTATCACGGGCGCGCGTCCTCCGTGCGCGCGTCCGGCGCGGCGGTGCGGCGGCCGAACGGGCAGCGCAAGCCGGCCCCTGAGACCGTCCCGGCGTTCGGCCCCAGCCGCAATCTCGATTTCGAGCTGGAGCTGGGGGTCTGGATCGGGCCGGGCAACGCGCCCGGCGAGCCGATCCCGATCGCGCGCGCCGCCGGGCACATCGCCGGGTTCTGCCTGCTCAACGACTGGTCGGCGCGCGACATCCAGGCGTGGGAGTACCAGCCGCTGGGGCCGTTCCTGGCGAAGAACTTCTGCACCACGGTCTCGCCCTGGATCGTGACGCCTGAGGCGCTGGCGCCATTCCGGGTGGCGCGGGCCGCGCGCGGAGCGGACGAGCCGGCGCCCCTGCCCTATCTCGACGACGCGGCGGACGCGGCGTCGGGCGGGCTCGACCTGGTGCTGGACGTCTCATTGCAGTCCGCGGCGATGCGGGCGGCGGGGCAGGCGCCGGCGCGGCTCTCGCGGAGCAATGCGCGCCACCTCTATTGGACGGTCGCACAGATGGTCGCGCACCATGCGAGCGGCGGCTGCGACCTGCGGCCGGGCGACCTGTTCGGCTCGGGGACGATCTCGGCGCCGGACCCGGACGGCTACGGCAGTCTGCTCGAGATCACCAACGGCGGCCGGGCACCGGTCACACTGCCCTCGGGGGAGACGCGGCGGTTCCTTGAGGACGGCGACGAGATCGTGCTCCGGGCGCGGGCCGAGCGGGACGGCTTCGTCCCGATCGGTTTTGGCGAATGCCGCGGCCGGGTGGAGGCGGCACCGGGCTGATGGACCCGCTGATCCGGGAGCGATACGCGCGCACCGTGCTGGCGGCGGCGGGCGTTGTCGACCCGGCGCTGGAGGCGGCGTTCGCGGCGACCGAGCGCGAGGCGTTCCTCGGGCCGCCGCCCTGGATGGTGGGGACCGGGCCGGACGATTTCGCGGTGACCAGCGATCCGGCGGCGCTCTATGCCGACGTGCTGGTGGCGCTCGATCCGGCGCAGGGGATCAACAACGGCCAGCCCAGCCTGCACGCGCTGGCCCTGCACGCGCTGGCAGCGCAGCCGGGCGAGCGTGTCGTGCATGTCGGCGCAGGCACCGGCTACTACAGCGCGATCCTCGCACGGCTGGTGGGCCCGGGCGGGCATGTCACCGCAATCGAGATCGATCCAGCGCTGGCGGCGCGGGCGGCTGTCTG
>DATAYA010000114.1:0-5541 GCA_036272815.1 Acetobacteraceae bacterium
CGTCACCTGGCTCTGGGGCGGGTTCTCGGTCGACAACCCGACGCTGAACCGCTTCTTCAGCCTGCATTATTTGCTGCCGTTCGTGCTGGTGGGCGTGGTGTTCCTGCACGTCGTCGCCCTGCACATCACTGGCTCCAACAATCCGCTCGGCATCGACGTCAAGAGCCCGCAGGACACGGTGCCGTTCCACCCGTACTACACGATGAAGGACAGCTTCGGCGTCTGCATCTTCCTCGTGATCTACGCGGCGATCGTGTTCTTCGCGCCGAACTTCCTGATGGCGCCGGACAACTACATCCAGGCGAACCCGTTGCAGACGCCGGCCGAGATCGTGCCCGAATGGTACTTCCTGCCGTTCTACGCGATGCTGCGCGCCGTGCCGAACAAGCTCGGCGGGGTCACCTTGCTGTTCGGCTCGATCCTGCTGCTGTTCGCGCTGCCCTGGCTCGACACCTCGCCCGTGCGCAGCGCCCGGTTCCGGCCGGTCTACCGGCAGCTCATGGTGCTGCTGGTGCTGTCGCTGATCGGCCTCGGCTTCGTCGGCGCGCACCGGCCGGAAGGCATCTGGGTGCCGATCGGGCGGGTCTGCACGCTCTACTACTTCCTCCATTTCCTCGTGCTGCTGCCGATCCTGGGCCGCATCGAACGCACGCTGCCGCTGCCGGAGAGCATCAGCCGGCCGGTGATCGGCCGCGGCGGCGGCCCGCTGCCCGGCGGCGCCCCGGCCAAGCCGATGGAGCGGCCGTGATGCGCCGCCTCATCCTGGCGTTCGGACTTCTCGCACTCGCCGCCGGTCCGGCCTTCGCGCAGGCCGAGCCGCCAACGCCGCCGGCGCAGAAATGGAGCTTCGACGGCATCTTCGGCACCTACGACCGCGCCTCGCTGCAACGCGGCTTCCAGATCTACAAGGAGGTCTGCTCCGCCTGCCACTCGATGAACCTGCTCTCCTACCGCAACCTCGAGCAGATCGGGCTGTCGGCGGCGCAGGTGCAGGCGATCGCGGCCAGCGTCCAGGTGCCGACGCTGAATTCGAGCGGCGAGACGGTGATGCGCCCGGCGCTGCCGTCGGATCGCTTCAAGGCGCCGTTCCCGAATGACGAGGCGGCGAAGGCCGCCAACAACGGCGCGATCCCGCCGGACCAGTCCACGCTCGAGAAGGCGCGCGCCGGCGGGGCGGACTACATCTACGCCATCCTCACCGGCTACAAGCCGACGCCGAAGGGTGTCACGATCGCGCCCGGCACGTACTACAACGAATATTTTCCGGGCAATGCGATCCACATGCCGCCGCCGCTGACCGCCAACCGCGTCACCTACGCCGACGGCACCAAGGCGACGCTGCCGCAGGAAGCCCACGACATCGCGAGCTTCCTGACCTGGGCCTCGCACCCGAACCTGGAGGAGCGCAAGAAGACCGGCGTGAAGGTGGTGCTGTTCCTGCTGGCACTCACGGGAATGACCTATGGCGTCAAGCGCAAGGTCTGGTCCGACGTCGAGCACTGAAGCCATCGCCGCGCCGCCGGTCGAGCCCGTCATCGGGATCATCGGCGGCTCCGGCCTCTACGACATCGCGGGCCTCACCGGGACCGAGTGGCGCGAGGTGCCGACCCCCTTCGGTCAGCCGTCGGACGCGCTGCTGTTCGGCCGGCTCGGCGATGTGCGGGTGGTGTTCCTGCCGCGCCACGGCCGCGGTCACCGCCTCTCGCCCACGCACCTCAACTACCGCGCCAACATCGACGCGCTGAAGCGCGCCGGCTGCACAGAGCTGGTTTCGCTCTCCGCCGTCGGCAGTCTCCGCGAAGACCTGCCGCCCGGGCATTTCGTGATTGTCGACCAGTTCATCGATCGCAGCTTCGCGCGCGAGAAGAGCTTCTTCGGCGAGGGCTGCGTGGCCCATGTCTCCATGGCGGACCCGGTGTGCGGGCGGCTCGGCGACGCGCTGGAGCATGCGGCGCGCGGCCTCGGGCTGCCGGTCGCGCGCGGCGGCACCTATCTGGTGATGGAGGGGCCGCAATTCTCGACCCGCGCCGAGAGCCACCTCTACCGGAGCTGGGGGTGCAGCGTCATCGGCATGACCAACATGCCGGAGGCCAAGCTCGCCCGCGAGGCGGAGCTTTGCTACGCGACCGTCGCGATGGTCACCGACTACGATTGCTGGCACGAGACCCACGAGCACGTCACCGTCGAGGCCGTCGTGCGCGTGCTGCTCGAGAACGCGGCGCACGCGCGCGATCTGGTCGCCGCCGTGGTGCCGACGCTGGGGGCGCCGCGGGAGGCCTGTCCGTACGGCTGCGGCCACGCGCTCGACCATGCGGTGATTACGCCGCCCGACAAACGCGATCCGGAGCTGATGGCGCGACTCGATGCGGTGGCGGGACGGGTGACCCGTCCCGCCTGATCGCCCCTCCTAGCGCCGCGTCAGATGTAGCCGACCAACAGAAGTATGATGACGATCACCAGGACCAGCCCGAGGCCGCCCGACGGGTAATAGCCCCAGCCGGTGCTGTACGGCCATGTCGGCAGCGCCCCGAGCAGCAGGATAATCAGTATGATCAGCAGGATCGTGCCCATCGCTTGACCTTCACTCCCCGTAAAGCCGATGCGGCAGCAACGCGGCAGAGGCAATTTGGGTTCGCCGGCGCGACGAAATCGGCCGTGGCACCTGATTACGGCGCCGCCCGGATCGCGAGCCCCAGCTCCCGCCGGTCGGTCGCCGCCTCGCGCAGGCTCGCGGGCGTCATCGGCGGTGGCGTGCGCAGCGCCAGCGAGCAGGCGCCGGCGCACGCCGTCTCGAACGTCGCCACCAGCCGCCCGCCTTCGACCGCGACCGGATGCGCGACGCCGGCCAGCTCGATCCGGCAGGCGGCGGCGAAATTCCGGCGCACCTCGTTGGCGAACGGCACCTCGACGCGAAGCACGTTCGGCGTCGCGTCCGGCAGCCGCACCTCCCAGGCAATGGCGGCGGCGCGCGTCCAGCGAAAGCGGCGTCCCGGCGTGCCCTCGACGGCGTGCCAATCGGCTCCCGCCCGCCCCTCGGGGGCAAGGAGCCGCAGATGGACGAACGGCTTGCCGATCTGCGACACGACGGCGGCGGCGAACCGCCCGGGTGCGGCCGTCATCGCGTGCAGCCCGCCTTGCCCTCCGCCTTGGCCCGTATAGAGGGCGAAGCCGCTGCGCGCCGCGAGCACCGCGAGCGCTGACGGCGTGAAGGTCGAGACGTGCCCGTTGCGCGGCGCCACATACCACCAGCCGCCGCGGACCCGGCCGATGTCGGCGGGCTGCAGGCTCTGGCTGAACAGGATGGCGCCGCCCGCGTCCAGCAGCGACGCCATCTCCGCCAGTGCCGCGACCGGCGAGGGCGTGTGTTCGATCACCTCGAAGCAGGTGATGAGGTCGAAGCGTCCCTCCGGCCGCACCGGGTTGGAGAACGGGTCATAGGCCTCGATCCGCGCGAACCCCCCGGCCCGCATCGCCGCGGCGAAGGCGCCGGTGCCGGAGCCGTAATCGAGGATGCGCGCCTCCCGGCAGCCATCGAGCAGCCGCACCATCTGCTCCGCGGTCCGCAGCGGGCGCGTCTCGCGGTACTCCGGATCGACCTTGATGTAATCATCGTTGTAGACGTGCGCCGCAAACTCCGCGACCGACCAGTCGTCGAAAAACGCGGTGAACAGGAAGCCGCAGGACGGGCAGCGGTGATACGGCACGGCGATGCCGGACAGCCCGAACGGGTAGTGCTCCTGGCGCGACGCGCTCTTGGCGAAATCCACCACGTCGAAGGGCGCGGCCGGGGTCGCGCAGAGCTTGCAGGGGATGCTCTGGGCGGCGGCGGTCGCGCGGTCGAGCCGCCCGAGGCCTGCGAAGGCGCGGGCACGGTCTGGATGCATCAGGCGGGCGTCCTCAGCCGGGTCGCGTGGCGTAGGTGGCGCGGCCGATCGCGACCAGCGCGCCCGCTTCGTCGCAGACGTCCACATCGACGGTGCCGACGCTGCGCCCGGCGCGGCGGACGCGGGCGGTCACCAGCAGCGCCGTCGCGACCGCCGGCCGGAGATAGTCGATCCGCAGGTTGATCGTTGGCACCACATGCCCGAGCAGCATCACCAGCGCGAAATCCCCCACCGTGTCGATCAAGCCCGCGATCGGGCCGCCATGCCATTGGCCGCTGCCCGCGCCGCGCTCGAACTCCGGCCGCATCGGGCCGCGCATCACCACCTCCTGCCGCGCCGGATCGGTCGAGAGCACCGTCAGGTCCAGCAGGCGGATGAAGGGCGAGACCGCCAGCCGGCGCTGCACCGCCGCGGCATCCAGCGGCACGTCCATATCCGCCACCGTCTCAGCCCTCGAAGGCGAGTGCGACGTTGAGCGCGGAGGAGGCCGGAACCAGCAGCCGCTCCGGTGTCTCGACCACGCCTGCGACGCCGCCCGCCGCAAGCGCCGCCCGCGTCCGCTCGCGCCCGCTGGTGCGCAGCCCGATCAGCGCCATGAAATCCGCGCGTCCCGCCGCATCGGGTAGAGCGGCGCCCAGGCCGGCCGCCGCGGCCGCGCGCGGCAGCACCTCGATCAGCACCGCCCCGGCGCGCAGCAGCGCGGCTCCGCCCGGCTCGGCGGTCAGCGCGTCGGCCCCGAACATGCGCCCGAACAGCCCGGCGACCGTGGCCGGATCGGCGGCCGCGATCACCATCCGGGTGATCGCGACGGCGCCGTTGGGATGCGCCCGCCATTCCGGCCGCCAAACCAGCTCCGGCGTCTCGTGATGGCAGAAATAGACGCGCCCGATGCTGGCCGAGCCGGTCGGCAGCCGCGTCACCTCGAAGCGCGCGTCCTGCGCGCCGCCGGGGAGTACCACCGGCCGCGAGAACCGCACCGGCGCCTCGACCGGCACGCCGGCCGCCCGCAGCGCATCATGCACGCCCGGTCCGGCATCGGACTTGAAGACGAGCCCGTTCAGCCCGTGCGGATAGTCCGAGAGGTCGGGCCGGGCGAGCCCGCGCGCCGGCTCCCAGCCCAGCACCTCCAGATAATCGGTATCGAAGACCGCGAGATGGTTCGCCGAACCCATCGAATGATAGCCGCGCGGGGTCAACGCGAAGCCGAGCGCACGCCAGGTCGCCTCCGCCGCATCCATGCGGTCGCGGCCGTCGATGACGAGATGATCCAGGACGGGGGCGGGTAGTGGCGGCATGACGGCCTCGCTGCTGCGGCGCACAGGATAGACGCAGGCCCGGTGTCGGCGCGAGGGGCGTCAGGCGCACGCCGCCGGCAGGAGCGGCGCCGGCGCGGGGAGCCCGGATCAGCTGCCGGCGGCGGACTCGGGCCCGCTCCGGCGCGGCCCCGAACAAATTCGTATTCAGAAATGTTTGGTTGCGGTAGCATTTTCCGCCACCTCGAAGCGATTAGCGTCATAACCGTAACGTTGAGAACGAATCTGTTTCTGACGGCGAAGTGGGGAATGGGGGGATGCCTGACGACCTGACTGCGGCGCTTGCCCGGGGTGTTACCGGCCCGCTGCCCGCTTCCGGCGAAAGCCTTGCTCTGAGCATTGCG
>DATAYA010000115.1:0-13913 GCA_036272815.1 Acetobacteraceae bacterium
CTATTCCTGGGTTGGGAATCACGGAATACCGAACGATTCAATTTTCGCCTTCTACATTCAGAGTCTAGGTCCGTAATTGTCGGCCTCTGTGGCTTTCTTGCGTGGACTGCCAATGACTTCAGGAGTGATACTCAAAAGAGCGCACTGGCCCGGCACGATTTCTCGTAGCCGTGTGGTGCCACGGCGCGCAACGCGGGCGGTCCGCACCTCCCCGTCGCCACTGCCGCCTATGCGCTGTGCTGCGACCCGATGCACCGGTCGAACGAACGCGTATCGCCAGAGCTATTCGGCCCTGACATCCTCCTGCCCGATCGAATGCTTGGAGATTAAAGCCAGCCGTCGCAGAACGGTCGCAGCAGGCTGACGGGTGCAGACATGGCCACGAAGGCCGACAAAGGCGGCGTTGCGATCTTCCTGTCCTCGGATCGACTAGCGAGCCTCAGCGACACGATGTTCGGCGTCGCGATGACCTTGGTCGTAACGACGCTGCTGCCGTCTATCCAGGCGCAGAAAGGATCGGTGCTCGGCATGTTGCCCGCCATCAACGGGGAACTCGTCACCGTCGTGCTCAGCTTCGCCATCTCCGCCAGATATTGGGTGTCCCAGCAGCAGCGGCTGGCGGCGACAAGCTCGGTCGCGCCGTTTCAAACCTGGCTTCATCTCGTATTCCTGTTCCTCATCGTGCTGGTGCCAATCTCAACCAGCCTCAACGGGCTGACAGGTTCGGACGCAAAGCTGGGCTCGGTCATGATCTATGGCGCGCATCTGTTCTTGATCGCACTGGTCCATCTGTTGCTGTGGATCGACGTTCATCGGACCGTCGGTGCTCATCTGCAAATCGTGCGGTCGTCTCTGGCGGTCGCCTTGTTCGTGGTGGCGTTGGCGGTGGGCGCGATGCGGCCTGATCTCGCGCTGTATCTCTGGGTTGCGGTCCTGGCGACACCGCCGCTGGCCCCCTATCTCACGCGGCGCATCTATGGGATATGAGATCGGGTGAAGTCGTCCGACGTTGCATGAACCCGGTGCGCTCGCGGCAGGTTCCGACAGGAGACGGCATCGCGGAGATCACCGCGCCCATGTCGAGAAGAATGTCGGTGCTGACGGCGCCGAGATGCGTCGGTACGCAACGTCAGGACAGCGCCGCCCGCGCCTGGCCCAGCGTGAACCCGAACAGCCGGTCCCGCCCGAGCAGGAAGGCGCGGCCGCCGCGGGGGAACAGGGCGGCAATCGCGGGCGCGGTCACGTCGAGGCCGCCGGCGTAGGCACCGAACGCGGGCAGCAGCACGCGGCGCGCGTCGGCGACGAAGCAGGCGCGGCTGACCCCGCCGGCGCGCGTCGCGACCGCCGCCTTCGGGTGGAAATGGCCGCTGATTTCTCCGATCGCGCCGGGCTCGGCGATGTGGCGGAACACCAGGCCGTGCAAGCGCCACTCCGCCGCTGTCATGCCAGCCACACCCTCGGGCGGGCTGGGGTCGTGGTTGCCGAGCAGCCATACGAAGGGATGCGCCAACGTCAGCGCCGCGAGCCGCGCGGCGTCGGCGGCCGCCAGGCGCGCGGCACCGCTGTCGTCGTGAAAACTGTCGCCCAGCGCCAGCACGATGCGCGGACGATATCGG
Organism: Acetobacteraceae bacterium; assembly: GCA_036272815.1. Lineage (GTDB taxonomy): Bacteria > Pseudomonadota > Alphaproteobacteria > Acetobacterales > Acetobacteraceae > DATAYA01. The sequence goes on from DATAYA010000115.1 coordinate 1,617, forward strand.
CGCAGCAGCAGTGCCAGCCGCTCCAGCGTCGCCCGAGTGTCCCAGGGCGGCACGAGTTGCCCGCGCGCGGCGCAGGCCGAGCCTTTCTCCAGGTGGAGATCGGCGACCGCGAGCAGTCCTTGCGCCGGCCATAGCAGCGCGCCCGCCGGATCGAGGAGCAGGCGCTCGCCCGCGAGGTGGATCGGCGCCGCCGTCACGCGCGGCGGCGCTTCGGCGCGGGTGCGGCGGCGGCTTCCGCGACCAGCGCCTCGGTCTCGGCGAGCAGCGCCTCCTCGCTGATCTCGGTGCGGACGCTCTCGCGGCCGATGTCGAGCATCACCGGGATCGCGAGCGGCGAGACGTGGTCGAGCCGGCGGTGCCGGATGCGGCCGCGCACGCGCGCCAGCATGGCGGCGAGGCGGCCGAGATCGGTGAGCCCGCCGGCGGCGTCGGCGCGGGTGGCACGCAGCAGGACATGGTCCGGCTGGCGGCGGCGGAGCACGTCGTAGATCAGGTCGGAGTTGACGGTGAGCTGGCGGCGCGTGCGTTCCTCGCCCGGGCGGCGGCGCTCGATCAGGCCGGCGATCACCGCGACATTCCGAAAAGTCCGGCGCAGCATCGAGCTTTCCGCCATCCAGGCTTCGAGGTCGTCGCCCAGCATGTCCTCGGCGAACAGCGCGGAAATGTCGCGCGGCTCCTCGGCGGACCAGACGGCGATCACGTAGTCGGTCGCGACGAAGCCGAGCGGCGACGCGCCGGCACGCTCCATCCGGCGGGTGAGCAGCATCCCCAGCGTCTGGTGCGCGTTGCGGCCCTCGAACGTGTAGGCGACGAGATACCACCGGCCTTCACGCGGAAACGTCTCGACGAGGAGGTCGTCGCTTCCGGGCAGCTCCGAGCGGTCCTGCTGCAGTTCGAGCCATTCGGCGACGGGTGCGGGGAAGCGCCGCCACGTCCGCGGATCGTGCAGCAGGGCGCGGACGCGGGCGGCGAGGTTGGTGGTGAGCGGCAGGCGGCCGCCGGCATAGGCGGGGATTTTCGGATCGCCCGTGCCGCCGTCGGCGACCTCCGCGCCCATCTCGCGCACGCGGAGGAAACGCAGCAGGCGGCCGGCGAACATAAAGGTGTCGCCGGGGATGAGGCCGTTGACGAAGTATTCTTCCACTTCGCCGAGCGTCTGGCGGCCGAGCCGCACCTTCAGCAGCGGCATCTCGACGATGGTGCCGACATTCATCCGCGCCTGCCGTGCGATGCGTTCGGAGCGGATGTGGATGCGGCCTTCGGAGTCACGAAAAAGTTTGCGCCAGCGGTCGTAGGAGGCGAGGGCGTAACCGCCATCCTCGACAAAGCGCAAGACGTCGTCGAAATCCTTTCGCGACAGGCCGGCATAGGGCTGCGTGCGGCGCACTTCGGCGAACAGCGCATCGGGATCGAACGTGCCGCCGGCCGCGGTGAGAAGAAAATGCTGCGCCAGCACGTCGAGGCCGCCGGCACGCGGCGGGTCGCCGTCGAGTTCGCGCGCGGCGACGCCCCGCACTGCCGCCTCGCATTCCAGCACCTCGAAGCGGTTGGCAGGGACGAGCACGGCGCGCGAGGGTTCGTCCATCCGGTGATTGGCGCGGCCGACCCGCTGCAACAGACGAGAGACGCCCTTCGGCGCGCCGACCTGGATCACCTGATCGACGCCGCCCCAGTCGATGCCGAGATCGAGCGAGGACGTGGCCACCACGGCGCGGAGCCGGCCCTCAGCCATTGCCGCCTCGACGCGGCGACGTTGCGCCACGTCGAGGCTGCCGTGATGCAGTGCGATCGGCAGCGTCTCCGCGTTCAGCTTCCACAGCGCCTGGAACAGCATCTCGCCCTGCGCGCGCGTGTTGACGAAGACGATGGTGAGGTTTGCCGCGCGGATGCGGTCCAGCACTTCGGGGGCCGAGACCAGCCCCATCCGGCCGCCCCAGGGCAGACCGCCATCCGGCAGCATCACCGAGAGCGCGGGTGGGGCGCCGTCGGCGACCTCGATCCGGCGCACGCCGTCCGGCCGGCCGTCCGGGGCAACGTAGGCGGCGATTGCGTCCGGATGCGCGACGGTCGCCGAGAGGCCGATGCGGCTTGCGGCGGGGGCGATGGTCGCGAGGCGGGCGAGGCCGAGGGCGAGCTGGTCGCCGCGCTTGATGCCGGCGAGCGCGTGCACCTCGTCGATGACGACGGCGCGGAGGGAGGCGAAGAGAGCGGGCGCGTCGGGCAGGGAGAGCATCACGGCGAGGCTCTCGGGCGTGGTGAGCAGCATCTGCGGCGGACGCTCGCGCTGGCGGCGGCGGCGGTCGGCGGGCGTGTCGCCGGTGCGGGTCTCGATGGTGACGCGCAGGCCCATCTCGGCCACCGGGGCGAGCAGGTTGCGGGCGACGTCGGTGGCGAGCGCCTTCAGCGGGCTGACGTAGAGCGTGTGCAGGCCGGGGGTCGGGGTTTGCGCCAGCGCGATCAGGCTGGGGAGAAAGCCGGCGAGCGTCTTGCCGCCGCCGGTGGGGGCGATCAGGAGCGCGCTCTCGCCGGACGCGGCGGCGGCGAGGATGGCGAGCTGGTGCGGACGCGGGGTCCAGCCGCGGGCGGCGAACCAGGCGGCGAAGGGTTCCGGGATTGTTCCGGGCATCGGACGCAGATGGCCCGGCGCGGCGGCGCCGTCAATCGTCCCCGTGGGACGCGAGGTCGAGGCCGTCGAAGAGCGGGGCAAGAGGCCGGGCCATCTGGTTCCACATCAGATCTTAATCTTACGCCGCCACGGTGCCGCGGCGTGCCTGCTGCCTTGGGCGGTTCGCAACAAGGTCGAGCTTGGGACATTCATTCTCACGCGCTCCAATTTCGGGCTGGAACTGGCGACCGGAAACGCTCCTGGCGCGACGGGCGTCTCCGGCAGCGGGTCCGGCCGGTCGCTGCACCCGCATGACTCGATCGCTGCCGCCGCGCACGTGCAGTCGGTCGGCGAGGTGGCCTCCATGCAGCGGATGACCGAGCAGGCAGAGGCGTGGATCATCGCGGATCCCGCTCGCTTTCTTCGGCTGGCGGCCGCGCGCGTGAGGCTCGCGTTCTTCCCGTCGAAGGCCATTGTGGGCTGGGTTCCCGGAATGGGAATGGAATGGCCCTGGGTACTCTGCATGGTCTTCGGGGCGTTGAGGGTCGCCGCCCTGATCGGGGCGGTCTTGTTCCGGATCAGACCGGTTTCGATCGCTTTGTACACATTCCTGCCCTTGGCCCCCTATTTCATCAACCCACGTCCACATGCGATATGAGTACACGGTCCTTTTTACCTCGATCGTGGCGATCGCCTTCGTCAGTGAAGCGGCGCTGTCGGCCGCGGGGAGATCATGGCGGCGCGCGGTCCGGGACTTGCGGCCGCCGGTAGTCTAGCCGAGCGCGCGTGGCCGCCTCGGGAGAGCCGCTCATTCCCCGCTTTGCCGAAGGTGCGGACCCACGGCAGGATGACGCGCGCCACGCCCGGCACGAATGGCCGCCGATGGCGCTCTGGTGTGAGGCGCCGGGCGGCCGGGCCCTCCGAGGAGAATTTGCCCATGTTCATTGCCATGAACCGCTTCCGCGTCACCCCCGGCCGGGAGCCCGAGTTCGAGCGCGTCTGGACCGGCCGCGACAGCCATCTGCGCGGCGTGCCCGGCTTCGTCGAGTTCCACCTCGCGCGCGGGCCGGAGCGGGAGGACCATACGCTCTATGCCTCGCATACGATCTGGCGGAGCCGGAGCGCCTTCGAGGCGTGGACGCGCTCGGAGGCGTTCCGCGCCGCGCACGCGCAGGCCGGCGGCAACGCGCCGCTTTATCTCGGCCATCCCGAGTTCGAGGGGTTCGAGGTGGTGCAGACCATATCCGGCTGATGGCCCCGCATCCCTCTTCCTGGCTCCGCGTGCTGCCCGAGGGGCTGTTCTGCGAGCCGGGCGGCTTCTTCATCGACCCGCTGCGCGCGGTCGAGCGCGCCGTCGTCACCCACGCCCATTCCGACCACGCCCGACCCGGCCACGCGCATGTCCTCGCCAGCGCGGAGACGCTGGCCTTGATGCGGGTGCGGATGGGCGAGGACCGGGCGGGCGCCGTGCAGCAGCCGCTCGGCTGGGGCGAGACGCTTGCGGTCGACGGAACAAGCATCCGCCTGGTGCCGGCGGGGCATGTGCTCGGCAGTGCGCAGGTGGTGATCGAGCACGCCGGCAGCCGCGCCGTGGTCAGCGGCGACTACAAGCGCGCCCCGGACCCGACCTGCCGCGGCTTCGAGCCGGTCCCTTGCGACGTGTTCGTGACGGAAGCAACCTTCGGCCTGCCGGTGTTCCGCCATCCGCCGGCATCTGGCGAGATAGGACGGCTGCTCGCCTCGGTGACGCTGTTCCCCGAGCGCAGCCATGTGATCGGCGCCTATGCGCTCGGCAAGGCGCAGCGGCTGATCGCATTGCTGCGGCTGGCCGGCTGGGACGCGCCGATCTGGCTGCACGGGGCGCTGGCGCCGCTCTGCGCGGCGTACGAGGCGCTTGGCGTCCCGCTCGGCGACCTCCGCCCGGCGACGGCGGCGGCGAAGGCCGACCTGGTGGGGGCGATCGTGCTGGCGCCGCCCGGTGCCATCGCCGACCGCTGGGCGCGGCGTCTGGCGGAGCCGGTGGTCTGCATGGCCTCGGGCTGGATGCGGGTGCGCCAGCGCGCGCGGGCCGGCGGGATCGAGCTGCCGCTGATCGTCTCGGACCATGCCGACTGGGACGAGCTGCTGGCGACGCTGGACGACGTGGGTGCGCCGGAGATCTGGGTGACGCACGGGCGCGAGGAGGCGCTGATCCATGCCGCGACCGCCCGCGGCATCGCCGGTCGCGCGCTGCGCCTCGTCGGGTATGAGGACGAGGCCGCGGGGGACGAAGCCGGGGAAGCAGACGCGGCGTGATCGCGTTTGCGGCGCTGCTGGAACGGCTCGCCTTCACCCCCGGGCGGCTTGCCAAGATCGCCCTGCTGCGGCGGTTCTTCGCGACCGAACCGGATCCCGACCGCGGCTGGGGGCTGGCCGCGATCACCGGCGAGCTGGACTTCGAGGCGGCCAAGCCGGGCCTGATCCGGGCGCTCGCGGAGAGCCGCGTCGATCCGGTGCTGTTCGGCTGGTCGTACGACTACGTGGGCGATCTCGCCGAGACGGTGGCGCTGATCTGGCCCGGCACCGGGCAGGCCGTGCCGCCGGCGCTTGCCGAGGTCGTTGAGACGCTGGCGACGGCGCCGAAGCCGACACTGCCGGCGATCGTGGCAGGGTGGCTCGATGCGTCGGACGCCTCGGTGCGCTATGCGATCCTCAAGCTCATCACCGGGGCGCTCAGGGTCGGCGTCTCGGCGCGGCTGGCCAAGGTGGCACTCGCCGAACTGGCCGGCGGCCGGCTGGATGCCGATGCGATCGAGGAGGTGTGGCACGGCCTGGCACCGCCTTACGAAGCGCTGTTCGCCTGGGCCGAGGACCGCGGACCGCGGCCGGACCCGGCGGAGGCGCCGGTGTTCCGCCCGCCGATGCTGGCGCACGCGCTGGAGCCGCCCGACCTTGCGGCGCTCGATCCCGCCGCATACCGCGCCGAGTGGAAATGGGATGGCATCCGCGTGCAGCTTGTCGCGACCGCGGGCGGCAGGCGGCTCTACTCGCGCGGAGCCGACGACATTTCTCCGGGGTTTCCGGAGATCGTCGAGGCGATGGATTTTCGTGCCGTGCTGGATGGCGAATTGCTGGTCGTGCGCGACGGCGTGGTGGCGCCCTTCGCCGATTTGCAGCAGCGGCTGAATCGCAAGCAGCCGGGAGCGAAGATGCTGCGCGACTTCCCGGTCGGCGTGCGGCTCTATGACATTCTTTTCGACGGCGACGAGGATGTGCGGGCGCTGGCGTTCGATGCCCGCCGCGCGCGGCTCGAGGATTGGTTCGCAGCGCATCGCCCGGCGCGCATGGACCTCTCCGAGATCATCGGTTTCGAGACGATCGATGCGCTTGCGGCATTGCGCGAGGGCGCACGGGGCGCGGCCCTCGAAGGGCTGATGCTGAAGCGGCGCGACAGCCCCTATGTCCCCGGCCGACCGCGCGGGCTGTGGTGGAAGTGGAAGCGCGATCCGCTCACCATCGACGCCGTGCTGATGTACGCGCAGCGCGGGCACGGAAAACGCAGCAGCTTCTACTCCGACTACACGTTCGGCCTGTGGCGCGCGGCGGAGGTGGGCGGGGACGAGCTGGTGCCCGTCGGCAAGGCGTATTCCGGCTTCACCGATGCGGAACTTGTGTTCCTCGACCGCTGGGTGCGCAACCACACGACCGGCCGCTTCGGCCCCGTGCGCGAGGTCGAGCAGGCGCTGGTGCTGGAGGTCGCGTTCGACGCGGCACAGCGCTCGACGCGGCACAAATCTGGGGTGGCGCTGCGGTTCCCGCGCATCGCCCGCATCCGCACCGACAAACCGGCCGCGGAGGCGGATCGGCTGGAGACCCTGCTGCGGCACGTGGCCAAGCCAGGCCCGGGCTCTGCCCTGGACCCGCTGGGGCCTTGAGGCCCAGACCCCCTTTCGTTTCACGCCGCGGCCTGTAACGTTGCCGGACGACCTTGGACCATCGAGCCGAGAGAAGCCATGATGGCGCATTATCCCCTGCACGGTGGCTGCACGTGCCGCGCCGTGCGATACCGCGTGGCGACGTCGCCTCTCTTCGTTCATTGCTGCCATTGCCGATGGTGCCAGAGAGAGACCGGAAGCGCCTTTGCGCTGAACGCCCTGATCGAATCGAATCGGGTGAGTTTGGTCGGCGGGGAGATAGAGATCGTCGACACGCCGTCAAACAGCGGGCGCGGGCAGAAGATCGCTCGCTGTCCGGTCTGCCGGGTCGCGGTCTGGAGCAACTACGCCGGTGCAGGCGACCGCTTTCGCTTTGTGCGCGTCGGAACCCTCGATGAGCCCGACGCCCTGCCGCCGGACATCCACATCTTCACATCCACGAAGCAGCCGTGGGTTCTACTGCCCGCGACGATGCCAGCCGTCGCCGAATACTATGACCGCAACGAGTTCTGGCCGCGCGAGAGCCTCGAGCGTCGGGACGCCCACCTGAAATGAGTGGCGGCATGCGATTTGTCGGACGGTTGACGCGACCCCGCGACCAGGCGCGTGATCGGCGCGGCCAGGGGAGAGACACATGACGCTGCACGCAAACCGCACCTTGCAGGCGATCCGGGCGGGCAAACTGGCGATCGGCTTCGGGGTGCATCACCTGCGCACCGCCGCGACGCCGATGCTGGCGCACGCCGCCGGCTTCGACTGGCTGTTCATCGATTGCGAGCACGGCGCCTTCTCGGTGCAGGAGGCGAGCCAGATCTGCCTTGCGGCACTGCCGGTCGGGATCACGCCGATCGTGCGGGTCTGCGCCGATGCGATCGACGAGGGGACGCGGGCACTCGACAACGGCGCGCTCGGCATTGTCATGCCGCATGTCAATTCCGCAGAGCAGGCGCGCGCGATCGCGGCCGCCTACCGCTATCCCCCCGTAGGGCACCGGAGCTGGGGCGGGCCGCCCGCCGCCTACGGCTTCCGCGCGCCCGCGCCGGCCGAGGCGCAGAAGGCGATCAACGAAGCGATCCTAATCTGCGCGATGATCGAGACGCCGCAGGCGGTCGAGCAGGCGGGCGCGATCGCCGCCGTGCCGGGGATCGACTCGCTGATGATTGGCACGTCGGACCTCTCGGCCGAACTCGGCGTGCCGGGCCAGCCGGGGCATGCGCGGATGCAGGACGCCTACGCCCGCGTCGGCGAGGCCTGCCGGGCGCATGGTCGGGTGCTCGGAATGGGCGGCATCTACGACGAGGAATGGGCGCGGCACTACATCGGGCGGGGGGCGAAGCTCGTGCTCGGCGGGTCGGATCACAACCTGCTGCTCGGGGCCGCGACGGCGCGGGCGACGTTTCTCAGGGCTCTCTGACACCAGCGCGCTGCGCGCGCGGGGCTCTCTGACACCATCGCGCTGCGCGCGGGGCTCCGTGACAGCGGCGCGCTGCGCGCCCGGATCGACGTCCTTTCGCTTCCGTCACTCCGCCGCCACACCTGTTGCTGACTTGCACTCTGGTCTGGTTTGGGGCAGGGCAGGGGGCGCATGAACGTCTCCCATTCGCCGATCGCGCTTGCGCCGAGTCCCGCGCCGCCGCCCCCGCCGAAGGGCGGGGCACGGAAGCCGTGTTCGGGTTCGAGGCACCTCGCCGACGTGCTGCTCGGCAAGGTCGCGACGCTGGTGCTCGCGACGATTGCGCTGCTGCTCGGCATCGCGACCTTCGCCGTGCTGGCGGGCGCCGTCTCGCGGCCGTTCGGGCCGAACCGGATGTTCGGCCTGGTGCTTGCCAACTTGGTGGCGTTGCTGCTGCTCGGTGCCGCATTGGCGGGGCGGCTTACGCGCGTCTGGATGGAGCGTCGCCGCGGCTCGGCGGGGGCGCGGCTGCATGTCCGGCTGGTGATGCTGTTCAGCGGCGTCGCGGTGATCCCCGCGATCGTGGTCGCGATCTTCGCCACCGCCTTCTTCCATTACGGCATCCAGGCCTGGTTCAACGACCGCGTCCGCACCGCGCTGCACGAGGCGCTGCAGACCAGCCAGGGCTATCTCGCCGAGCACCGCGACGCGATCCGCGCCGACGCGCTGGCGATGGCCAACGACCTCAGCCGCGCCGGCATGCTGATGTCGGAGAACCCGAACGCGTTCGCCGACATCCTCGCCACCCAGACCGCGCTGCGGGGCCTCACCGAGGCGCTGATCTACGAGCCGATCACCGGGCAGGCGATGGCGTCGGCCGGCCTGATGAGCGGGCTCGGCATCCCCAAGCCACCGTCCGCGGTCACCGACATGGCCCGCCGCGGCGACGTCGCCCTCTACGACACCGACAACGGCACCGAGGTCCACGCCGTCGTGCAGCTCGACAGCTTGCCGACGCTGATGCTGATGATCTCGCGCCCGGTCGATCCGCGCATCCTCGACCACGCCGCCCGCACGCAGCGCGCGGTCGCGGAATACGAACGGCTCGACCAGCACCGCTATGGGCTGCAGATCACCTTCGCGCTGATCTTCGCGCTGGTGGCGCTGCTGGTGCTCTCGGCCGCAGTGTTGATCGGGCTGGTGATCGCCAACCAGATCGCGCGCCCTGTCGGCCGGCTGATCCAGGCCACCGAACGGGTGCGCACGGGCGACCTCGCGACCCGCGTGCCGGAGGCTGGCCGCGATGACGAGATCGCCGGCCTCTCGCGCGCCTTCAACCGCATGACCGGCCAGCTCGGCGCGCAGCGCGCGGAATTGATGGACGCTTACAGCCAGATCGACGAGCGCCGCCGCTTCACCGAGGCGGTGCTGGCCGGCGTCTCGGCGGGCGTGATCGGGCTCGACGCCGCGGGCGGGATCGAGCTGCCGAACCGCGCCGCGGACGAGCTGCTTGGCCTTGACCTTCTGGCCGCGATTGGGCGGCCGCTCAGCGAGGAAGTGCCGGAGTTCGCGCCGCTGCTGGCGCGCGCGCGGGCGATCGGCGGCGCCGGGGCCGCGACAGACGAAGTGCAGATCGGTCCCGCGAACCGGCGGCGGACGCTGCTGGTGCGGGTGGGCGCGGAGCTGCGCGGCAACCGCCCCGACGGCTACGTCGTCACCTTCGACGACGTGACGGAGCTCGAGGCGGCGCAGCGCAAGGCGGCGTGGGCCGACGTCGCGCGCCGCATCGCGCACGAGATCAAGAACCCGCTGACGCCGATCCAGCTCTCTGCCGAGCGCCTCAAGCGCCGCTTCGCCCGCGAGATCCAGTCCGATCCCGAGACCTTCGCGCAATGCGCCGACACGATCGTGCGCCAGGTCGGCGAGATCGGCCGCATGGTCGACGAGTTCTCGGCCTTCGCGCGGATGCCGCAGCCGGTGATCCGGCCGGAGGATGTCGGCCGCATCGCCCGCGAGGCGCTGGTGCTCCAGCGCAACGCGCGGCCGGAGATCGTCTGGGCGACCGACATCCCCGAATCCGGACCCGTCGCACCCTGCGACCGGCGGCTGTTCGGCCAGGCGTTGACCAATCTGTTGCAGAACGCCGCGGATGCAGTCGCGATGCGCCAGGCCCAGGGCGACGGTGAGGGTGAGGGCAAGGGTGAGGGCGAGAGCGGCGGCGCGGGCCGGATCGAGGTGTCCGTGAGCAGCACGGAGGAATTCGTCACCGTGCAGGTCACCGATGACGGCGTGGGCCTGCCGCAGGAGGAGGACCGCGCGCGGCTCGTTGAGCCGTATGTGACGCACAAGCCGAAGGGCACCGGGCTCGGCCTCGCGATCGTCAAGAAGATCATGGAGGACCATGGCGGCCGGGTGGCGCTCGATGACCGGACGGACGGGCCGGGAGCGGTCGCGACACTCGTGCTGCCGGTGCGCAGCACGGCTGCCGGTGAGGTGCGCAGCACGGCTGCGGGTGAGGTGCGCGGCACGGCTGCCGGTGAGGGAGGGCGCTGATGGCGCATGAGATCCTGATCGTCGATGACGAGCCGGATATCCGCATGCTGATCGACGGGCTGCTGCGCGACGAGGGCTACGAGACGCGGCAGGCCGCCGACAGCAACGCGGCGATCGCGGCATTCCGCACGCGGCGTCCGGCGCTGGTGATCCTCGACGTGTGGCTGCAGGGCTCGCGGCTCGACGGCCTGGGTATCCTCGCTGCCCTGCATAGCGAGGAACCGCAGGTCCCGGCGGTGATGATCTCCGGCCACGGCACCATCGAGATGGCGGTCGCCGCGATCCAGCAGGGCGCCTATGACTTCATCGAGAAGCCGTTCAAGTCCGACCGCCTGCTGCTCGTCGTGCGGCGGGCGCTGGAGGCGGCGCGGCTGGCGACCGAGAATGCCGAGCTGCGCCTGCGAGCCGGCCCGGAGGCGACGCTGGTGGGCGAGAGCCACGCCATCGCGCAGCTCCGCGCGCAGGTGGACAAGGTCGCGCCCACCGGCTCGCGGGTGCTGATCCAGGGGCCAGCCGGCTCCGGCAAGGAGGTGGTGGCGCGGATGATCCACGCCCGTTCCCGCCGCGCCGAGGGGCCGTTCGTGGCGCTCAACTGCGCGACCCTCAATCCCGCGCGCTTCGAGGAGGAGCTGTTCGGCCTGGAGGCCGGCGCCGATGCATCCAAGCAGCCGCGCCGCGCCGGGGTGCTGGAGCGCGCGCATGGCGGCACGCTGCTGCTCGACGAGGTGGCGGACATGCCGCTCGAGACGCAGGGCAAGATCGTGCGCGCGCTGCAGGACCAGAGCTTCGAGCGGATCGGCGGGGCGGCGCGGGTGAGGGTCGATGTGCGGGTGATCGCGACGACCAACCGCGAATTGCAGGCGGAGATCGCTGCCGGCCGGTTCCGCGAGGACCTGTTCTACCGGCTCGCCGTGGTGCCGGTGCGGGTGCCGAGCCTGAAGGACCGGCGCGACGACGTGCCGGCACTGGCGCGGTATTTCCTTGAGCGGTCGGTCGAGAACTCCGGCATGGCGCCGCGCGAGCTGTCGGCGGACGCGATCACCGCGTTGCAGAGCCACGACTGGCCCGGCAACGTGCGGCAGTTGCGCAACCTGATGGACTGGGTGCTCATCATGGCGCCGGGTGGAGCGGGCGACGTGATCCGCGCGGAGATGCTGCCGCACGACGTGGTCAACGGCGCGCCCGCGGTATTGAACCTTGATCCGATGGCGGACGTGATGGCGCTGCCGCTGCGCGAGGCGCGGGATTTGTTCGAGACGCAGTACCTGCAGGCACAGTTGATGCGCTTCGGCGGCAATATCAGCCGCACGGCGGGGTTCGTGGGGATGGAGCGGAGCGCGTTGCACCGGAAGCTGAAGCAGTTGGGTGTCAATTCGGACGATCGGGTGACGTCATGACCGTGACGGCGGCGATCGCGCAACTGCGGACGACAGACCTCGACGGCTCGATCCGATTCTGGACCGATCACATGGGTTTTTCCGTGGCGTTCCGGATCCGGGATTTCTATGCCGGCATCGCGGCCGGGTCGGCGGTGGTCCATCTCAAGCTGGCGGACGCGCCTGATCCCTCGGTCGCGGAGGTCCGCGCGGCCTGGCATTTCCACCTCTATCTCGTGACCGACGACGCGGAGCGTGCGGCGGAGATTGCGCGGCAGCGCGACGTGACGATCATCCGGGACTTGCACGAGACGCCGTGGAGCACGCGGGAGTTCGTGATCGAGGACGACCAGGGCCATACGATTTATGTGGGTCAGGGCGCATGAGCCGCATCGCCTATGTCAACGGCCGCTATCTGCCGCAGCCTCAGGCGTGCGTGAACATCGAGGACCGCGG
>DATAYA010000116.1:0-2032 GCA_036272815.1 Acetobacteraceae bacterium
GGGCTGATCGTCGGCAGCCCGTGGTTCGTGGGCAAGACCGATCCCGCCAATACCGCGTTCGTCGCCGCCTTCCACAAGAAGTACGGCCGCGATCCGGACCAGTTCGCGGCACAGGCGTTCGACGCGATGGGCATCCTGGCCGCGGCGATCGACGCGGCCGGTGAGGCGGAGCCCGAGAAGATCCGCGCCGCACTCCTGCGCACGAAATACGACGGCGTGACCGGGCCATTCACCTTCACCGCGCACCGCGACCCGGCTTCCACCGCGGGTGTCGTCGTGCTGGTGATGGAGGGCGGCAAGTTCCGGATCCTGTCGTAGCGGCGGCGATCCCGCTCGGCTGATGCTGGGCCAGCAGCTCGTCAACGGCGTCCTGCTTGGTGCGACCTATGCGCTGTTCGCGCTCGGCTTCACGCTGATCTTCGGCGTGCTGCGGGTCATCAACCTGCTCTACGGGTTCTATTTCACCGCCGGCGCCTATCTGGCGCTCGGCCTGGCGCAGGCGGGGTTCGGCATCTGGACGGCGCTGCCGATCGCGGCGGTCGGCGCCGGGCTGATCGCGGTGGTGCTCGATCTCGCCTTGCTGACGCCGCTGCGGCGGGCGCGGGCGCCGGAACTCGCGTCGCTGATGGTGACGCTCGGCGCCGCATTGGCGCTGACCGCGTCCGCCTCGCTGCTGTTCTCGACCGACATCCGCCGCCTGCCGCCCGACATCATCAGCTTCCAGGCGATCGTGGTCGGCGGCGTGCGCGTCACCATCACGCAATTGCTGATCCTGCTCGCCAGCGTGGTGATCGTGGCGGCGCTGGTGGCGCTGATGCGGGGGACGCGCCTCGGGCTCGCGATCCGCGCGATGGCGGAGCGGCCGGACGCGGCGGCGCTGATGGGCATCGACACGCTGCGCACGGCGGCGATCGTGTCGTTCCTGTCGGGCACGCTGGCGGGCGCGGGCGGCGTGCTGATCGGGCTCAACTTCAACGCGATCCAGCCCTACATGGGCGAGAACATGATGCTGCGCGGCTTCGTCGTCGTCATCGTCGGCGGCCTCGGCGACATCACCGGAGCCCTGGTGGCGGGCCTCGGGCTCGGCATCATCGAGGTGCTGACGGCGGGCTATATCGACAGCAGCCTCAAGGACGCGGTCGGTTTTCTCATCCTTTTCGCCGTCCTCTGGACACGGCCGTCGGGGCTGTTCGGCCGCAGCGCGGCGCGGCGGGCATGAGCGGCGTTTCCGATTTCCTTTGGACGTATCAGAACCTGATCCATTCGCTCGGGATCAACGGACTGCTGGCGCTGGCGATGTATGTCGTGCTCGCGGTGGGGCAGCTCTCGCTGGGGCAGGCGGCGTTCATGGGCATCGGCGCCTATGCCTCCGCACTGCTGACGCTGCACCTGCACTGGCCGCTCTGGGCGGTGCTGCCGGCGGCGTGCGTGGCGCCGGCGGCGTTCGCGCTGGCGATCGGTGGACCGACGCTGCGGCTGTCGGGCGTCTATCTCGCGATCGCGACGATCGGACTCGGCGAGGTGCTGCGCGGACTCTATCTCAACGTCGACACTTTCGGCGGCGCGCTCGGCCTCTCCGGCATCCCGATCGAGACCGAGGCCTGGCAGATCTTCGGCCTGCTCGGGCTGGCGATGCTGGCGCTGTTCCTGGTCGGGCGCAGCCGCATCGGGCGCGCGATGGAGGCGATGCGCGAGGACGAGATGGCGGCCGAGGTGATGGGCGTGAACGTCCGCCGCTACCGGCTCGGTGCCCTGCTGACGGCGGCCGTCCTGTGCGGGCTGGCGGGCGCACTCGACGCGCACGGCTCCTCGTTCATCGGGCCGGCGAGCTACGGGTTCGAGCCAGCGGTCACGATCCTTTCGTTCGCGCTGCTCGGCGGCATCGGCAATCCGGTGGCACCCGTGGTCGGGGCCGCGATCCTGACGCTGCTGCCGGAGGTGCTGCGGGGGCTGGCGAATGCGCGGATGGTCGTGGATGGGACGATCATCGTCATCGTCGTGCTGTTCCTGCCTCGGGGGATCGTGCCTTGGC
>DATAYA010000117.1:0-4343 GCA_036272815.1 Acetobacteraceae bacterium
AATCTGGTGGGCCGATTCACGAGACGCTTGGGAACCAAGCGTTTCGATCGGACCACTAGGGATGCCGCTCCTCGCCCTTTCCACCCTCCTTTGGCGCCGGCTTGCCGCCATGTGCGGGACCCGGCTGTGGGTGTGCCGCCGCTGCCGGGTGCGGGGCGGCTGCTGCGGGATGAACCGCTGCCGGCGGGTGCGGCGGCGAGGCCGGGTGCGGTGCGGCCGCCGCGGGATGAACAGGCGCGGCCGGGTGGGGTTGAGGCGCCGGCGGACGCGCGATCTGCGCCTGGGCCGGCGGGGTTGCGGGCCGCGGCGGCGGGGCCGGGTGGGTCGCGGCAGCGGGCGGCGGCCGCCGTTCGGGACCGGCCGCGGGCGGCGGCGCGCGCTCGGGGTGCGCCTCGTGCGGTGGTGCGGCCGGGCCGGGATGCGGCGGCAGCGCCGCCGTGCTCGGCGTTGCCGCGCGCTCGGGACGCGCCGCCGGCGATGCGCCCGGATGGGGTGGCAAAGCGGCAGTGTTCGCCGGGCGGGCTGCGGCTGCAGGGCCGCCAGGTGATGCGGGATGCTCTGGACGGGCCTCGGCCGGTGCTGCGCCATGGTCGCGCCCCGCTCCGGCTGGCGGCGGCATTTGTCCGGGCCGGGCGGGCTCGGCTGGGCGGACCTCGCCGGGCCGCGGCGGCGGCAAGGCGGCGGTATTTGCCGGCCGCGCGCCGGGTGCCGCGGGACGCTCCTGCGCGGTTCCCGGTGGCGCCGGCTGACCCGGGCGCGGGGGTTGGCCGGGCTGTCCGCGCGTGGGGCCGAGTGCGGCGGCGTTCGGCGGGGCGCGCGGCGGGCCGGCTGCCGGCGCATGCGCCACCACCGGGGTAATCTGCGGCGGATGAACCGCGACCGGCGCCTTTTGCAACGCCGCCGGCGGCACGTGCACGACCGCGGGCGCGACCGGGTCGGCGTTGGCGAAGACGCGTTGCGGCACCACCGTCGCAAATCGCCGGTTGGCAAAGTTCGCGTTTGCCTGCTGCGACGGGGCGCCGCGCGATTGGCCGATCACGGTGTTGATGTTGCGCACGTTGGAGATATTGACGTTGCGGATGTAGGCGGTGTTGCGGGTGTAGCTCGGCCAGTAGGGCTCGCCCGGCGCCAGCGGAAACCAGCCGACCGCCGGCCCGCCGCCACCAATCGCGGCTCCGATCCCGGCGCCGAGACCGACAAAGGCGACCAGTGCGGGCGCATAGACCGGCCGCGCGACATAGCTGCCGGGAACCCAGCCCCAGCGGTCGCCGACATAAGCCCAGCGCCCATAATGAAACGGCGCGAACCCCCAAGGCTGCTGGTCGACCCAGGTCCACCCCCAGGGCGGCACCGAGACCCAGCGGCCGTCGCGGTAGGGCGCCCAGTCCGCCGGTGTCTGGCTCGGATACCAGACCTCGCCGTATTGCGGGTTGCTCTGCCAGTTGCCGTAACGGTCGAGATCGGAATAGCCGGTCATGTGCGGCGAAACGTAAGAAGCCGCGGCGAGATGGTCCTCGTGATAGTCATGGGTCGAGCACCATTCGACAAACGCGTCGGAGCCGGCGCGTTCGGTGCTGACCGTGATCGGGTTGGTGTGGCTGAGGACCGCCGCCTCGCCGCTGCGGATGCCGAGATCGGCGCCGCCGCCGACAAACCGCGCGCTGCCGGCGAACACGGCGACGCGTGCGCCCTGGTCCGGGCTGCCGGCCGCAATGTCGTAGGAGCCCGGCTGCAACAGCCGCACCGCCCCCTGCGGCAGGTCGATTTCAAAGCTCTGCCC
This sequence comes from Acetobacteraceae bacterium, assembly GCA_036272815.1. Classification (GTDB taxonomy): domain Bacteria; phylum Pseudomonadota; class Alphaproteobacteria; order Acetobacterales; family Acetobacteraceae; genus DATAYA01. Next base: position 1,781 of record DATAYA010000117.1, read on the forward strand.
GGTGTAGAGCTGGCGCAGGTGGAGGTGAATCCGCCCTTGCGGGACCCCGAGCTGTGCCGTCTGTTCGTCGAGGCTGGTGATATCGAGCTCGGTGCCGCCATCCATGCCGATCGTGGTCGGTCCGATCTGGATTTGCGCGCGGGCCTGCGGGTCGGTCCAGAACGACCCGCCGGTCGCGACCGGATAGTTGACCCCGGCGGCCGACCATTGCGTGTCGCCCGCGGCGTGAAACGCCAGATTTCCTGAAGCGATGCTGACGGTGCCGACGCGCGCCGGCGGCTCTTGCGGCGCCGCCGGCGGTTGTTGCGCCGCCGCCGGCCACGCCGCGGCTAGACCGAGAAATACCACGACTAACCAGCGGCGCATGAAGGCACCCGTCGCGATTGCCGACGGCGACAGTAACGGCACCACTATGGCGGGTCTTCCGTGCGGCGCAAATTTGTCATGCAGCTGCCAGCCGCCGGCGCGAGGCCCGGCGGCGGCCGCTTTAGCGCAAACGCCAAGCCTCTCGCGTCAGGCGCTAGCGCGCCGGTAACGGCGGCACTCGATGCGCAAATGGTCGCGGAAATGCGGGCGCAGCTTTTGCGTCCAGGGCGTGTCCGCGGCCTGGCGCCACTCTGCGGAGCGCACGATTTCGGGCGCCTCGAGGTGGTAGAGCGCGACATAGCGCTGCGTGCCGCCGGTCCCGCGGTAGCGGCGCGCGCACAGGACACCCGGCACCGCGCCCAGGGCCGGGACGTGCTCCGAATTGTACCATTCGTTGAATTCGTGCTCGTGCTCGGGAGCGACGTTCATCCCGATCATCATCAGTGCCGCGGCTTGCGGCGGCGCGGTGCGGTCGCCCGGAAACAGCTGCTCGCCTTCGTAGCGCAGGATGCCCTTGCGGAACTTGGCGGTGCGCTTGGTCCAGGGTGAGCCGTTGTCGCCGCCGACCGCGAGGTAGGCCGGACTGTGCAATATCCCGACATTGTCGAGGTCGTAGGTCGCCACCGAGATTTTCGGGTTGTCGACGCCGATACAGCGATCGGCGTTTAAAAAACCCGGCACCCGCAGCCGTTCCGGGACGTGCTCGAGATCGTACCAGTCGTGGAATTCGTCTTCGGGCGCCGCCGAAAAATCCATCGCCGCGATCAGGATGCCTTTTGCCATCGCCTCCTCCCGAAAATGATCCGCGTTATCATCCCCGACGGCCGCGCCGGTTACCAGCAAATCCGGTTCCGTTGCCGGTCTTGCCGGCTCCGATCAGGGTCAACGCCGGCCTTGCGCCGCGGTTGTCGCCTGTTGTCGAAAGATCGCGTCGGCGGTCCGCCTCTGCGTTTGCGAGAGGCTTGCGTAAAGGCTGTCGAAGGCCGTGGCGAGCCGTTCGGTGTTATCGGCGTAGGCGCGCGCGATGCGGGCATAATCGTGCATGTTGTCGACGGCGCTCATCGTTGCGATCGCGCCGGCGCGCTGGGCGAAGAGTGCGTCGGTGCCCTGGGCGTTCTCGCGCATGGCTTTGGCAAACGCATCCCACAGCGGGGTTTGCGCCTCGGTGATGCCGAGCTGGGTCCGCAGTGTTTGAATGCGCCGATCGATCGCGGCTTCGGCTTGCGGCGAGAGTTTCGGCAGCGTTGGTTGCGCCACCGCGGGTGCGGCCGCCGCGGCGGGGGGTGCGACCGTCGAGGGCGCGGCAGCTGCAGCCGGCGGCGGGATCGGCGCGGTCGCCGGCGTTTGCGCCAGGCACGCCGAGGAAGCGATCAGCGCACCGAACCCGACGGCGAATTTTATCCAGCGCATCGCCGAGCGCCGATCGGCTGGCTAGTCGCGGCCATGTTTGCCGCCGCGTGAGCCGCCGCCAAAGCCTTGATCATGGTGCGCTTCCCGCCAGCCGCCTGCACCCGGCCCAAAGGCGCGGCCATGCCCGCCGCCGCCCCAGCCGCCGCCGGACCCGGCCCACCCCCGATGGCGGTTGTCGAAGCCGCGGCTGCGCCAACCTCCGCCCCAGCCGTGCTCCCAGCCCGATGTCCGGGCAAAGGCCCGCGGCGAGCGGCCATGGAATGCGGCGACAACGCCAAAGCTGCGATCTCCAAACCTCGGAAAGGGATCGCCATCGTAGAAGGTTGCAAAGCCGGTGGCGACATAGTCGCTTTCACCCCAGAACGGGCCGAGCGCCGCTAAATCCAGGATCGGGGGCCCGATCACCAGCGCAAAATCGGGCGGCACAAAGATCGCCGGCGGCGGTGCGGCCTCGACGATCGTGACAGGCGGTGGCAGCACGACGATCGGCGGCGGTGCCGCGGCGCCGATCAGCGCGCCGGTCGAGGGGAACACCGACGCAGGCGCGGACCGCGGCTTCGCCGGTTTTGGCGCCCGGTATCGCGCCCGAGGCACGGCTGCGACCGGCGCGGGCGGGCCATAAACGAGCTGCGGCGGTTCCGGCGAAACCGGATATGCGGCGACAGGGCCATAGGAGACCGGGACCGGATAGCCGCCCCACCACGAGCCGTACCCGTCCCAACCCCATGCCGGGCCGCCGCGCCACCAGCCGATGCCGCCGGCCGGCCATCCCCGGCCCCAACCGCGC
>DATAYA010000118.1:0-4270 GCA_036272815.1 Acetobacteraceae bacterium
CGCGGCGATGGCGGTCCCGGAGCGCGGGCTCGGGCGCGCGATCAACGACCGCCTCGCGCGCGCCGCCGCACCCCGCCGAACCCTCTCAGGTGAGATGCGGTCGTTCCAACCAGTCGGCGCGGCCCATCTCGACCAGCCGCGAGACGGTCCGGGCGAAGGCAGGGTCGATCGCGCCGGGCCATAGCGCGTCCGGCTCCGCCGCTGCCGAGGCCAGCAGCTTGACCCGGTGGTCGTACAGAGTGTCGACCAGGCGCACAAATCGCCGCGCCTGCTCGACGCGTTCCGCCGAAAACACCGGCACGCCGTCGAGCAGCAGCGTCGGGTAGTGCGTCGCGACCGCGATGTAGTCGCCCGCGCCGAGCGGGCTTTCGCACAGCGCCGCGAACGAGAACCGTGCGACCCCATCCGCGGCCTGCGGTACCACCAGGGTCCGGCCCATCACCGTCAGCCGCTCCGTCCGCGGCGCCGCCCCCTGGGCCAGCTCCGAAAACGCCGCATCCAGCGCCGCCCGCGCCGCCGCGTCCGCCGGGACCAGCCAGGCCGGCCGTGCCGCCAGCGCGCGTCGGCGCCAGTCCCGCCCGCCCTCCAGCACCAGAACGTCGAGATGCTGTTGCAGGATCGCGATGAACGGCAGGAACGCGTCCCGCCCCGGCTGGCCGGCGAACAGCGCCTCGGGCGGAGTGTTGGACGTGGCCACCACCACGACACCGCGGGCGAACAGCGCCTCGAACAGCCGGCCCAGCAGCATCGCATCCGCGATGTCGCCGACCTGGAACTCGTCAAGGCAGAGCAGCGCCGCCTCCGCCGCCAGCGCGTCGGCGAGCGGCGGGATCGGGTCGTCGATCTCCGGACGCGCGCGCTTCGCGGCATGGATGCGCGCGTGCGCGTCCTGCATGAAGCGGTCGAAATGGGTGCGGCGCTTCCGCGCCACCTCGGCCTCGGCGAAGAACAGGTCCATCAGCATCGACTTGCCGCGCCCGACCTCGCCCACGAGGTAGAGGCCGCCCGGCCGCGCCGGGTCCGCGCCCTCCGCCGGACGCCGCCGGAGCAGCCGTCCAAGCACGCCCGGATGCGCGGGGTGCGGGTCGGGATCGTAGCCGCGCAGCTTCGCCCAGAGATCCTGCAACCGCTCGGCCGCCAGCGCCTGCGCGGGGTCGGTCGCGAGCTCGCCGGAGGCGAGGCGCGCACGATAGGCCGCGAGCGGGCCGCGGCCGGTCGTCGGAGCGGCCGGGGTCGGGGCGGCCGGGGTCGGGGCAAGCATTGTCTTGGGGGCCGGTCCGTCCATGCGGCGCAGCCTCTAGCAGCGTCTCGCGCAGCGCGACAGGGATCGTGCGGCCGCTTCAACGTTTCGCGATACGCGTCAACCCACGCACGAGCAGTCCGTTGGCGATTACAGAATCTTGTGGCATGAAGGACACACGCAACATGAAGTTTGCCGCCCTGCTGGCAATTTCGCTCGCCATCCCGCCCGCCGCGCATGCGACTGACTTCCCGGCTCGGGTCGCCAATCCGGTCGCGCTCTGCCGCGCCCCGGCACCGACGGTCAGCCGCACCCTGGCCCTGCCCGGCCGCGCGACGTTTTGCTGCACCGGCGCCGGGGAGGACGACGTCCAGGGCTGTGCCGGCCTGCTCTCCACGACCCGGATCGCGCGCGCGCCGCGCCACGTCCGGACCTGATCGGCGAAACCGGCGGCCGGTTTGCATGGTGCTGCGGACGGCCCCTAGACTTGGGCCATCCCGACAATCAACCAACGGACGAACCGCCCCATGACATCGCCGTCCAGCATCGCAGCCCCGGCCGAACTTGAAGCCCTGAAGTGGCGCTGCATCGGACCGCCGCGTGGTGGCCGTGTCGTGGCTGTTGCGGGCGATCCGGCCGACCCGATGACGTTTTATTTCGGGGCCTGCGCCGGCGGCGTCTGGAAGACGACCGATGGCGGCGTCTATTGGCGCTGCGTGACCGACGGCTTTCTCGGCACCGCCGCGATCGGCGCCGTCGCGGTCGCACCCTCCGATCGCAACGTGATCTATGCCGGCACCGGCGAGACCACGATCCGGCTCGATGTCTCCTATGGCGACGGGCTCTACAAGTCGACCGACGCCGGCCGCACCTGGAGCCACGCCGGCCTGCGCGAGAGCAAGCATATCGGCCGCATCTGCATCCATCCGAAAAACCCCGACCTCGTCTATGTCGCAGCCCTGGGCGACATCTTCGGCAGCAACGAGGAACGCGGCGTGTATCGCTCGCGCGACGGCGGCGCCACCTGGGAGAACGTGCTTCATCGCAGCGCCGAAGCCGGTTGCGTCGACATCGCGATGGATGCGTCCAATCCGCGCATCCTGTTCGCCGCGATCTGGCAGACCCGGCGCAGCTTCTGGAACATCAGCAGCGGCGGCCCGGGCAGCGGGCTGTTCCGCTCGACCGACGGCGGCGACACCTGGGAGGAAATCTCGCGCAACCACGGCCTGCCAGACGGGATGCTCGGCAAGATCGGCGTCGCGGTCTCGCCGGTGCGCGCGGGCCGCGTCTGGGCGCTGGTGGAGGCGATGGGCGACAAGACCGGCCTCTACAAATCGGACGATTACGGCGCGCGCTGGGTGCAGGTCTCGTCGCACCGCGACCTGATGCATCGGCCGTGGTACTACACCCACGTCTTCGCCGATCCGGGCCACGCCGAGACCGTCTATGTCACCAATCTGGGCATGTGGAAATCGACCGACGGCGGCGGCAGCTTCACCGAGATCATGACGCCGCACGGCGACAACCACGACCTCTGGATCGACCCGGCAAACCCGAAGCGGATGGTCGAGGGCAATGACGGTGGCGCCTGCGTGTCGTTCAACGGCGGCATCTCCTGGTCGACGATCTACAACCAGCTCACCGCGCAGTTCTACCGCATCGACATCGACGACCAGTTCCCGTACCGCGTGTATGGGACGCAGCAGGACAATACCTCGATCTCGGTGCCGAGTGCGTCCACATGGGGAGCCATCACGCTCGGCGACTGCACCTACCCGGGCACCGGCGAGAGCGGCTTCATCGCGGTCGACCCGAGGGATTCCAACATCGTCTATTGCGGCGCCATCGGCTCCAGCCCGGGCGGCGCCGGCGCGCTGCAACGCTGGGACCGCCGCACCGGCCAGATGCAGCTCGTCAACGTCTGGCCCGAGGAATCGACAGGCGTCGCGCCGAAGGACCTGAAATACCGCTTCGCCTGGACCTTCCCGATCGTGTTCTCGCCGCACGATGCCGGCACGCTCTACGCTGGCGGCAACCGCGTCTTCCGCACTCGCGACGATGGCATGCGCTGGGAGGCGATCTCGCCCGACCTCAGCCTCAACGACGTCTCGCGCCAGGGCCACTCGGGCGGCGAGATCACCCGCGAGAGCGCCGGTGCCGAAGTCCATGCGACCTGCGCCTGCGTCGTCGAATCACCGCATCGCCGCGGCGAGATCTGGGCGTCGACCGATGACGGGCTCGTGCATGTGACGCGCGACGACGGCGCCACCTGGCACAACGTCACGCCGCCCGGGATGCCGGAGCTGGCCTATGTCGGCTGTGTCGAGGTCTCGCCGCACGATGCCGACACCGTCTATGTCGCGGCGACGCGCTACAAGGGGGCCGACTACCACCCCTATCTGTTCCGCAGCACCGACAGCGGCCGGACGTGGCGGTCGATCAACGGTGATTTTCCATCCGGCGAGATCACGCGCGTCGTGCGCGCCGATCCGGTGCGTCGGGGGCTGCTGTTCGTGGGCACCGAGACCGGCGTCTTCTTCAGCCTCGATGACGGAAAGGGGTGGTCGCGCATGGCCGGCGGGCTGCCGGTGGTTCCCGTCTATGACCTCAAATTCAAGGATGCGGACCTGGTCGCCGGCACGCACGGACGCTCGTTCTGGATCGTCGACGACATCACGCCGCTGCGCGAACTGGCCGCGAAGGGCGGGAGCGGATTGCGCCTGTTCACGCCGCGAACCACGATCCGGACCAAGCTGCATTTCGGCGCGCTGGCGGGGCTGCGGGTGGGCACCTCGTTCGGCCTCACCTTCGGCATCGGCGGCGGCATCACGACCACCGAAGAACCCGACGGGACCAAGAAGCGCGCGCATCTCGACGTCGGCGAGAACCCGCCGAACGGCGCGATCGTGTACTACTGGCTCGACGAAGCCCCGTCCGAGCCTGTGTCGCTGAGCTTCCGCGACGAAGCGGGCAATACCGTCGTCAGCTGCCGGAGCGACGACACCAACCTGCCCGCGGCGAAGCGGCCGG
>DATAYA010000119.1:0-4990 GCA_036272815.1 Acetobacteraceae bacterium
CGGGTATGTATTCCTCAACCAGTGCCTGATCCCCGAAACGCCAGCCACGCGCGATCTCGGCGCGGCTGTTGCCGCCGGCACGCAGGATTTCGACGCCGACCGAAGAGCCCTCGCACGCGGGCTTGACGACATAGGGCAGCGGCATCGGATCGGCCGCCGCGAGAGATGCGAGCGGCACCAGAAATCCGTCCGCCACCGGCAGGCCGTGCGCCGCGAACACGGATTTCGCCGCGACCTTGTCCATCGCCAGCGCCGAGGCGCGCACGCCCGAATGCGTGTAGGGGATGCCCATGACGTCGAGCACGCCCTGCATCGCGCCGTCCTCGCCAAGCCGCCCGTGCAGCGCGTTGAACACGGCGTCGGGTCGCGGCGTCAGCGCCGCCACGAGCGCTGCGAGATCGTCGCTCACCGCGACGGGGATGACGGCGTATCCCGCCTCGCGGAGTGCCGCGATCACCGCGCGTCCGGTTGCGCGCGACACCTCGCGTTCGGCCGAGACGCCGCCGTACAGGACGGCCACGCGCTTCACCGGACCAGCTCCGGCCGCGCCCCGGGGATGCCGATGCGGCGGATTTCTTCGCCCAGACCCTCGATGTCGGCGGCCGTCGCCGCGCCGGTGTTGAGCAGGAAGTTGGTGTGCTTCTCGCTTACCTGCGCGCCGCCGCGACGCAGGCCACGGCAGCCGGCGGCGTCGATCAGCTCCCAGGCGCGCATCCCCTCCGGATTGCGGAAGGTGGAGCCGCCGGTCCGCGCGCGCACCGGCTGCGTCGCCTCCCGCGCGGCGCGGATTTCCGCCATGCGCGCGGCAATCGCGGCAGGGTCGCCGGGACGCGCGCGCATCCGCGCACGCACCACGACCGCACCCGGCGGCAGCGCGGAATGGCGATAGGCGAACGCCAGGGCCGGCGCGGACAGCCGGACAAGCTCGCCCGAGCGCGCCACGACCTCGGCCCAGTCGAGAACCTGCGAGACATCGCTGCCGTACGCACCGGCGTTCATCGCGACCGCGCCGCCGATCGTGCCGGGAATGCCGCACAGGAATTCAAGGCCCGCGAGACCCGCCGCCGCCGCTTCTTCCGCGACCGTCGCGTCGAGCGCGGCCGCGCCCGCGATCACGCCGTCAGCCTCCGCCGCGATCGCGCCAAAACCGCGCGCGAGCCGCACCACAACACCGGAAATACCGCCATCGCGCACGATCAGGTTGGACGCCGCGCCGATCACCGCGACCGGCATCTCCGGCGGCAACGCGCGCAGGAAATCGGCGAGATCGTCGGCATCCGCCGGCCGCAGCAGGACCTCCGCCGCACCGCCGACGCGAAACCACGTCGCGGCCGCGAGCGGTGCGGCCGACACCATGCGCCCGCGCACCGCCGGCAGCGCGGCCAGGCTGGGGGCGGCCATCATCGCCCGGTTCCCGACTTGCGTCGGCCGCCCTGCAACTCCGCGAGCTGCGCCGGCAGCGCGTGCGCCCAGACGGTGATGTTGCCGGCGCCGAGACAGACAACGAAATCACCCGGACGCGCGATCGCGTTGACCATCTCCGCGAGCCGCTCCGGCCCCGGCAGCGGCACCACGCTGCGGTGGCCGCGGGCACGCAATCCCTCCACCAGCGCGTCGCGATCGACGCCCGGGATCGGCTTCTCGCCGGCCGGATAGACGTCGGCCACGATCACCGTGCCGGCGTCGTTCATGCAGGCGCAGAACGCATCGAACAGGGACGCGAGCCGCGAGAAGCGGTGCGGCTGCACCACCGCGAGCACGTTCGCCGCCCCCGCCTGGCGTGCCGCCTTCAGCACCGCCGCGATCTCGACCGGGTGGTGGCCGTAATCGTCGATGATGGTGATGCCGCCGACATCGCCGGTCTTGGTGAAGCGGCGATTGACGCCACGGAAGGCGGCGAAGGCGCTGCGCAGCGTCGCGTCGTCGATCTCCATCTCGTGCGCGACGGCGACGGCCGCGAGCGCGTTCTGCACATTGTGGCTGCCCAGCATCGGCAGCCGGAACGGCCCCATCCGCCGCGTCGTGTTGCGCGCGCGGTCGGTCACCAGAACCTCGAAGGTGGCGCCGAGCCGGTCGGCGACGATGCGCTCGGCCCGCACGTCGGCCTGCGGCGAGAAGCCGTAGGTGATGATCCGCCGGTCCGACAGGCGCGGGATCATCTGCTGCACCGCCGGATGATCGATGCACAGAACCGCGAAGCCGTAGAACGGCACGTTGGAGACGAACTGGTCATAGCCCGCGACCATCGCCTCTGCCGTCCCCCAATGGTCGAGATGCTCCGGGTCCATGTTGGTCACGACCGCGATCACCGCCGGCAGCCGCAGAAAGCTGCCGTCGCTCTCGTCGGCCTCGACCACCATCCAGTCGCCGGCGCCGAGCCGCGTGTTGCTGCCCCAGGCGTTGATGATGCCGCCGTTGATGACGGTGGGATCGAGCCGGGCCGCTTCCAGCACGGTTGCGATCAGGCTTGTGGTCGTGGTCTTGCCGTGCGTGCCGCCGATCGCGACCGACCATTTGAGGCGCATCAGCTCGGCCAGCATCTCGGCACGCCGCACCACCGGGATCAGCCGCGCGCGGGCCGCCACCACCTCGGGGTTGTCGCGGCCGACCGCGGTGGAGACGACGACCACCTGCGCGTCGCGAAGGTTGCCTGCATCGTGCCCGACCGCGACCGCGATGCCGGCCTCGCGCAACCGGCGTACGTTCGCACCTTCGGCGAGGTCGCTGCCTTGCACGGCATAGCCGAGATTGTGCAGCACCTCGGCGATGCCGGACATGCCGATGCCGCCGATGCCGACGAAATGGATCGTGCCGATCCCGAGCGGCAGCGCCCTCATCGCACGCGCTCCGCGGTCTGCATCCGGCTCTCCACGAGGTCGGCGAGCAGCGCCGCTGCCTCTGCCATCCCGACGGACGCGGCGGCGGCGGCGGCGTCGGGCAGTGCGTCGCGGTCGGCGAACAGAGACGCCATCTGCTCGGCCAGCATCTCGGGTGAGAACTGCGCCTGCGGCACCGGCCATGCGCCACCGGCGCGGCCGAGGGCACGGGCGTTCGCCGTCTGATGGTCGTCGATTGCGCCAGGCAGTGGCACCAGTATGGCGGGCCGGCCAATGACCGCGAGTTCCGCGACGGTTGAGGCGCCGGCGCGCGCGATCACGAGATGCGAAGCCGCCAGACGGTCGGCGACATCGGCAAAGAACGGCGCAATCTCGGCCTGGGCACCGAGCGCCACATAGGCGTTTCGAACACGCGCGACATCTTCCGCCCGCGCCTGCTGCACGATCGACAGCCGCGCCCGCACGGCCGGCGGCAGCAATGCGACGGCCGCCGGCACGGTGTCGGAGAGGATGCGCGCGCCGAGCGAGCCGCCGAGCACCAGCAGATGCAGAACCCCTTCGCCGGGCGGGGCATAGCCGACACCGCGCAGCGCCGCGATGGCCGGCCGCACCGGGTTGCCGACCACGACGGTGGCGCGGCTCGCCGGGACGCCGAACGTTCCCGAAAAACCGAGCGCCAGCGCGTCGGCATGGCGGGACAGAAAGCGGTTGGCGCGGCCGAGCACGGCATTCTGCTCGTGCAGTACAATCGGCGGTCGCCGTCTGCGCAGGCTCGCCGCCGCCAGCGCGGGCGCGACCGACGGATAGCCGCCGAAGCCTACAACCGCCGCCGCGTCGAGGCGCGCGAGGATGCGCCGCGCCTGGACCACGCCGACCGCGAGTGCGACCGCGGCACCCGCCGCCCGCGCGCCGCGCCCGGCGAGCCCGGCGCCGCGCAGCACGAAGCGTTCGGCGCCGCCAAAGGTCTCGCTGGTTGCCGCCGCCGAGCGTGCGTCGGTCATCAGCGCGATCCGGTGGCCGCGCGCGAGCAGGGCCGCCGCGAGCGCTTCGGCGGGGAAGAAATGCCCGCCCGTGCCGCCGGCCGCGAGCACGATCGGACGCACCGCGGGGCCTCTCATGCGAAGCTCCCATGCCGGCGGCGTGTCAGCGCGAGCAGCATCCCGATGGTGAGCGCGATCGCCAGCACCGAGGAACCGCCATAGGAGATGAAGGGCAGCGTCATCCCCTTGGTCGGGATCAGGTGCAGAGTGGAGCCCATGTTGACGAAGGCCTGCAGCCCGAAGCTCGTCACCAGGCCGGAGGCGGCAAGGATGATGAAAACATCATTCTCCGCCAGCAGCCGCAACAGACAACGGAGAACAATGAAGGCGAACACAGCGAGGATGATGAGGCAGAGGATCATGCCGAACTCCTCGCCGGCGACGGCATAGACGAAATCGGCGTGCGCGTCGGGCAGGATGTCCTTGATGCGCCCCTCGCCGGGGCCGCGGCCGAATAGCCCGCCATTGCCGAACGCCTCCAGTGCCGTTTTGACCTGATAGGCGTCGGTCGCATTGGGATGCAGAAACTGGTCCATGCGCAGTTGCACATGGGCGAACAGGAAATACGACGCGACCAGCCCGGCCACCATCAGCCCGAACCCGATCGCGACGAAGAAGAGGTTGAGGCCGCCGAGATAGAGCTGTGCGAGCAGCACCGCGGTGATGACCGCGAGCATCCCGACATCGGGCTGCATCTTCAGCATCAGCGCGATCGGCAGATAGAACGCGACCGCGATCACCGCGCCGGGGAACCGCGGCGTGCGCTTGCCTTCGGCGAGCAGCCAGGCGGTGACGACGGCATAGCAGGGCTTGAGAAACTCGCTCGGCTGGATCGCCGATCCGGGCAGCGCGATCCAGCGGCGGGCACCCTTGATCTCGACGCCATGCACCAGCGTCACGACGGTCAGCAGCAGCGCCAGCGCGCAGCCTACCATCGCCAGCCGGCGCACCTGCCGCGGCGTCAGCAGCGAGACTGCGACCACGACAACCCCGGCGGCGGCGAGGAACACCACCTGCTTGAGGAACAGCATGTCGCGGCTGTCGCCGATGCGCACCGCGACCGCGGGGGACGCCGCAAGCACCAGGATATAGCCGAAGCCGATCAGCGTCGCG
>DATAYA010000120.1:0-2273 GCA_036272815.1 Acetobacteraceae bacterium
GACCGCGCTGAATACAAGCGCCGCCAGGCCCCGCCCGGCGTGAAGATCACCGCCCGCGCCTTCGGTCGCGACCGGCGCTATCCGATCACCAATGGATATACGGGGCTGGTGCGGTGAGCGTTGAACATGCCCGGGCGATGCGGCGCGAGGCGACGCCCGCGGAACGGGCACTGTGGCGCGGCTTGCAGGCGCGGCGCCTCGGTGGGCTGAAGTTTCGGCGGCAGGTGCCGATCGGGCCGTTTGTCGTAGATTTCTACTGCCCGGAGGCGAAGCTCGTCATCGAGGTTGACGGGGAGACACATGCCGATCCCTCGGCCGATGCCGATCGCACGGCATTCCTCGAGGCACGCGGGATGGGGGTGATCCGGTTCTGGAACAACGAGGTGCTGGGCAATCTTGAAGGAGTTTTGGAGGGCATAGCACGAGCCGCTTCTTCTCCCCCTCCCCTCGAGGGAGGGGGTCGGGGGGAGGAGGGGGCGCGGCGCACGAAGCTGCGGGTTCAGCGTTCACGCGACAAATCCGCAGATCCGAGCCTGGACACCCCTCCCCCCGCCCCCGTCCCTCAAGGGGAGGGGGCGCCAAAGATTCCGTCGCCATGAGCGACCCGCCCACCCCGCCGGGCGGCTGGCGGGTCCGCATCCTCGACCTCTCCGGCGCCTCCGAGGACAACGTTACCGAGGAAGTCGGTGGCTTCGCGACGCTGATGCAGGCCAACGCCTTCGCCCGCGCCTATGTCCGCGACAGCGTCGAGCGTTGCCGGGTGCCGGCGATGAGCGGCAAGCAGGTGCTGGAGGCGTGGTTCGCGTTCGGCGAGGACGCCGAGGTGGTCGATGCGGCCGATATGGGCTGGCGCTCCGCCGCCGAGCTGCACGACTTCGCCGACCGCCGTGCGGAGCCCCATGAGCGCGACTGGCGCGCCCTCGATCCGCGTCGCGCGGGCGGCGGCGGAGAAGACGACGCATGAAGCTCCGTTTCGCCCCGAGCCCGACCGGCCTCCTTCATGCCGGCAACGCCCGCACCGCCCTGCTCAACTGGCTGTTCGCCCGGCGGCACGGCGGCGCGTTCCTCCTGCGCATCGACGACACCGACCGCGAGCGCTCTCGCCCCGAGCTGGAGGCGGCGATCGCGCAGGACCTGCGCTGGCTCGGCCTCGACTGGGACGAGAGTTTTCGACAATCCGACCGCCTCGACCGCTACGCCGAAGCCGCCGACCGGCTACGCGCGGCGGGCCGGCTGTATCCGTGCTTCGAATCCGAGGAGGAACTGCGGTCCAAGCGCGAGGCGCGCCGCCGCCGCGGCCTGCCGCCGGTCTACGACCGCGCCATGCTCAAGCTCACCCCGGAGCAGCGGGCGGCTGCCGAGGCGTCGGGCAAGCTGCCCTACTGGCGCTTCCTGCTCTCGCCCGGCAGCATCGTCTGGAACGATCTCGTGCTCGGCGCGCGGCAGGTGAAGCTCTCCGCCGTCTCCGATCCCGTCGTGGTGCGGGCGGACGGGATGCCCACCTACAGCTTTGCGTCGGCGGTAGACGACCTGGAGACGGGCGTCTCCCATATTCTGCGCGGCGACGACCATGTCACCAACGCGGCGGTGCAGCTCGACCTCTATGCGGCGCTTGGCGGCGATCCGGCATCGCTGCGGCTCGGCCATCTGCCGCTGCTGGTGGGCGAGGCCGGCGGGAAGCTCTCCAAGCGCCTCGATGCCGCCTCGCTGCGCGCATTGCGGCAGGATGGGATCGAGCCCACGGCGCTGGCCGCCTATCTCGCCCGGCTCGGCACGTCCGAAGACCCGGTGCCGCTGCCCCTGCCCGCGCTCGCGGCGACATTCGACCTCCGTCGCGTGTCGCACGCGCCGCCGCGGTTCGATGGCGGACAGCTCCTGGCGCTGAACCGCCGGGTGCTGCAGGCGCTCGATTTCGACGCTGTGCGCGAGCGGCTGCCGACGACGGCCACGCCCGAGTTCTGGACTGCGGTGCGCGGCAATCTCGACCTGCTCTCGGAGGCGCGCGACTGGTGGGAGGTGGTCGCCGGCACGATCGTGCCGCCGCCGCAGCCGGACGAGGCCGGGTTCCTCCAAGAAGCTGCCGCGTCGCTGCCGCCGGAGCCGTGGGAGGCCGACGTCTGGTCGCGCTGGACCGGGACATTGCGCGAGGCGACCGGCCGGCGCGGGCGGGCGCTGTTCCATCCGCTGCGCCTCGCCCTCACCGGCGAGGAGGAAGGCCCGCCAATGCAGGCGCTGCTGCCGCTGATCGGTCGCCATCGGGCGGCGTCGCGGCT
>DATAYA010000121.1:0-3696 GCA_036272815.1 Acetobacteraceae bacterium
CCTTGACCCGCCGGCCGGCGAGCGACAGGAGGCCCGCTTCTTTCTCCTCACTTCGCCCGCAGCCGCAGCACCCGGTCCGCTTCGTCCCCAACCGCTATTGTACCGGCGCGACATAGTAACGACGCGATAGTGCCGGCGCGATAGGTCCGACGGCGGAGCAGATCGTCACAACCCGGCCGGCCGCCGCAGACAAGTTCTATCTCGCGGTGTACAAAAAGCTGTGCCGACGTTAGCAATCACTTTACTTGCCACGCGCATAACGCATTCAGTACGGTCGAGACCGTCGCCATGTGCCCACAATTATTACGGGATTATTTGCATGATTTGCCTTCTGGTTGAAGCCCGAGCGTCGTACATCCACGCACACGAACATGCACACGCACGCGGGTCGCGCCACGGAGAAAGTCCTCGGGCATGACAGGGGCGGTGGACTGGAGCATCTCGATATACGGGCGCAACGAGGCGGCCACCATCGGCGACTGCCTGACATCGGTGCTCGCGGCGGCAGGCGGCCGGTCCTTCCACGTCGCGGTGATGCTGAACGGCTGCACCGACCGATCCGCCCAAATCGCGGCAGCAACCGGGCGCGGCGCGCCTGGGGTCGACATCTACACGATCGCCCACGCCGACAAGTCGAACGCATGGAACCAGTTCGTGCATCGGCTGCGTCCGCCGGCGGGGACCTATTTCTTCGTCGACGCCTATGCCGCGGTCGCCCCGCACTCGTTCTCCGCGCTCGCGCGGGCACTGGCCGAGGCGCCGGGCGCGAACGCAGCCGCGGCCTTGCCATCCTCCGGCCGCAGCGCACCGGTGCTGCGCGAGGCGATGCTTCGCGACGGCGGCCTGCACGGATCGCTGTTCGCCCTCAGTTCTCGTTTCCTTGACCGGCTGACGCAAACCGGCTGGCGGCTGCCGGTCGGCCTGTATCGAGGGGATGGCCTCATCAATTCGATGGCGGTCCATGATCTCGGCGCCACGACGCCCTGGCAGTCCGCACGCGTGGTGTCGAGCCCGGAGGCGACGTGGCGGACACGGCCGCAACGGGTGTTCCGCCCGGCGGATGCGGTGCGGCATCTGCGGCGCCGGGTGCGTCAGGCCCGCGGCCGGATGGAAGTTGCCGCGATCCAGGACATCATCTACCGCGCAGAGCCGGAGGGTGGCTTCGGCGCTCTCCCGAACTGGGCGGATGCCATGCTGCTCGACTGGATGGCGGCCGATCCGGCACGCCGGCCGACATGGCGCTCGAATTTGTTCGGCATGTTGGCGGCCCGGAATCTGCGGCGTACGCCACCGGCGGAAGCCATGCTGGTGCCGATGCTGTCGCCGCCAGTCCGGCTGCCGGCGAGGGACCAGGCCGGCTACGCCGCGCCGATCGCAGGCACCACGTCGCGGGCGTAGGCTTGGCCGCGCGCTCGCATCTCCGCAAGCCCGGCCCGTCCTGAAGCTCGGCCCGACCTGCCGTCAACCAGGGGCGCCCGGCAATCCTGCCTCCTCCTCGGCCTGCGCCCGCAGCGCGAACCGTTGCAGCTTGCCCGATTCCGTGCGCGGCAGCCGCTCGACGAAGCTCACCACCCGCGGATATTTGTACGGCGCGATCTCCGCCTTGACATGCTCCTGCAACGCGTGCGCCAGCGCGTCCGATCCCGTGATCCCCGGCCGCGGCACCACGAAGGCCCGCGGCACATGCCCGCGAGCCGCATCGGGCGCGGCCACCACCGCGCATTCCGCGACCGAGGCGTGCCCGAGCAGGGCTGCTTCCACCTCGGGGCCGGCGATGTTGTATCCGGACGAGACGATCATGTCGTCGGAGCGCGCGCGGAACCAGAAATACCCGTCCCCGTCCTGGAAATACGTGTCGCCGGTGACGTTCCAGCCGGCCTCGACATAGACCGTCTGCCGCGCATCGGCGAGATACCGGCATCCCGTGGGGCCGCGCACCGCGAGGCGCCCCTCCGACCCGCGCGGCAGGGTCCGCCCCTCGCCGTCGATCAGCTTCGCCTCGTAGCCCGGCACCGGCAGCCCCGTCGCCCCCGGCCGGATCGCCTCCTCCGGGCTGCCGATGAAGATGTGCAGCATCTCGGTCGAGCCGATCCCATCGAGGATGCGGATGCCGGTGCGCGCGTGCCACGCCTCCCATACCGATTTCGGCAGCGCCTCGCCGGCCGAGACGCACGCGCGCAGCGCATCGACATCGCCCGGCTGCATCTGGCCGAGCATGGCGCGGAACGCCGTCGGCGCGGTGAAGCAGACGCTCGGCCGCTGCGTTCGGAACGCCGCCAGCAGGTGTTCGGGCGACGCCTGCTCCAGCAGCAGCGTCGCCGCCCCGACCCGCAGCGGGAACAGCAGCAGTCCGCCGAGCCCGAAGGTGAAGGCGAGCGGCGGGCTGCCCACGAACAGGTCGTCCGGCCGTGGCCGCAGCACATGCGCGCCATACGTGTCGCAGACCGCGAGCAGGTCGCGATGGAAATGCATCGTGCCCTTCGGCTCGCCGGTGGTCCCAGACGTGAACGCGATCAGGCACACGTCGTCGGCCGCGGTGTCGGCGGCCGGGCAGGGCAGGGGGGCCTGCGCCATCATCGCCGTCAGATCGTCCGCCCCGTCGCTGCCCATCGCGACGGTTCGTACGTCGGAAAAATCCGCCAGCGCGCCGGTCAGCCGGTGGTCGCACAGCGCCAGCCCGATCCGTGCCTTGTCGATGATCTTGCGCAACTCGCCCGCGCGCAGCATCGACATTGTCGGCACCGCGATGCCGCCGGCCCGGATCACCGCCAGGATCGCCGCCGCCAGCAGCGGCGAGTTGGGCGCCCGCAGCAGCACCCGGTTGCCCGGGATCATCCCGAGCCGGCGGGTCAGGACCGAGGCGATGCGCTCAACCCGCTCCGCCGTCTCGACATAGCTCCACGAGGTGTCCGGCGAGAGCAGGCAGCGCCGGCTGCGATCCGTGTGCCGGTCCAGCAGTTCGGCGGTGGCGTTCAGCCGCGCGGGGTAGCCGAGGCCGGCTTCGAGCAGGTCGGGCCATTGCTCCCGCGGAGGCAGGTTGTCGCGGGCGAAGGTGTCGGGTGTCATCGCAGCAAGGTCAGGGGCGCCGCCCCCCTTTCGAACAGGTTCAAGGACGACTGTCCTTGGCGGGGTGCAGGGGCAGCGCCCCTGGCCCGTGCCCCTGGCCCGTGCCCCTGGCCCGTGCCCCTGGCCCATGCGATGCAGCCCCTTTGGCATCTTTCCGAAACTCGCTGATCCGCAGCGGAGGCTACGGCTCCGCCAATCTATTTCAAGCCTGAAGTATCGCGCCTGCCATCCTATGCCGCCGCCGGCGCTCAGCCGGCGAGCCCACGGGCCAGGAAAGGCAGGCTTTCGTCCATGCGGTAATCGACGCCCGTGTGGTTGTCGGGGAATTCCTCGTAGCGGTGCGCGATGCCGAGTGCGCCGAGGCGGCGGACGAACCGCCGCGCGCCGTAGAGCAGATTGAACTGATCCCTCTCGCCGCAGTCGATGTAAAGCGCTTTCAGACCGCGCAGATTCTCGCCCAGCGTCTCGACCGCGACGACCGGGTCATGCCGGAGCCAATTTGCCCAGCGCTCCCCGATCACCTCGCAGGTGTCGAGCGTGACCGGCAGCCGCATGCCAAGGAACTGCGTCGGATCGGGGTCGTAGCTCGCCGCCATCGCCAGGATGTTGATCGCCTGATGGGCGCCGTCG
>DATAYA010000122.1:0-7102 GCA_036272815.1 Acetobacteraceae bacterium
GCTGCGACACCTTGGTCATAGAGACGACGAAGACCGACGGGGTTTGTGAGCCATCCCACCGGGTTTGCACTCGCCAACCCAGGCCTCAGCTCGTTCGGTACGGCTTGCGACACGATCGCCACCAGTTGTTGAGCTTGGTCATGCGGTACATGGGCAAAGTGAACCGCAACGATGCGCCAGCCGGCCAGCGCCTTGAGCAACCCGTCCATCGCTGCCCGTAATACGGGCGAATTTTGACGTAACTGGGACGATTCTCCGATCGCCTCTTCGATGGTCGAATCGAGTTCGATGACACGCCGGATCAGCTCTTGTCGTATCGGCTGCGTGTGCAAAAGTTCAGGCTCAGCCAGTGCCAAGGCGCCGGCGAACCGACTTATGATCTCGGTCGCGATGGATGCGATCTGGGTCGCCAGCCGGCGATCTGACCTGCCCAAATCGGTTCCCGCGAGGACGATACCGGCGCAGACAATGCCAATGCAGATCTCGGTGCAGCGGATTATCGTCAACGTAAAAGCTTCGCCGTTCACGCCTCCGGTCGCTCCTAGCTCGTTGGCCGCGATAATTGCTGCCGTAACCCCGGCGAGCTGCGCCGCAAGGGCGAGGAAATTGCGCAGTATCGTGGCGACAAGGACGCACGCCGCGCCCCACAAAGCCAGGCCCAAGAGAAAGCCGACGCGGTCCTGCGGGAAACAGGCGGTCAGCACCACGATGGCTATTCCGCCCACGACCGTGCCGATCATCCGATACCAGCCCTTGCGCAACGAGGCACCAAGATGGGGCTGACAAACCAGAGCCGCTGTCGTTCCCGCCCAATACGGATTGTCGAGCTCAAGCCAGAACGCGACATAAAGCGAGAGACAGACCGAGACCCATAAACGAATCCCGAAAGCCAGCGGTGACCGCGTCGCTGCCCAAGCCGTCTGTAACCGCCGCGCAGCAGTCACCCCGCTGTCTTGAACTGCGCGCTGCAGATGCGATACGCGATTACTGTTCGCGAAACGCGTCAAAAGGGTACTCCTGGCGGCCGACCGGCCGTCGCTCAACAGCACGAGGAGAGGAACGCCATGCTCCCGCACTTCGTGAGATGGGCACCGCGCGCGACTGCTTCATCTCACGAGGGTGTTTGGTCCCGGACGGTAATGACGCTACCCTGACGCGAGAGGCGGAGGAAGCGCTATGGCAGGCACTCTTCATGGCCGCGCGCCCGTCGCCGCGCGAGCGCGGTCGCCGCGACGCCGAAGCCGAGCAGGCCGAACGTCGCCGGCTCCGGCACCGGGGAGGGGATCGTCGTCGGGTTGCCGGCCGCAACCGTCGCCGCGGCGGCATCCGCAAGCTCCTTCGCGATGGCAGGCGAAATGCCGAGCGCGTTGGCAGCCGAGTCCGCGTAGCCCGGGCTGCCGGCGTCGAACTCCGCGGCCAGCGTCGTCGGGTCGATCCCGGTGATCTGGCCGAACAGCGTCAGCGCGTCGAGATAGGCGCCGTACTGGCTCGGGTGATAGCCGATCGGCGTGGTGCAGCAGGCATCGAGCGGATTGCTGTCCCAGAGGTCGACCGGCGTGGCCTCGGTGGCGAGGAACGGGTTCTGCTGGGCAAATCCCGAATTGATCGCGGTCACCCAGGCATCGCCGGCGAGCGCCACGTCGAGATGGCTGCCGGCCGGGTTCGCCGCGTCATAGGCCGCCGCCTCGCCGACATAGGCGTCGTGCAGATCCGACGCCATCGCCGCGATCGGATTGGGATCGCCGACATAGGGCGCATACGCCTTGTTGCCGCCCTGCGCCGCGACCGTGCTGCTGCCATAGATCGGCTTCGCGGGATTGCTGCTGGTGTAGCCGTAGGAGGCCAGCGGCTGCGTCTCGTCGAGCGTCACCGCGGCATTCGGCTTGCCGGCTGCGCGGTCGGCCGCGTCGATGGCATTGACCAGCCCGTTGACCCCGCTCTGGAACGAGGCCGGGTTGCCGCGCGTCGGCACGGACTGGCCGGCGACGGTGATTGTGCTCGGCAGCGGCTGGAAGCTCTGGTCCTGCAACACGACGTGGCTGTAGGCGGGATTGGTGATGAGCGGCAGGTCGCCGGCCTCGTTGCCGGTGTTGTGGAGATAGCCGGTCAGCGTCGCACTGCTGACCGCGACCAGGGAGACGTTGTAGTCGAGCCCGGCCTCCTTGGTGAATTGCAGGAAGATGCCGGCGACGCCGCCGAACGGCCCGACCTCGGTGTATTGCGCCGCAGGGTTGCTGCTCAGGTAGCCGAGCTGCTGCGCCAGCGTGCTGCCGGGCGGCGGGTTCTGGCCCGGGGTGACGGGGGCGACGCCTTCGACGCCCGAACACGGCGCGCTCGGACAGAGCAGGTCGTGCACCTGCGCATTGCCCGGCGCGTCGCCGGGACCGGCGTTGTAGTTGAGCGCCGGGGCGTAGCGGCCGTGGGTGAAGCTGTTGCCGACGAACAGGATCGAGACCGGAGCGGCGTCCGCCTGCGCCCGGCCGGCATGCGCTGCCACGAGGGCTGCGACGGCCAGTCCGGCCGACAGACGCAGATGACCCGAAGCCATGTGTCCGATCCTCCCCCGGCGGCGCGGCCTTGCCGGCCTGTGCGGGGAGGATAGCGGGGACGCCGACGGCACGTAAAATATCTTGGATTGCCATCTGCCATACGTTTGCGATATGCGATGGGGCATGGAGCTGCGCCACCTCCGCTACTTCGTCGCGGTCGCCGAGGAAGGCCACATCACCCGCGCGGCCGCCCGGCTCGGCATCGCCCAGCCGCCGCTGTCGCAGCAGATAAGGGCGCTGGAGGCCGATCTCGGGGCGAAGCTGTTCACCCGCCTGCCGCGCGGGGTGGCGCTCACCGCCGCCGGGGAGGCGTTCCTGCGCGAGGCGCAGCCGGTGCTGGCCGGGGCGGAGCGGGCGAGGCGGCGCGCCGTCGATGCCGCGCGCGGCGCCGAGGGCGCCATTGCGATCGGCGTCACCACCTCGGCGGTGCTGCATCCGCTGATCGGCGGCATCCTGCGCCGTTTCTCGCAGCGCTACCCGGGCGTGGTCCTGACGATCCGGGAGGCCAACGCCGCCGAGCTGACCGAGGCGCTGGAGCGGCGGACGATCGCCGTCGCCTTCCTGCGCGCCCCGGTCGCCCGGCCGCCGGGCATCGTCTTCCGCGAGCTTGCCTCGGAGCCGCTGATGGTCGTGCTGCCCGCCTTCCATCCGCTCGCGCGGCCGCATCCGGGCGGCATCGCCCTCGCAGCGCTCCGTCACGAACGCTTCGTGTTGACCCGCCGGCCCGACGCGCCCGGCATGTACCAGGACGTGCTGCAGGCCTGCCGCGCCGCCGGCTTCGAGCCGGAGGTCGCCGCCGAGGTCGGCCGGATGCTGACCAATATCAGCCTTGTCGCGGCCGGCGTCGGCGTCTCGCTGGTGCCGGCCTCGATGCGCAGCATAAGGCTGCCGGGCGTCCGCTACCGGCGCCTCGCCGGAACGGATGGTCCCCGCGCCCCGCTCACCGTCGCCTCGGCCGATGGCGCCGCCGAGCCGGTCGCCGCCAACCTGCTGGCACTCGCCGGAAGCCCGCATCGGCGGCCCCGGCCGGCGCTCCCGGCCAGCCGCACGGCTGACCCGGCGCTCCCGGCCAGCCGCGTGGCCGGCGTGGCGCTTGCCACCCCCGGCGCGACGGCGTAGGCACCGGCCCGTGCCTCGCATGAACCCTGCATGACAGTCCATCCAGGATTCCGCGCCGGCGGCGGCGAGGCGGCGCTGGACCGCGACACGCTGATCGCCGCCATCCCGGCGCTCGCCCGCGCCCGCGTCCTCGTGGTCGGCGACGCCATGCTCGACCGCTATCTCTACGGCTTCGTCCAGCGCATCAGCCCGGAGGCGCCGATCCCGATCGTCGCCGTCGAGCGCGAGGTCACGATGCCCGGCGGCGCCGGCAACGTGATGCGCAACCTCACCGCCCTCGGCGCCGCCGTCGCCTTCGTCTCGGTGGTGGGCGACGACCAGGCGGGCTCCGACCTCACCGGCCTGATCGGCGGCCAGTCCAACATCGAGCCCTGGCTGCTGGTCGAGGGCGGCCGGCCCACCACCGTCAAGACCCGCTACATCGCCCTCGGCCAGCAATTGCTGCGCGCCGATCAGGAGGTGCGTACGCCGATCCAGGCCCGCCTCGCCGAGCGGCTGCTGCGCATCGCCGGCGACGCGCTGGCCGCGACCTCGGCGATCGTCATCTCCGACTATGCCAAGGGGGTGATCTCGGGCGACCTGGCGGCGCGGCTGATCGCGGCCGCCCGCGCGGCCGGCCGGCGGGTGATCGTCGATCCGCACGGCACCGACCTCTCGGCTTTTGCCGGGGCCGACGTCGTGACCCCGAACCGCCGCACCTTGCAGGCCGCGACCGGACGCGACGTCTCGACCGAGGCCGGCCTGATCGCCGCCGCCGCGGCGCTGCGGGACGCGCACGGCTTCGGCGCGGTGCTGGCGACCCGTGGCGAGGAGGGGATGACCCTGCTGGACGATGCGGGCGCGCACCATTTCCCGGCCGAGGCGGCGGAGGTCTATGACATCTCCGGCGCCAAGGACACCGCCGTCGCGACGCTCGCGGCCGGCCTCGCGGTCGGCCTCGGTCTGCCGGTCGCGTCCTGCCTCGCCAACCTCGCGGCCGGCGTCGCGGTCGGCAAGGTCGGCACCGCCATCGTCACCGCCGCCGATCTCTCGGCGACCTTGGCTCCCGCCGATGGCACCCCGCGCAAGCTCGCCACCCGCGAGGCCGCCGCCGATCACGTCGAGCGCTGGCGCCGCCGCGGCTGGCGCACCGGCTTCACCAACGGCTGCTTCGACCTGCTGCATCCCGGCCACGTCTCGCTGCTGGAGCAGGCCCGGGCCGCCTGCGACCGGCTGGTGGTGGGCGTCAACTCCGATGCCAGCATCGCACGGCTCAAGGGCGCCGGCCGGCCGGTGCAGAGCGAGGCATCGCGCGCCGCCGTGCTGGCCAGCCTCGGGATGGTCGATCTGGTCGTCCTGTTCGACGAGGACACGCCCGAGGCGCTGATCCGGGCACTCCGCCCCGATCTGCTGGTGAAGGGGGCCGATTACCGCATCGAGGGCGTGGTCGGCGCCGACCTGGTGCGCGACTGGGGCGGCCGGGTGCTGCTCGCCGACCTGCTGCCGGGGCACTCCACCACCGAGACGGTCGCCCGCATCCGCGGCTGAGGCCATTCCCGCCCGTCATCCGCAGCACTGTCCCGTCATCCTCGGCGACGGCCGAGGAGCACTCTCCCGTCATCCTCGGCGACGGCTCCCGTCATCCTCGGCGAAGGCCGAGGATCCACGACTTGCTTCGGTCCGGCGACGAGGAAGACGTCGATGGCCGGGGCAAGCCCGGCCACGCCGCCCTCTACCCCAGACTGGGCCGCGTCTTCGCGACGCTCGGGCGCTCGCCCATGCGCGCGAGCCAGCCGGCGATGCGCGGGCGGGCGGCCAGCGCCGCGCGGCCCGGATCGGTCATCGCGTAGTATTCGATCACCGGCAGCAGATGGATGTCCGCCAGGCTGATCGTCTTCCCGCAGAGCAGGCCGCCCTCCGGTCCCATGAGGTCCGACAGCACGTCGAGTGCCGCGTCCGCCTGCGGCGCGCCCTCCGCGAGCACGGCAGCGTCCGGCGTGCCGCCCTGCATCGGCACCACCGCCGCCTGCCAGAAGACCTTGCCGATCATCGCGGGGTAGCCGTAGCTGTCGACGATGCCGCAGATCTGCATCATCCGCGCCCGCGCCCGCGCGTCCTCGGGCTGCAGCCCCGGTCCGGGGAAGGCCTCGTCGACATAGCGGGTGATCGCCATCGTCTCGAACAGCATGAACCCGTCATGCTCGAAGGCCGGCACCTTGCCCCAGGGCTGCCGGGCGCGGTGCTCCGGGCTCTGGTTGGCGCCGGTCAGGATATCGACCTCGCGCAACTCGTAGCCGACGCCCTTCTCCTCCAGTGCCAGGCGGGCGGTGCGGGCATAGGTGCTGTAGTCGGGACCGTGCAGGACGACCGGCATCGAAGGGCCTTTCAGAGCGTGTTGACGGGGATTTTCAGGTAGCGGACGCCGTTCTCCTCCGCCGGCGGCAGCTCGCCCGCGCGCATGTTCACCTGCACCGCCGGGATCAGCAGCTTCGGCATGTCGAGCTTGGCATCCCGCGCGGTGCGCAACGCGACGAATTCCTCTTCCCCGACCCCGTCATGGACATGGACGTTGGCCGCGCGCTGCTCGGCGACGGTGCTCTCCCAGGCATGGCGGTCGCGGCCGGGGGCGCAATAGTCGTGGCAGGTGAAGATGCGGGTCTGCGGCGGCAGCGCCAGGATGCGGCGGATCGAGTGGTACAGCGCGCGCGCGTCGCCGCCGGGGAAATCCGCCCGCGCGGTGCCGTAATCGGGCATGAACAGCGTGTCGCCGACGAAGGCCGCATCGCCGATCAGATAGGTGACGTCGGCCGAGGTGTGGCCGGGGGTGGCGATCGCGCGCGCGGCGAGGCCGCCGATGGCGAAGTCCTCGCCGTCGGCAAACAGATGGTCGAACTGCCGCCCGTCGCGGCCGAAGGTCGGTTCGGCGTTGAACAGCGTGCCGAAGCGGGCCTGCACGTCACGGATGCGCTCGCCGATGCCGATGCGCCCGCCGAGCCGCGCCCGCAGCCAGGGGGCGGCGGAGAGGTGGTCGGCGTGGACATGGGTCTCCAGCAGCCAGGCGACCGTCAGGCCGCGCTCGGTGACCGCATCCGCCACGCGCTCGACGGAGCCGGTCGCGGTGTGGCCGGAGGCGGCGTCGAAATCGAGGACGCTGTCGATCACCGCCGCCTGTCCGGTCGCGGGGTCGGCGACAAGATAGGTCACGGTGCTGGTCACCGGCTCGAAGAAGGCGGTGATGTCCGCGATCGGGCCCGGCATGGCGAACAGTTCTCCCTGGCGGCGTTGTTCGCTTCTACCCGATTTTTCCGCCCGCCGCCCGCGATATCACCAGGTCCGCCACAGGCCGGGGGTCGCGACCTCGATCGAGTGGCCGTCCGGGTCGCGGAAATAGAGGCTGGTCCCGCCGAAGGCCTGCACGACGCGGCTCTCGACGGGCACGCCCTCGGCCGCGAGAT
>DATAYA010000123.1:0-5848 GCA_036272815.1 Acetobacteraceae bacterium
TCGTCGCCAAGGCGACCGGCGTCCCGATTGCCAAGATCGGTGCGCGCGTGATGGCGGGTGCAAAGCTCTCCGAGTTCCGTCTCGACGGCGAGCCGATCGCAGCGCACGTCGCGGTGAAGGAGGCGGTGTTTCCGTTTGCCCGCTTCCCCAATGTCGACACCATCCTTGGCCCGGAGATGAAATCGACCGGCGAGGTGATGGGCCTCGACGGCAGCTTCGAGCGTGCCTTCGCCAAGGCGCAGCTCGGCGCCGGGGTGCGGCTGCCGGAGGGCGGAACGGCGTTCCTGTCGGTCAAGGACGCCGACAAGCGCCACCTCGTGCCGCTGGCGCGCGAGCTGGTCGAGATGGGCTTTGCCGTGGTCGCGACCTCCGGCACCGCCGCCCGGATCGCGGCGGCGGGCCTCGCCGTGCGCCACGTCAACAAGGTCCTGGAGGGCCGGCCGCACTGTGTCGACGCGATCCGCTCAGGCGAGGTGCAACTGGTGGTCAACACCGCGTCGGGGGCACAATCGGTCGCCGACAGTTTCGACATCCGCCGCAGCGCGCTCACCCACGGCGTGCCGCATTTCACCACGATGGCCGGCGCGCGTGCGGCGGTCCACGCGATCGGCGCGCTGCGGGCGGATGCCCTTGAAGTCGCGCCCTTGCAGGCGTATTTTCGGGGATCGTACTGAACAGTCCCCGTCGCGGCTGGGCGTCCCGGCCGCGGCGGTGTTGTCTTTGTCACCGCAGTCTCTCTCTGTCACCCGAGCTTCGAGGGTCGCGACGTTGCCGAAATTCCCCATGACCGGCCCCGGTCTGCAGCGGCTGGAGGATGAACTCCGCCAGCTCCGGAGCACCGAGCGGCCGGCCGTCATCCGCGCCATCGCCGAGGCGCGCACGCACGGCGACCTCAGCGAGAACGCCGAATACCACGCGGCCCGCGAACGGCAGTCCTTCATCGAGGGCCGCATTGCGGAGCTGGAGGAGATCGTCTCCTCCGCAGAGGTGATCGACCCCGCCACGCTGTCCGGCGACAACGTGAAGTTCGGCGCCCATGTCCGCCTGGTGGACGAGGAGAACGATCGCGAGGCCACCTATCAGATCGTCGGCCAGCACGAGGCCGATATCAAGCAGGGCCGTCTCTCGGTCTCCTCGCCGCTCGCCAAGGCGCTGATCGGCAAGAAGGCCGGCGATACCGTCTCGGTCCCGGCGCCGGGCGGCGACAAGACCTACGAGATCCTGGGCGTCCGGTTCGGCGCCTGAACCTCGCATGATCAGCGGGGCATGATCGGCGGCGCATGATCGGGCGCGCATGATCGAGCTGGCCGACCTGCACGCGGCGGCCGGCCGGATCGCCGGCCGGGTGCTGCACACGCCGACGCTGCCATCGGACGCGATCTCGCGCGCGACCGGCGCGGAGGTTCATCTCAAGCTCGAAAACCTCCAGGCAATCGGCTCATTCAAGGAGCGTGGTGCCGCCAACAAGCTTGCCCTGCTGACCAAGACCGAGCGCGCCCGTGGCGTGATCGCGATGTCGGCCGGCAATCACGCGCAGGCGGTGGCGCGACACGCGCAACTCGCCGGGATCGCGGCCGTGATCGTGATGCCGTGCACGACGCCGCTCTCGAAAGTCTCGCGCACCGCCGCATGGGGTGCCGAAATCGTGCTGCACGGCGAGACGCTGGCCGAGGCCGCGTCGCGGGCCGAGGCGCTCGCGTCCGAGCGTGGGCTGGTCAATGTCCATCCCTACGACGATCGGGCGGTGATGGCAGGGCAGGGCACGCTGGCGCTCGAGATGATCGAAGATGCGCCCGCGCTCGATGCGCTGCTGGTCCCGGTCGGCGGCGGCGGCATGATCGCCGGCTGCGCGGTCGCGGTGGGGGCACTCTCGCCGCGCACCGAGATCATCGGCGTCGAGGTCGCGGCCTACGCCTCGCTCGCGCATCACCTGGCCGGTCATCCGGCGCCCGCCGGCGGTCCCACCATCGCGGAGGGCATCGCGGTGCGCGAGATCGGCGCGCATCCTCTCGCGACGATCCGCGGCCATGTGCGCGACGTTCTCGTCGTCCCCGAGCGCGTCGTCGAGGATGCGATCTCGCTGCTCGCCGAAGGTGCGAAGCAGGTCGCCGAGGGTGCGGGCGCGGTGGGGGTCGCGGCCCTGCTCGCGCATCGCGACCGCTTCGCCGGCAAGCGCGTCGGCACCGTCGTCTGCGGCGGCAACATCGACAGCCGCATCCTCGCCAACGTGCTGCTGCGCGGCCTGCTGCGCGACGGGCGGCTGCTGCGGCTGCACATGCAGATCCCCGACCGACCGGGCGTGCTCGCCGACATCGCCGGCCGGATCGGCGCCTCTGGCGGCAACATCATCGAGGTCTCGCACCAGCGCCTGTTCGCAGCCCCGAGCGTGCAGGCGGCGGAACTCGAGGTGATGGTCGAGGCGCGCGACCGCGAGCACGCGGCCGGCATCGCGGCGGCGCTGGCGGAGATCTACGTCGTGCGGAAGATCTGAGCGCCCGCCTTGGGAATGTTCATCCGCGCGCGGCGGGGTTATGTCGGGTCCCAACTAACGCGCGGGGGCCTATTCGCCGGCCTTTCGTGCGACAATGCGCCTGATCCGCTTGCCTGACGAGACGCTGCCGACTTGTTCGTCCAGCACCACCTGAGTTGCTGTCAGGGCCCGCAGCACCCGTTGCGGATCGAAGGCCGCATAGAGGCGCCCGTGCTCGTCCCGTCGGTCCGCGCCTTCGGTCACCCGCCAGCTCAGATAAAGGATGCCGCCGGGGATAAGGATGGCCAGGAGCCTCGCGATGGCCGGCGCGATCGCTTCGGGCTCGAGATGCATGATGACGGTCTCGCAGAGAACGTTGGCAAAGCTGCGTTCTGCAATGCCATCGAGGCCGGGAAGGGTGGCCGTGCTGAATTGGATCTGCGGATGCCTCCGCCGCGCCTCGGCTAGGAGTCCTTCTGACGCGTCGAAACCCTTCGTCGGAAAGCCGCGGTCGTTCAGCCAGGCCGCATCGCGGCCACTGCCGCACCCGATATCCGCCGTCGGGCCGGGGATGAAGAACAGATCGACCACGGCGTGCAGGTCCGACGGCGGCGGCTGCCCCTCCCACTCGCCCGCGAAATCTTTCGCATCGCGATCATAGGCACTGAGCGTCGCAGCATCCATGCAACCGTGTCCCTATCGGACGGCCGCTCCGCGCACATGCTCCTGCAACCGCGGCATCAACTCCACGAGATTGCAGGGCCGGTGCCGGATGTCGAGCTGCCAGAGTAGAATATCGTCCCACGCATCCTTCACAGCACCCGTGCTGCCCGGCAGCGCGAAAAGATAAGTGCCGCCGGCAACCCCGCCGATCGCCCGCGACTGCATCGTGGACGTGCCGATCTTCTGGTAGCTGAGCATCCGGAACAGCTCGCCAAAACCCTCGATCGTCTTGTCCAGCACGCGCCCGAACGCCTCCGGCGTCACGTCGCGGCCGGTGATGCCGGTGCCGCCGGTCGTGATCGCGACGTCGATCGCCGGGTCGGCGACCCAGCGCCGCAGCACCGCCTCGATCGCGTCCGCATCGTCGCGCACGATCGCGCGCGCAGCGACCGTGTGGCCAGCCTCCGTGACGCGGGCCGCGAGCGTGTCTCCGGATGTGTCGTTGCTCGCGTCGCGCGTGTCGGACACCGTCATCACCGCGATCGCGACGGGGACGAAGGGTCGGGTCTCATCGATGCGGGCCATGCCCGGCTCCTCAATGCAGCGGCACCTGGAAGCCCCCATCAAGCCGCGGCCAGCGTCCGGCCGCAAGGGCCGCGAGACCGGGCGAGGCGACGTGAAGATGTGCCGCATAGGCCCAGGCGAAAGCGAGTGCATCCCGCACGTAGTGGCGGGTCTCGTCGATCGGGATCAGCTCGATGAACAGCAGCGGGTCGCCGCCGTCGTCGATCGTGCCCATCCATTTCGCAGCACCGCCCGGCCCGGCATTGTAGCTGGCGAGCATCCGCAGCAGGTCGTGGTCCACGGCGCGCGAGAGATAGAGCATGTAGCGCTGCCCGATCGCGAGGTTCTCGCCGGTATTCCCGATCCGGCTCGCCGCCGCCGGCCCACCGACATAGGCGGCGGTCGACGGCATGAGCTGCATCATCCCGCGCGCGCCCTGCGACGAGGTGGCACCCGCGTCGAAACCGGACTCGACCCGCGCGACGGCGTACACCAGTGCCGGGCTCAACACGAAGCCGCCGTTCGGCTCCAGCGGCGGGGGGCTCGGCGGCGGCTCCGAGGCCGGTGCTATGTGCTGCACCCAGTCCGAGGCCAGCGTCGCGGCGAGGTCCGGCAACGCCGCCGCGTGCGCCACCAGCAGGATCGCCCGCCGCAGCGCCGGATCGCCGCCGGCGCGCGGCCAGAGACGCAGCAGCTCCGCCGCCGCCGCCGCATCCTGGCCCACTTGCAGGAACGCGAAGGCGCGCTGCCCCTCCGGCGTCGCGTCCACCGCCTCGGCGTCGGCCTCGCCCAGCATCGCCCGGTCGAGGCCGAGTGTCTCCAGCAGCCGTTGCCGCGCGAGCAACGCATAGAAGGCGCCGGATGCGGTCGCGGCGCGGCGCAACCACCGCCGCGCCTCGGCTTCGCTCGGCGCCGACCGCGCGGCCCAGAAGGCAACCGCGCTGCGCCGGTCGGGCGCGAGATAGCGCGCGCGCCACGCCTGCGCGAACATCGCCTGCGCGAACAGCCGCCCGGCCGCGCTCGACCGGCTGAGCTGCCACGCCGCCAGGCCGCCGACGTAGCCGGCCTCGCCGATCGCCGCCCCCGGGCCCGCGAGCACGCCTTGCGCCACCGTGAGTGCCCGCAGCGGATGGCCGGCCCGGAACAGCCCGTGCGCGACCTCGGTGCGAAG
Source organism: Acetobacteraceae bacterium (assembly GCA_036272815.1). GTDB lineage: Bacteria > Pseudomonadota > Alphaproteobacteria > Acetobacterales > Acetobacteraceae > DATAYA01. The sequence goes on from DATAYA010000123.1 coordinate 4,869, forward strand.
TGTGGCGGCGGCAAGCGGGTCGAGCCCGCGCGCGCTCGCGATCAGCCGCAGCGCGGTGTCGAACGCGCCGGCATCGACCCGGTCGGAGACCTCGCGCGCAATCAGCGGCGGCAGCCGGAGCGGTGGCGGCGCGTCGGCCGTCGGCGGCGACGGGTTCGCGGCCGCAGGCGGCGCGGGCGGCACCGGCAGGACGCCGGTGCGGGCATCCAGGACCGCGCGGATCGCGGGTGCCGCCGGCAGCTCCGGCCAGCGCCGCAGCCAGGCCGCCAGTGCCGGCGTCGCGACACGCAGAGGGTCGCGCAGATAGCGGGCGGCGATCAGGTCGCCGCGCAGCAGGGACGGGCCAAGCGCCGCCGTCCGCGCCGCCGCCTCGTCGAGCCGGTCAGCCGCCAACAGGGCGTAGATGCGGCGGATGCGCGCGGCCTCGCTTGGCCGCAGCGGCTGCGGCAGCCCGACCGGCCCACCTCCCGGCGCCCGCACGCGCGGGATCGCCATTGCGGTCTCCTGCGGCTCCAGCGGACCCGTTGCGTGGGCCTCCGCCGGTCCATTCGTCCACGCCGCGCCTGTCAGCAGCGTCGCGCACGCGACCAGCGCGCGCGCCACCGGCATCGGCGCACGATGAGGTTCCGTCTCCCGCATGGCGGCGGCGCTACGGCCTCAGGCGGCGTGCGGCAACCAACCGTCGCGTGCATTGTCCAAAACGTGAGACGGCGGACCGCCACGCCAGTCATTTAGCCATGTCAGGCTCAAGTCACTTCGGCGTCATCGTCCAGGGCGCGGCGCAACAGCAGCAGGTCGGACCAGGCGGCGGCCTTGGCACCCGGGCTGCGCAGCAGGTAGGCGGGGTGAAACGTCGCCAGCGTCGGCACCGGCTCGGCGAGGCCGGCGATCGGCAGCCTCACCCAGCGGCCGCGCAATCGGCCGATGCCGAGCGGGCTGCCCATCACCGATTTCGCCGCCAGCCCGCCCAGCAGCAGCAG
>DATAYA010000124.1:0-12037 GCA_036272815.1 Acetobacteraceae bacterium
GCAGGTGCTTGGCCTGACCTCGGTCGACGAATTTGTCGGGCGGCTGGAGCACGACCGGCGCGAAGTGGTCATGCTGTTCCGCGACCTGCTAATCGGCGTGACCAGTTTTTTTCGGGATGAACAGACGTTCGAGGTGCTGGACCGGATGGTCGTCCCGCGTCTGTTCGACGGCAAGGACGCCGATGACACGATCCGGATCTGGGTCCCCGGCTGTGCCACCGGAGAGGAGGCGTATTCTCTTGCCATCCTGCTGCGCGAGCACGCGGACGGCCTCAATGACAACGCACCAAGAATACAGATCTTCGCGACCGATATCGACGAACCGGCGATCGCCACGGCCCGCGCAGGCCGCTACCCATCGACGCTCCTGAAGGGTTTGTCGCCGGAGCGGCTGTCCCGGTTTTTCGTCCGCGGCATCGACGGCAGTTACACGGCCGCCAAGCAGGTCAGGGAGCTCTGCACGTTTTCGGCACACAGCCTGACCCGCGATCCGCCGTTTTCGCGGATCGACCTGCTGTCATGCCGGAACCTGCTGATCTATCTGGACGCCGACCTGCAATCGGCGATCATTCCCGCCTTTCACTATTCTTTGGCGCCGGGCGGCATACTCCTGCTCGGCACCTCCGAAACCATCAACCGTCACGCCGGTCTGTTTTCCACGCTCGATCGCCATCACCGGATTTTCCAGAAGCGCAACGTGCCTAGTCCGCCGCTGCATCTGAGCGGCAAGCTGAGCATCAGCGACGCCCAGCCGGTCGAGAGCGGGCTGCCCACGAACGCGGGAGGGGCACCGACAAGAAAGGCCCACCCGGCGAACTGGGCGGCTGCGCGTATCCTGGAGTGGTTCGCTCCGCCGTTCGTGGTGGTCACCGCTGACGGGACCAGCGTTCAATATTCCAGTCGGATCAGCCAATATCTGGAGCTCCCATCGGGCTCGCCGAACCAGAATGTTTTCGCCATGGCGCGGCGCGGCCTGCGGTCGCCTCTGCGGGCCGCGCTTGGCGAAGCGATCAATACCGGGCGCACGGTTGAACGGACCGGGGTCTCGGTCGCGACCGCGGAGGGCCGGACCCAGCGCATCAAGGTGCTGGTGGAACCAAGGCGCGAGCCTGGTGGCGATGCTCTCTTTCTGGTCGTGTTCGTCGAGACCATGCAGGGCAGGCAGGAAGCCGCCGCCCCGGCCGCCGCCGAGCCGCACCCGGATGCCGGCTCGGAGCGCCATCTTGAAGCGGAACTGCGCGACACCCGCGAACAGCTTCAGGCGATCACGGAAGAGCACGATACGGCGTTGGAGGAACTGAGAAGCGCTAACGAAGAGCTGCACTCCGTCAACGAAGAGCTCCAATCCACCAATGAAGAGCTGGAGACCTCGAAGGAGGAGATCCAGTCGATCAACGAGGAGCTCCAGACCGCCAATGGGCAGCTCGCCAGCAAGGTGGACGAGCTGGATAGCCGGAACAGCGACCTGAAGAACCTGTTCGACAGCACCCATGTCGCAACGATATTCCTCGACCCATACATGGTCGTCCGCAGCTTCACGCCGGCTGTCGCGAGCATCTACAATCTCATTCCCAGCGATCAGGGCCGGCCGCTGACCGACATTGTGGGCCGGTTGCGCTACCGCGGCTTGCGGGACGATGTCCGCGAGGTTCTTCAGACACTGGAACCGCTGGAACGCCGCGTGGTACGCGACGACGGCATGACCCATTACCTCATGAAAATCCTTCCCTACCGCACGCCGGACAACACGGTAGACGGAGCGATTGTCACCTTCGTCGACGTGACCAGCATTGTTCAGGCCGAACAGCATCAACGTATGTTGGTGGATGAACTCAATCACCGGGTCAAGAACATGCTGACCGTCGTTATTTCGATGGCGGCCCAGACAATGCGTCGCTCCAGCAGCATGGAAGAATTTTCGAAGAACTACATGGGCCGCATCCATGCGCTATCGGCGGCTTATTCCTTGCTTAGCAATGAGGGATGGCGAACGGTGTCGTTGGGGTCTCTTCTTCTTGAAGAACTCAAGCCGTTCCTTGCCCCCGACCGTGCCAACATCGTGTTGGACGGACCGGAGGTGCTGCTCGAGTCGCGCGCCGCCCTGGCCCTTGGCATGGCGATCCACGAACTGACAACGAACGCTGTCAAGTATGGCGCGTTGTCGGACGCGCAGGGCAACGTCACGGTGAGATGGCACGTGGAACAAGCGTCCGATGATGATCTGCTGGTCCTGAACTGGCTCGAGAGTAACGGGCCGGCTGTCGCGCCTCCGACCCATCGGGGCTTCGGCATGACGTTGATCGAGCGCGGCCTGAAGCAGGATATGTCGGCACAGGTCGAGATGGAGTTTGCCGCCGAGGGGGTCAGGGCCACGCTGAGAGCCCCCCTTCAAACCCGCACAGCCACCAAAGTGCCCAAGACGTCTGAAGCCTGAACGATGAGTCTCGCTGTTCTCGCGGGTCTGCACGTCCTTGTCGTCGAAGACGAGATGCTGGTGTCGCTGCTGATCGAGACGGTGCTTGCTGATGAGCGGTGTGTGGTCATCGGCCCATTTGACCGGGTCGAAGATGCCCTTGAGGCCGCCCGGGCCGAACCGCTTGATCTGGCGGTGCTGGATGTCAACGTCGCCGGCGTGAAGGTCTATCCTGTCGCCGAGGCTCTCATGCAGCGCGGCATTCCGTTTTTGCTGCTGTCCGGCTACGGGCGAAATGCCATCCCCCATGATCGGCCAGACTGGCGGGTTTGCGAGAAGCCGTTCAAGCCACAGGAGCTTGTCACGATGCTCGTGGAGCAGGTTGCGCCGCATTAGGGCTCGTCACGAAATTGCCGGATCGGGTTGGGACCGGTTGAAGATCACCCAGGATATATCTGTATGCTGCGGGCGACCGTGTCCGCCACATGCTCCTTGGTGATGACACCCAACACGCGCTCCGGACCGGCCCCTCCCGCCCGGCTGATGACGATGGCCATGGCCGCACGCTTGTTCCGGATCGTCTTGATCACGTCGAAGGCGACATCGGTTTCCGAGACGATGATGAAGTTCGGCCGCACAAGGGCGCCCATCGGCACGTCGCCGGCAGCGGCGCCGAGGGCGCGGCGCAGGTCGGTGTTCACACGCAACCCGCCGGCGATGCTGCCGGCCCGTGTCACGACGACGTGTCGCAGCCCGCCCTCGGCCGCCGCGATGGCGAGGAACTCGGCGAATGCCGTGCCTTCATCGAGCACCAGCACGTCGCGTTCCATGATCTCGGCGGCGCTGCGGACCAGAAACATGTTGGCGTGCAACGCCTTCGGGATCGGATGGCCACGGCGCACCAGCTTCAGGGTATAGATGCTCTCGCGCGACAGCATCCGCCGCACCCCGAGTGCCAATGCCACCGCCAGGATCATCGGCAGCACGATGTCGTAATCCCGCGTCATCTCGAAGATCATCGTGACCGCGGTCATTGCGGCGCCGGTGCTGCCGCCCACCATGGCGCCCATGCCGACCATCGCGAATGCCGGCACGCTCACCGGGGCGCCGGGGAACAACGTTGTCACGATCGAGGCGAAGGCCGCGCCGAGTGCGGCGCCCATGAACAGCGAAGGCGAGAAGATGCCGCCGGACGAACCCGAGCCAAGACTGATGGTGGTCGCCAGCAGCTTGCCGATGAAGAGCAGCAGAAAAAACCCGATCCCGACGATGTGGCTGTACAAGGTGGCCTGAATCGTCGCGTAGCCGACGCCCTCGACGTAATAGTGCCCGGCCATCCGCCAGAATCCGTACATCAGAAGCCCGACCAGAAGCATGCCGAGCCCGTGTCGGAGATAGCGTCCGGGGACCGTGTCGAAGCGGTCTTCCAGCCAATGCAATCCGCGGATGAAGCCGGCTGCCGCGACTCCGATGAGTGCGCCCATCAACGCGTAGAGCGCGAGCGTGAGCGCACTGCCGGGTTGGTTCGGGATCGAGGCCAGATTGCTCGGAACGCTGAAGGCCGGCTGTACGCCGAAGAACAGGCGGCCGATAAAGGTGGCCGTGCCGGTGGCGACAGCCACGGGCAGAAATGTATTGACGCTGATCTCCGGCAGCATCAGCTCGGTGGCGAACAGCACGCCCCCGATCGGCGTATTGAACGTCGCCGCAATGCCGGCGCCGGCGCCCGCCGCGACCAGCGTGATCCGCTGGCCGGCCTGCATCCGAAGGATCTGTCCGAGGGTGGAACCCAGCGCCGAGCCGATCTGGATGATCGGCCCTTCGCGTCCGACGGCGGCGCCGGAGCCGATGGCGAGTGCCGACGCGATCGATTTTACCACCGCCACGACGGGTCGGATGATGCCCCGCTGATAATAGATGGCGTCCATCACCTCCGGCACGCCGTGACCCTTCGCCTCGGGGGCGAAATTCGAGACGATCCAGGTGACGCCGATGCCGCCGATGACCGGCACCAGGATGACCAGCGGACCCCACGGGTTGAAAGGCGTGAAGACGCTGGAATTGTAGGCAAAGGTCGCGTGCCCGAGAAAAAAGATGTTGTGGACCAGTCCGATGAGGCCACGGAACACAACCGCACCGATGCCGGTGATCAGACCGACGACGAGCGAGATCAACGAGAGCGGCAGAAGGCGTATCGGCCGCACGTCCTCCTCGACCTGGGCAATCGGGGCCGAAGGTGGCTTGGTAGACGTCTCGACGGACGGTGCCTCGGTCGTAGGCGGCGACTCTCGTGAAGACGCGTCGGCCATGTCGTCCTTGCCACTTAGGTTCCGCGCCCCGGCGATGCCGCCTTATGTCATCATGCAAGGCATTAAAGACAGCCTGCTTGATGAGAAAGCTATACGGGCTCCTGCTTCGTTCGAGCAATCCGATCTTTTTGCCAGCGACTGGATGCAGCACGTTTTGCGATCTCCGCCCGGCGCTCCGGCGTCATCGCCGCAGCTCGGGCGGCTCCGCCTCGCTTGCCCATCGAGACCGCAGCCGGGTCCTTGCCGTCATCCGGCGGCGGCGTGTCCTGCTCGCCTTTAGGTCCGTTGGGCATGATCAGACGTCCTTCTCAACACGCATTCCACGTCGATCTTAATGAATCCCACAGGCTCATTGACGACGTCATCCAACCGCGCGACCTGGCACTCGATCGACTGGACGTGCTTTCCGCCGAGGTCGTTGCTGTCCTCAAGCGTCGCGCACATGTGCTCCTCGACGTCGCCGCGGAAGGGAATGCGGATCTGAGCGCTCCCGACATGATCCGATAAAGCCACCCGGTGGAGAGACACATTCCTGGGCAACTTGCGGGACAGATCCTCGGCAAGCCATGGAACGGGCTCAAAGGCGTGCACCGCCGGGCAGACGCGAGCCAGCCTCCCGCCGTATTCGCCGACGTTGGCGCCTACATCCACCGCTGCTCGCCACCAACCCGCCGCGTCTGTGCTTTGCGCTACTCATGGACCGGACTGGAGCGGTGGGCAACCGGTGGCAGGAACAGACCTTCGGCCGGCGGGGGGTGGCGCGTTCTTCGCGAACGGCGATGTCCGGACCGGCGGGGGTGCGCAACATCAGGGGCATCTCGATGCCATGGAGGTGCCGATTGCCAGGCAACGGCCTGCCTGTAGCCAAGCCCGCCCCTCCGGCGCAGATTGCGGCGCAAGCAGGGAGGCCACCATGAGTGACTCGCAGCCGGCGCAACTCGACGTGTTTTCCGACGCGATCTGCCCTTGGTGCTATATCGGCAAGCGGCAGCTCGACGGGGCGCTGGCGGCGCTCGCGCGCGAGGGGCTGCAGTTCGCGGTGACGTGGCGGCCGTACCAGCTCAATCCGGACATGCCGCTCGCGGGGGTCGAGCGCGACAAGTACCGGGCGGCGAAGTTCGGCAGCCTGGCGAAGTCGCGCGAGCTTGACGCGCAGGTGGCCGCGGCGGCGGCGCAGGCGGGTGTGGACATCCGCCACGAACTGATGGCCCGCACGCCGAACACGCTGGCCGCGCATCGGCTGGTCTGGCGGGCGGCGCAGGCGGGGCGGCAGGATGCCGTGGTGGAGGCGCTGTTCGCCGCGTATTTCGGCGAGGGACGTGACATCGGCGATCCCGATGTGCTGACGGCGGTCGGCGTCGCATGCGGGATCGCGGGTGCGGCGGAGTTTCTCGCCGGGCAGGCGGGACGGACGGAGGTTCTGGCGGAGGATGCCGCCGCGCGTGCGGCCGGGCTGCAGGGCGTCCCCACGTTTGCGCTGGATCGGCACGTGCTGTTCTCGGGCGCGGTTCCGGCCGAGACGATGGCCGAGGCGCTGCGCGAAGCCCATCGCGTCCTCCGCGGCCCAAGGAGGGCTGCATAGCGGGTCTGCGGCCGCCGGCCCCCTCGGCCGAGGCTCGGGCGGGGTCCGGGGACGGAGCCCAAGGAGTTCTTGTTTCGAGCCGGTGGCTGTTGGCCGCCGGCCTGGTCCTGATCGCCTTCAACCTCCGCCTGGCAGTCACCAGCGTCGCCCCGATCCTGCACGAGATCATGGCAGGGACCCGCCTCGCACCGGCGGGTGCCAGCCTGCTCGCGACGCTGCCCGCGCTCTGTTTCGGCCTGTTCGCGCCGGTGGCGCCGGTGCTGGTGCGCCGTTTCGGGCCGGAGCGGGCGCTGCTGGCAGTGACGGCGGCGATGGCCGCGGGAAGCGCGTTGCGCGGCATCCCGGCGCTGCCGGCGCTGTTCGGGGGCACCATCATTGCCTCCGCCGCAATCGGGGTCGGCAATGCGCTGCTGCCGGTGGCGGTGAAGCGTGACTTCCCCAACCGGGTGCCGATGCTGACCGGGCTCTACACCGCGGCGCTCTGCGCCGGGGCGGCGGTGGCGGCGGGGGCGAGCGTGCCGCTGGCGCAGGCGTTCGGGTCCTGGTCGGCGGCGCTGGCGGTGTGGGCGGTGCCGGCGTTGCTGGCGGCAGCCCTGTGGGCGCCGCAGATGCCGGCGCGGCCGGCGCGCATCGTGGCGGCGGGCCGGGGCGGGTTGTGGCGGGACAAGCTGGCCTGGCGGGTGACGCTGTTCATGGGGCTGCAATCGGCGCTGGCCTACATCGTGTTCGCCTGGCTCGCGCCGATGCTGGAGGATCGCGGGATGGACGCGGCTTCGGCCGGGCTCGCTGTATCGGTCTGCGTCATCGTCTCCGCCGTCGCGTGCATCCCGGCGCCGATGCTGGCGACACGCGGGCGCGATCAGCGGGCGGCCAATGCGGGCGGGATCGTGGTCTGCGTCGCGGCGCTGCTGGGCTGCCTGTTCGCGCCGCTCTGGGCGGTGTGGGGGTTCGCGGCGCTGCTCGGGGCGAGCCAGGGCTGGATCATCGCCGTGGCGCTGACGGTGATCGTGCTGCGGGCGCCGGACGCGCGGTCGGCGGCGGTGCTGTCGGGCATGGCGCAGAGCGTCGGCTATCTGCTGGCCTCGGCGGGGCCGCTGCTGGCCGGGCTGCTGCGCAGCTGGACCGGAAGCTGGGCGTCGCTCGGGGTGCTGGCGGTCGCGATCGGCGCCGCCGCGATCTGGGCCGGGATCGGCGCCGGGCGGGACCGGCTGGTGCGGGGCTGAGCCCCGGCGCCCCCTTGGCGAGCTGACCCTCCCGCCACGCCTTGCGCGTCAGCGGTCCGCGATGGCCATCCGTTCCTCGAAATCGGCGAGGGCGGAGACGGCCGAGGCGGTCGCGCGGCGCTGCTCGAACGAGGAAGGGGATTGGCCCAGCGCCCGCATCTCCGAGCCGGCGCGGGCATCGAGGCGGGCGAGTTCGGCAACCGTTTCGGGCCGGGCGGCGCCCGACATCAGATAGCCGAGCGCCATCCCGTGCGCGATCGCGTAGACGTCGGGCAGCACGTCGGACGCCTCGGGCTGCGCGGAAGCCGGCCCGGAAGCCGGAGGGGCCACGGCGGCGCAGGCGGCGACCGCGAGCAACAGGGCTGCCACGGCCGGGGCCAGGATCGGACGCACGCGCAGGGCCCGACCCGCGGGCCTAGATCTGCACGATCGTACTGAGGCTGAAGGTTTCCCCGATCGGGTTCTCCCCGATCCGCGCGGTGGTCGCGGTCGTCAGGTTGTAGGGCGGGACGGGGAGGTTGTAGGGCGCCGGCACGCCGGTCCAGACGCGGCCGGCGAGATCGTATTTCGAGCCGTGGCATGGGCAGAAATACCCGCCCGGCCAGTTCGGCAGCGGGTCGGTCGCACTCGGCACCGGGAAATAGTTCGGGATGCAGCCGAGATGGGTGCAGATGCCGACCATGATCGCGTATTCCGGCTTGATCGAGCGGTGCCAGTTCTCGGCATAGGTCGGCTGCTGAAGCACATGCGAGTTGGGGTCGCTCAGCAGCCTCAGCACCTGCGGGCTCCTGAGTGAGGCGATCGCTTGCGGGGTGCGATGGACGACGAAGATCGGCTTGCCGCGCCAGACGACGACGATCTGCTGCCCGGGCTCGAGCTTGCCGAGGTCGACGTCGATCGGCTCGCCGGCGGCGAGCACGTCGGCGGCCGGGTTCATGCTGTCGATCAGCGGCCACACGATGGCACCCACGCCGACGGCCGCGGTCGCGGTTGTGAGCAGCTTGAGGAAGTCGCGCCGCGGCGCCTCGGGGCCGTGACCGTCCGGCAGGGCGTGAGTGCTCGACGACATCCGGTCTCTCCTTGAGTGACGCCTGACTAGCCAAGGTGCTGCTGCGCTGCAAGACGGGAAGGTTGCAGCAATCGTGCGCACGGGGCAGCGTGGCGCAATGCACACGCTCGAAGCCGCCGCGGACGCGCTCGCGTCCGGAGCCACCACCACCCGCGCGCTGGTGGAGGACTGCCTCGGCCGCATCGCCGATCCTGCGGGCGAGGGCGGCCGCGCCTTCATCCGCGTCAATGCCGAAGCGGCGCGGGCGCAGGCCGACGCCATCGACGCGCTGCGCCGGGCCGGACGGGCGCCGTCGCGCTATGCCGGCATCCCGGTCAGTCTGAAGGACCTGCTCGACGTCGCGGGCGAGGTCTCGGCGGCCGGGTCGCGCGCGCTCGCGGACGCATCGCCCGCGGCGGCAAACGCGCCGGTGGTCGCGCGGCTGCTGGCGGCGGGTTTCGTGCCGGTCGGGCGGACCAACATGACGGAGTTCGCCTATTCCGGGCTCGGCCTCAACCCGCATCACGGCACCCCGCGCGCGCCGTGGGACCGGCAGGGCGCCGGACGCATCCCGGGCGGGAGTTCGTCGGGGGCGGCGGTCTCGGTTGCCGACGGGATGGCGTGGGCGGCGATCGGCACCGATACTGGCGGCTCGTGCCGCATCCCGGCGGCGTGCTGCGGGGTGGTGGGCTACAAGCCGACGGCGCGGCGGGTGCCGACCAAGGGCGCGGTGCCGCTTTCGACGACGCTCGACAGCATCGGGCCGCTCGCCCGCAGCGTTGCCTGCTGCGCCATCGTCGATGCGGTGATCGCCGGCGATGCGGCGGTGCCGCCGCCGGCGGTGCCGGTCGCCGGCCTGCGGCTCCTGGTCGCGGAGAACTTCTTTCTCGAAGGCGCCGAGCCGGCGGTCGCGGCGGCGTTCGAGCGGGCGCTGTCGGCGCTGGCGGCGGCGGGCGCGCGGGTCGAGCGGCGGCGCCTGCCGGTGCTGGAGGCTGCGCGCCAGGCCAATCGCGGCGGCGGCTTCAGCCCGCCCGAGGCCTATGCCTGGCACCGCGAGCTGCTCGCCCGCCGCGGTGCCGAGTACGACCCGCGCGTGCGCGCCCGCATCGAGCGCGGGGCGGCGATGGCGGCGCATGAGTACGTGACGCTGTGCGCCGACCGTGTGCGGCTGCGGGCCGAGGCGGATGCGGCCACCGCCGGCTTCGACGCCCTGCTGGCGCCGACCATGCCGATCATCCCGCCGCGGATCGACGCGCTGGAATCGGACGAGGACTACACGCGCGCCAACCTGCTGACCCTGCGCAACACGGCGGTCGCCAACTTCCTCGACCGCTGCGCGATCAGCATGCCGATGCACCGCGCGGGCGAGGCACCGGCGGGGCTGATGCTGATCGGCGAGACGATGGGCGACGCGCGGCTGTTCGCGGTCGCGGCGGCGGTGGAGAGGGCGTTGTGCAACACCTGACGGTGCGCGCCCGCGGCGCCGGCTTCCACGTCGCCGAGACCGGCAGTGGGTCGCCGCTGCTGCTGCTGCATGGCTGGCCGGAGTTCTGGCTGACCTGGGAGCCGGTGATGCGCCGGCTTGCGGACCGCTTCCGGCTGTTGGCACCCGACCTGCGCGGCTTCGGCGACAGCGCCAAGCCGGACGGGCCTTGGGGTGCGCCGGACCACGCGGCGGACATGCTGGCGCTGGCCGACGCGCTGGGGCTCGGCCGGTTCGGCGTCGTCGGGCACGACGTGGGCGGCGCCGTGATGCAGGCGCTCGCGCGCGCCGCACCCGACCGGCTGTCCGGGCTTTTCTTCTTCGATTTCGTCTATCCGGGCATCGGCGCGCGCTTGGGCACGCCGGACCGGCTGGGAGAGATCTGGTACCAGTCGTTCCACCAGATGGAGATGGCGCCGGCCCTGGTCGGCGCGTCGGCGGAGAGCTGCCGCCTCTATATCGGCCATTTCCTGCGCCACTGGTCGCATCGCCGCGCGGCGTTCGACGACGTGCTCGACGCCTTCGCGGCCAATTTCCTCAAGCCGGGCAACCTCGCGGGCGGCTTCGCCTATTACCGCGCCGCCCAGGCCGGCCGGATCGCGATGATGCAGGGGCGCACACCCGGGCTGCCGCCGATCGCGACGCCCGCCTGCGTGCGCTGGGCGGAGCACGACCCGTTGTTCCCCTATGCCTGGACCGACCTGCTGGGCGAGACTTTTTCCGCCCTCGACCTCGCCCTGTTCCCCGATGTCGGGCACTTCCCGCACCGCGAGGACCCGGACCGCGCGGCGGCCGAGATCGCGGCCTTCTTTGGGCGCCTGGCGGCCTTGTAGCCATGGATTCGATCTTCCGCGGCGATCTCGGCTCGGGGCGCGGCCGGGCGCGCGCCTGGGCCGACAGCCTGCTGGTCGATCACGGGCTGCTGCGGCTGGCATGGAGCAACGCGGCGCCGGTGATCGCCGGGCGTCTGTGGCGCAGCAACCATCCGGCGCCCGGACGGCTGGCATTGCAGGCCCGGCGGCTGGGCCTGCGCAGCGTCATCAGCCTGCGCGGCCCGACCGGCAACGGCTCCGACGCGCTCGCCCGCGAGACGGCCTCCCGGCTCGGGCTCGCCTGGTTCGACGCGCCGCTCGACAGCGGCCGGCCGCCGAGCCGGGAGCGGCTGCTGCGGCTGCTCGCCGTGTTTGCCGAGATGGAAGAGCCGGCACTGGTCTTCTGCAAGTCGGGCGCCGACCGGGCGGGCTTTGCCGCCGCCCTGTTCGTGCTGCATGCGGGCGGGTCGCTGCCGGCGGCGCAGGCGCAACTGTCGTGGCGGTTCGGGCACCTGCGCCGCTCGCGCGCCGGCGTGCTCGATGCGTTGCTGGCGCGGTACGGCGCCGAGGCAGGCGGCCGTCACTTCGCCGACTGGGTGCGCGAGAGCTACGACCCTGAGGCGGTGACGCGCGACTTTGCCGCCGGGCGGCTGGCGAGCATCGTCCACGACCACGTCCTGGCGCGGGAGTGAGCGTCGGCCCGGCGGCCAGATCAGTGGCCGGAAGGGCGTCCGACCGGCTTGCCGCAGCTTGCGGGCCGGGTGCAAACCGCGTCGGATGCTGCACCTCATCAAGCTGGCGGTCGGCGTGCGCGACATCCCGCATCTGCGCGCCCTCCAGGCCGCGCGGGCCGTCGCGGACCCGCCGCTGCGGCACCGCACGCGCTCGACGCCGCGGCGGCGGCCGGAGATCGTGGACGCCGGCGGCTCGATCTTCTGGGTGGTCGCGGGCGTCGTCGCCGCCAGGCAGCGCATCCTCGACATCCGCCCGGACACCTGGGACGACGGCCGCGACTGCGCGGCGCTGCTGCTCGACCCGGCGGTGGTGCCGGTCCGGGCGCGCGCGATGAAGCCATTCCAAGGCTGGCGGTATCTCGACGCGGCGGCGGCGTCGGCCGATTTCGGCGCGGCGGAGGCGGCGGACGCGGCCGGGCTGCCGCCGGCGCTG
>DATAYA010000125.1:0-4814 GCA_036272815.1 Acetobacteraceae bacterium
GCGTCGACGCTGATCGACAAGGTGGCGGGCCTTCGCCGGAGCGGTGCGACGCCGGGCGGCGGCGGTGCGACGCCGGGTTCCGGCAGCAGCAGTGGCTCTGGGAGCAGCAGCGGCACCAGCGGTTCCGGGAGCAGCAGCGGCAGCAGCGGCCACTGAGCCGAGCGCCCGGCGGTCAGCCGCTGCAGGCGGCGCCGCCGAGCACGCAGAACCTGGCGCAATGCGGGTGGTTGAGTGCCACCGGCCGTGCCGCCTCCCGCAGCGTGGCACCCAACGCGAAGCGCCCATCGTAGGGCAGCAGCGTGCAGGCGACGACGCTTGGTGCCGGCTCGTCCCGCCGCCGCACCACCATCCGCGCGCTCGCGCACATCACCTGCTCCGGGCGGCGCCTGAGCACGGCCCAACATGCCTCGGTGATCTCCGGCACGTCCGCGTCTGGGTCCATCTCGGGGAACAGCACCAGCGCCTCGGGGTCTTCCGTGTCGAGCGCGATGTCCAGGTCCGAGAGCAGCCGCGCGTAGCCGCGGCGCAACTCGGCCTCCGTCTCGCCGGTGAAGCGGCGGCCGGCGAGGGCCACGCGGAACCCCGCCGCCGCCAGCCAGCGCAGTCCCGCCACCCCCGGCGCCCAGCTCCGCGGCCCGCGCTCGCGCTCGTGGATCTCGCGCGAGTGGTGGTCGAGCGAGACGCGCATGGTCAGCCGCTCCCCGTAGCGCGCGAGCGGACGCAGCCGCGCCGCCAGCCGCATCATCGGGCGCATGGCGTTGGTCAGCACCAGCACGCGGAAGCCGCGGCCGAGTGCGGCCTCGATCATCTCCGGCAATGCGGGATTGAGGAACGGCTCGCCGCCGGTGAAGCCGATCAGTTCCGTGCCCAGCGCGTCGCGTTCGATCTCGTCGAGATAGCCCTCCACCTCGGCGAGGGTCAGATAGGCGAGCCGGTCGTTGCGTGGCGAGGATTCGATGTAGCAATGCGCGCAGGTAACATTGCAGAGCGTGCCGGTGTTGAACCAGAGCGTGTGCAGCCGCCCGAGTGCCACGACGGCGCGGCGCCCGCCAGTCGCGGTCAGCGCCGGATTGCGGAACTTGGCGGGATCGAGGGCGGCCACGAGACTCTCCTTTGACGGACGGGCCGCTTGCGGTGCGGCGCAGACATGGGTCATCTAACGCCAAACCGGGGATGCCAGCCATGCTGCCCGCCCGCGCGGACCTCGTCGTCTGCTTCGCCCATGTCGCCTATCGCCTGCTCGACCGCTTCGGCCTGCGCGAGACCGGCATCAACGCGTTCGAGGTGCGCGACGCCGAGACGCTCGCTGCCCGGTTGGCGGAGGCGGATGTGCTCGTGGTCTCCGGCCTCTGGCGCAACACGCTGCTGGAGCGGGCGCCGCGGCTGCGGCTGATCCAGTCGATCAGCGCCGGCACCGACCAGTACGACCGGGCGGCGCTTGCGGCGCACGGCGTGCGGCTGGCGAGCGCGCAGGGGGCGAACGCGCGGGCGGTCGCGGAGCACGCGATGGCGCTGATCCTGGCACTCGCGCGGCGGCTGCCGGAGGCGCGGGACAACCAGGCGCGCGGGCACTGGCGCGGCATGATCGGCGAGCTTTCGCAGCGGGAGGACGAGGTCGGCGGCAAGACGCTGCTGATCGTGGGCCTCGGCGGCATCGGCGGCCGGCTCGCGGAACTGTCGCGCGCGTTCGGGATGCACGTGCTGGCGATCCGCCGCCACCCGGAGGCCGGGCCAAAGACCGCCGACGAGGTGCACGGGATGGGGGCACTTCCGGTCCTACTGCCGCAGGCCGACGTGGTGGCGCTGACCTGCCCGCTCACGCCGGAGACCGCGAACCTGATCGACGCGGCGGCGCTGGCGCGGATGCGGCCGGGGGCGGTGCTGGTCAATGTCGCGCGCGGCGGCTGCGTCGACGAGGCGGCGCTGCTCGCGGCACTCGCCGGAGGCCGCATCGCCGGAGCGGCGCTGGATGTCGCGCGCGAGGAACCGCTGCCGCCGGCATCGCCGCTGTGGCGCGCACCCAACCTGCTGTTGACCCCGCATACCGGCGGCGAGACGCGCCGCTACGAGGATCGCGTGATCGACCTGCTGCTGGAGAACCTCGATCGGCTTTGGCGCGGCGGGGCGGAGCTGCGCAACCAGATCGTCTGAGCGTGCGCCGGGGCTTTCTCGCAGTCCTGCTGCTGGCCTCGGCGGCGGCGCACGCAGCCCCGTCCTGCACGCCGCTCGCGGTGGTGCCGCTCGCCGATCGCGCCGACTACCTGGCACTCCCCGCGCGCCTCGGCGGATCGCCGGTGACGCTGCTGCTCGACACCGGTGCGACGGCAGGCCTGGTGCAGCCGGACATAGCGCGTCGCTTGGGTTTGCCTGGGCATGCCACTCCCGAGCGGCGGCTGCGCGGCACCGGCGGGCGCGGCGAGATGGTGCCGATCGTGGCGCTGCCGGCGCTGCAACTCGGCGGGCTGGCCATCACGGGGTTGATGGCGCCGGTCTCGGCGCTGCCGCAGGCGCCGCATGTGCTGCCGCCTGTTGCGGGATTGCTTGGTGCCGACGTGCTCTCGCATTTCCAGGTCGAGATCGATCTTCCCCATGATCGGCTCGCATTCTACCGCAGCGGCGACTGCGATGGCGCGCCGCCCTGGCGCGCCGAGGCGACGGAGGTGGCGCTGCGCCGGATGGGCGACCGGTTGCTGGCCGATGTGCGTCTCGACGGCGAACCCATGCGCGCGCTGCTCGACACCGGCGCGCGCTCGATCATCGTGGGCGAGGCAGCGGCGCGGCGCGCCGGGGCACAGACGCTGGCGCAGGAGCCGGGCGGCATCGCCGGCGGCACCGACCTGCATCCCGTACTCTACCACTGGCACCGCTTCGGCACGCTCGCGATCGGCGGCATCGTGCTGCGCGCGCCGACACTGACGGTGATGCCGATCGAGGAGGACGCGCCGATCCTGCTCGGGGCGCCGTTCTTTGCCACCCGCCAGGTGTGGCTGCGCTATGACCCGCCGGCGATGTTCGTGCGGATCGCGCATCGTCGTTGACTTGCCGTGCGGGCGCGAGGCAAGCTTGCGCCGCACGCAGCGCAGCATTGCGCGCGGCGGGAGGATCCGCGTCGGGCGAAGCGGCCGCGCGCATGATCGGCGCCATCGCACAAACCTGGAGGGAATCACGTGGGCAAGTTCTCGGGCGTTGTTCGGGCCGGCATGGCCGGGCTCGCGACGATGATGCTAGCGTCAGCCCCGATCGCGCAGGCGGCGACGATGGGGCCGGTCAGCGATCCGCTCGGCGTCGTCCGCATCCCTAAGGGCGCGCCGATCGTCATCGGCGGCTACTGGGTGCTCTCGGGTGCGGACACCGCGCTCGGCCTCGACGAGGAACGCGGTGCCAAGGTCGCGATCGCCGATCTCGGCGGCAAGTTGCTCGGGCATCCGATCAAGCTCGACGCCGAGGACGACCAGTGCAATGCCGAGGGCGGCCAGACGGCGGCGACCAAGCTCGGCTCGACGCCCAACATGGTGATCGTGCTCGGTCCCGCCTGCTCCAGTTCGGCGACGCCGGCCGCGCCGATCCTGTGGCAGTCCGGCATCGTCGATATCGGCACCGCGTCGACGGCGCCGTCGCTGACTGCGGCGGACCGCAAACCGGAATACGACGGCTTCGTGCGCACCATCTTCAGCGACAGCGACCAGGGCGCGTCGGACGCCACCTACGTCTGGAACAAGCTGCACCTGAAGACGGCGGTCGCGATTCACGACGGCAGCCCGTACGCGCAGCAGCTCGCCAACGTCTTCGGCGCCGCCTTCACGAAGCTGGGCGGCAGGATGCTCTCGATCGAGGCCGTGGCACCCACTGACGTCGACATGCACCCGGTCCTGACCCGGATCGCGAGCGAGAAGCCGGACTTCGTCTACATGCCGATCTTCGTCGCGGCGGCGGCGCAGCTTCTGCGGCAATCGAAGGACGTGCCGGGGCTCGCCCACACCAAGCTCTACGGCGGCGGTGCGCTGATGGCGCCCGATTTCATCGAGGCGGCCGGCCCGTCCGTCGTCGGCTTCGACATCGGCTATCCCGACATCTCGCCGACCGCGATGGGCAAGAGCTATCCGAAGCTGCTCGCGGAATACAAGACGATGTTCGGCGAGGCGCCGACCTCCGGCTATCATTCCAACGCCTATGACGCGATGATCCTCGCTGCCAAAGCGATCACCGCGGTCGCGAAGACCGACAAGGCGGGCAACCTTTACATCGGCAAGAAGGCGCTGCGCGACGCGGTCTATGCGACCAAATTCGACGGCGCCAGCGGCCCGATCGCCTGCGACGCGCATGGCGAATGCGCCAAGTTCAAGCCCGCGGTCTACGAGTTCACCAACGCCAACCCGAAGACTTTCAAGATCGGCACCAACCCGAAGCGGATCTACCCGTGAGATGAGCGGCCGCACCGCATGAGCGCGACTGCGGCCGCAGCACCGCGCGCGCCCTGGCTCGCGGTGCTGGCGCGGCTCAATGCCGTCGACGTCGTGCTCTGGGCATTGCGGCTCGGCATCGTGGCACTGGTGGTCGGCGGCACCATCGGCACCGTGCTGCGCGACCGCTACACGGCGGCGCAGTGGATCGATTTCGTCGTCTTCGGCCTGACCATCGGCAGTATCTACGCGCAGATCGCGCTCGGCTACACGATGGTCTACGGCGTGCTGCGACTCACCAACTTCGCGCATGGCGACATCATGATGACCGGCGCCTTCGCCGGGTTCTTCGCGGCCCGCCCGCTCGACGCCTCGGGCTTCCTCGCGGTGCACCCGGTGCTGGGGATGGCGGCG
>DATAYA010000126.1:0-5466 GCA_036272815.1 Acetobacteraceae bacterium
AACGCATCGACCGGGTTGCGGAAGAACATCACGCCGAAACGGGAGAAGACGAGGTCGGCCGCCGCGGGCGGGAAGGCGTGCAGCGAGGCATCGGCCTGCACGAACGACACCTGTGCGAGCCCGGAAGCGGCGGCACGCTCGCGCGCGCGGTCCAGCATCGGGCGGGAGATGTCGACGCCGAGCACGTGCCCCTGCGGTCCCACCGCCGCGGCGAGCGCGAGCACGGTCGCGCCACAGCCGCAGCCGACATCGATCACCCGCTCGCCCGCAACGGGCGCCGCACGCGCGAGGGCGGCGGCGGCGACCGGGGCCAGTGTCGCGTCCATCCGCTCCTGCTGCGCCGTCCAGTTGTCGACCGCCTCGCTGTTCCAATAGGCGATTTCGCGGAAATTCGGGCCGTCCGTTTCGTCCATGCCGCCGGTATCGCACCGGACGCGGCCGCTTGCCAGAGGCGTCAGCGTGGGCCAACCCTGGGTAGAAAGACCTGGATCAATTACCGCGTCCATGCTTAATGTTTGTCGCGCCAGACCGCAAACGGAGAAAGGCATGGCCGACCGCCGCCGCCGTCCGGCCGAGAAGCCCGCCGTCACCCCGCAGGATACGGGCGGGCTCGATCCGATCCGGCTCGCGGGCTTGCGCGGCAGCCAGTTGTTCGATGCGGAATGGTACGCGGCCGCCTATCACGGCTGCTTCCCTGCGGGCATCGACCCGTTGCTGCATTTCTGCGAGCTGGGCTGGCGGGAAGAGCGGAGGCCGAATTTCTACTTCGACACCGCATGGTATCTGGCGCGGAATGACGACGTGTGCAGCGCCGGCCACAACCCGCTCGCGCACTACTTCTTCTATGGCGAACGCGAGGGCCGCGCGCCGGGGCCGCATTTCGACCCGGTCTGGTATCGGCAGACGCACGGCCTCTCGGGGGAAGCCTCGCCGCTCGCCGATTTCCTGGCGCGGCGCCGGTGCGAGGCGGTCAGCCCAGTGCCGGAGTTCGACGCGGCCTTCTATCTCCAGACCTATCCGGACGTGGCGCAGGCGGGCGTCGATCCGTTCGAGCACTTCCTGCTGCAGGGCCATCGCGAGGGCCGCAATCCGGCGCAGGGCTTCGACACGCGGTACTACCGCACGCGGCACCTGGCGGGCGACATCGAGACAAACCCGCTGGTCCACTGGCGCGCGCATCGCGGCGAGCCGGGGCTGCGCGTGACGGCGGAGCCCGAGGCCAGCATCCCGGGCGAGTTGCGCCGCCGCACGGCCCCGGGCGCGGAGTTTGAGGAACGGCGTCCCCTCCCCGCTTCGGCGCCGCGGCGCGCCAAGCTGCTTGCCTACTACCTGCCGCAGTTCCATCCGATCCCGGAGAACGACGCCTGGTGGGGCCGCGGCTTCACCGAATGGGCGAACGTAGCGCGCGGGCTGCCGCGCTTCGCCGTGCATTATCAGCCACGTATCCCTCGCGACCTCGGCCCTTACAGCCTCGACGATCCGGCGGTGCTGAAGCGGCAGGCGGCGATGGCTGTGGAGGCCGGCATCTTCGGCTTCGTCTTCTATTTCTACTGGTTCAACGGTCGGCGGCTGCTGGAGCGGCCGGTCGATGCGTTCCTTGCTGATGCCGGAATAAAAATGCCGTTCTGCCTGATGTGGGCGAACGAGAACTGGACCCGACGCTGGGACGGCTCGGAACAGGCGGTGCTGATCTCGCAGGACTACCGCGAGGCCGACGAGCCGGCGCTGGTCGCGACCTTCGCCCGGCACTTCGCCGACCCGCGTTACATCCGCGTGGGAAACCGGCCGCTGCTGATGGTCTATCGGCCGCGGCTGATCCCCGACACGGCGGCGACCGTCGCGCGCTGGCGCGAGGCATTCCGCGCGGCCCATGGCGAGGACCCGCTGTTCGTGATGGCGCAGAGCTTCGGCGATTCCGACCCGCGCCCGTTCGGCTTCGACGGCGCGATCGAGTTCCCGCCGCACAAGCTGGTGCTGCCGCTGAAGCTGAAGAATCCTGATCTGCAACTGCTCGATCCAGAGTTCACCGCGCAGGTCTTCGATTATGGCGAGGTGGCGGAGGCATCCCTCGCGGAGGCGGCGCCTTCCTATCCGTTGATCCGCACCGTCGTGCCTGGGTGGGACAACGACGCGCGCCGGCAGGGATCTGGGATGGTGCTGCACGGTGCCTCGCCCACGCGCTATCAGGCATGGCTGGCGGAGCTGGTGCGCCGCGCCGGGCAGGCTCCGTTCCTGGGCGAGAGTTTCGTCGCGATCAACGCCTGGAACGAATGGGCGGAGGGCGCCTATCTTGAGCCCGACGTGCATTACGGGGCGGCGTTCCTGAACGCGACCGGGCGCGCGGTCTCGGGCCTGGGGGCGGCGGCCTCGGCGGGGCGGCTGCTGCTGGTCGGGCACGATGCCTTCCCGGCCGGCGCGCAGCACCTGCTGCTGGCGCTGGCGCGGACACTGCGGCGCGCGCACGGGATCGAAGTCGCGGTGCTGCTCCTCGATGGCGGCGCCATGGAGGCGGCGTATGCCGAAACGGCGCCGGTCGCGATCGCGCGCGATCCGGCGGCGCTGGCGGCGCGGGCGTCGGAGTTCGCGGCCGCGGGCTTCGGCGCCGCCTTGGTGAACAGCGCCGCGGCGGCGCGTGCAGTGCCGGCGCTTCGGCAAGCGGGATTGTCGGCCACGCTGCTGGTGCACGAGCTGCCGCGGCTGCTGCGCGCGCGCGGTCTGGTGCCGACGGCCCGCGCGGGGGCGGAAGCAGCCGATGCAGTCGTGTTCCCGCACGCTGCCGTGCGAGACGCCTTCGCGGCCGAGACCGGGGCGGTGCTGCCCCGTGTGCTGATCCGGCCGCAGGGACTCTACCGGCCGGCGCCGTTTCGCGAGGCCGCCCGCCACAGACTGCGAACGATGCTCGGCGTGCCGGAGGCGGCGACGCTCGCGCTCGGCATGGGCTACGGCGATCTGCGCAAGGGTTTTGATCTGTTTCTCCAGGCTTGGCGCCATGCGCAGGTCGACGCGGACCGCCCGGTGCATTTCGCCTGGGTCGGCACACCGGACGCGACGCTACGCGATGCGCTGGGCGGCGAACTGGAGGCGGCGGAAGCGACCGGCACGCTGCATCTGCCGGGCTTCCGCGAGGACGCGGCGGACTGGTTCTCGGCGGCCGACGTGCATGTGTTGGCCTCGCGCGAGGACCCGTATCCGAGCGTGGTGATGGAGGCGATATCAGCCGGGTTGCCGACCGCCTGCTTCGCCGGCAGCGGCGGCATCCCGGACCTGCTGGCGGCGCATGCGGCCGGCGAGGCAGTGCCGCTGGGCGATGCCGCCGCGCTCGCCGCTGCCGCGCGCCGGCTCGCTGCCAGCACGCAAGACGCGGCGGCGCGGGCACGGCTGGCGGGCATTGCCGGAACCGTGTTCGGCTTCGGCGCCTATGCGGCCGAGATCGCGACACTCGCCCGGCCCGGTTGCCTCGACGTCTCCGTGGTGGTGCCGAGCCGCGATTACGGGCGCTACCTGCGTGAGCGGCTGGCCAGCATCTTCGGCCAGAGCTGGCCGGTGCGGGAGGTGATCGTGCTCGACGACGCCTCGGCCGACGACAGCGTCACGGTGGCCGAAGCGACCGCCGCCGAATGGGGGCGGGAGTTGCGCATCCTGTCCGCCGTGACGCCGTCGGGTTCGGTATTCCGCCAGTGGCGGCGGGCGGCGGAGCTCGCGCAGGGGCGGCACCTGTGGATCGCCGAGGCGGACGATGCGGCCGAGCCGGGATTGCTGGCGGCCCTCGCGGGGGCGCTGGCGGCAGCACCCCGCGCGGTGATGGCGTTCGCCGACAGCCGCACGATCGGCGCCGGCGGCGCACCGACCGGGGACAGCTACAAACCCTATTACCTTCAGTGCGGTGCGGCGATGTTGGCAGCCGACGGGGTGTTCGAGGGGCGCGACTTCGTCCGCCGGCATCTGTCCGAGCGCAACCTGATCCTGAATGCGAGTGCGGTGCTGTTCGACCGCGCGGCGCTGCTGGCGGCGTTCGAGCGCTGCGAGCCGGAGCTTGGCACGTTCCGCATGGCCGGCGACTGGCGGCTCTACCTGGAGCTGCTCGATCAGCCGGGAGCGGAGATCGCCTATGTGGCCGAGCCGCTCAACGTCCATCGCCGCCACGAGGCCAGCGTCACGCACGGTCTCGCGGCGGAGCGGCATCTGGCCGAGATCGCGCGGATGCAGCGTCTCGCGGCCGAGCGGCTGGCGGCGGACATGGCGCTCCGGGCGCGGCAGGCGCGGGCGCTGGACGAGGCGGCGGCGGCACTCGGGACCAGTGCCACGCCGGCGCCGCCGGCGCCGCGACCGGCCGGCCGGCCGCGGCTGCGCTCGGTCGGGTGAGCGCGCCGGCGCCGCGACCGCCGGCACGCGGGTTGCGGCTCGGGCTCGATGCCCTGGCGGCGGGCGACGCGGCCGGGGCGCGGCGGCTGCTGGAGTACGCGCATCGCTGCGATCCGGAGGACGCGGCGGCGGCGTTGGCGCGGGCGCAGGTGCTGCTGCGGCTGGGCGATCCGGGTGCGGTCGATGCGTTCGCCGCCCTTGCCGCGGCGGAGGATGTGCGCGAGGCGTGGTTCGGCTGGGCCGCATCCCTGCTCGACGCGGGGGCCGCAGGCGCGGCGCAGGCGCGGCTGGCCGAGGCGCTCCGGCGTCACGCGCCGAGCCGGGACGAAGCGGTGCTGGCCTGCTTCGACCGGATCGCGGCAGCAGGGCCTGGCTGGTGCGGACTGACAGGCGACGGGATGCTGTTGGTCTCGCCGCTGCGGGCCGGATCGCTCGCGGCGACGCTGGACGGAATGGCGCTGCAGCTGCCGCGGTGCGAACCGGGACAACGCATCGCGGTGCGGCTGCCGGAGGGGTGGCGCGCGACATCTGCGATGGAGGTGGCATTGGGCGGCGCCGCGCTGCTCGGCAGCCCGCTCGCGCCGTCGGTGATCGGCCGGACGGTCGGGTTCGTGGCGGCACGTGGCGGCGGCATCGAGGGCTGGGCGAGGCTGCCCGCCGATGCCGATCAGGAGGTGATCCTGACGTTGGAATCGGCCGAGGCGGCGCCGGTTCCGCTGCGCGTCGGGCCGGTGGGGTTCCGGCTGGCGGCCGATGCGCTGCCGGCCGGCGCGATCACGCTGCGCGGCCCGGACGGGCGCCCGCTGCTGGGCAGCCCGCTCGATCCGGGAGCCGAGGCGCGTGCGGCGGCCGCGGCGGCGCGGGCGACGGCGGCGCGGCACCGCGGCAGGCGCGCGGCCGAGGCGGAGATGCCCGACGCCATGCCCGACATCATGCCCGCTTGGGCGGACGCGGTCCCGCCGCCCCGGCCGCACGGTCCCGCCGCCGCGCCGCCGCCTGCCGCGCGGCCGCCGGTTGACGTGGTGATCCCGGTGCATGACGGGGCCCGGCCGTGCTCGCCTGCCTGGCCGGCGTGCTGGAGACCCTGCCCGCCGGCAGCCGCGC
>DATAYA010000127.1:0-1604 GCA_036272815.1 Acetobacteraceae bacterium
CCGGCACAGCCGGACATGCAGACGCGACAAGGCCGACCTCCCCTGAGTGTCCGTCGCGGCGGAGTGTAGCCGGGCGGGAGCCGCCCGAAAGTACCTCACGCCTTGCCGGTGAGCGCCGAGCCGCCGCCCCGCCCCTCTTCCGCCGCGCGCCAGAGATACCAGGCGGCCGTCGAGCGATATGGCGCCCATGCCTCGCCCAATTCGGCCAGCACCCGCGGCCTGGGCTGGGCGTCGAGGCGTTTGAGCCGGCGATAGCCCTCGCGGACGCCGAAATCATCGACCGGCAGCACGTCGGGGCGGCCGAGCGTGAACATCAGCAGCATCTCGACGGTCCAACGCCCGACGCCACGCAGAGACATGAGGCGTTCGATCAGGTCGGCGTCCGAGAGCCGCAGCGCCGCCCGGCGCGTCGGCACGATCCCGGCGGCAGCGGCCTCGGCGATGCCGAGGATGGTCGCGATCTTTGCCGCCGAGAAGCCGCAGGCGCGCAACAGCACCGGGTCCACGCCGAGCAACGAGGTCGGGGCCGGGAACACCTCCCCGGGGAACAGGGCGACCATGCGCTTGGTGATCGCGCGGGCAGCGGCCCCGTGAAGCTGCTGGTGGGCGATCGCGCGGACCAGCGCCTCGTACGGGCTGCACCGGTCCGACCGCAGCCCGCAGCGCCCGACGCGGCCGATCAGGGCTGCAAAGTCGGGATCGGCGGCGGCGAGGTGAGCGGCGGCGATGCGGAACGATGTCACACTGCGCACTGAAGCGGTACGCGGCGGGTCCGGCAACTTGAACCGCGCGCTATGCGGCGCCACACTTACCAAAATCGCCATGCGCCCGACACGTCCTGTTCAGAATTGGACCACCGAGGAGGAGCAGCGCGCTGCCGACCGGCAGACGCAGAGCCTCGCAGGTCTGGCGCTTGCACTGGCGATCGTGGTGATCGCGCTGTTTCTGATCCGCGAGCTGCAGGCGAAATCGGTGCTGGAGGACTGCCTGCTGGCGGGACACCACGATTGCGGCCGCGGCGCCTTCGCGCAGACGCTCCCGCAACAGACGATGTGACGCCGCGGACGTGGCGCTCCGACGTCGCGAGGCTGGTGGCCCCGCGCCGCCGGCATTGGTCGGCGGCGTGTGAGCAGGCGCGCCAGCTTGTCGAATGAGCCGCCCGGGCCGCTCCAAGCAACCTCGAAGCCCCCGCGCATCCCCGCATCGGTGAAGCCGACCTGCCGCAGCGTCATCAACGTCCCGGCGTCGTCGGGGCGGAAGGTCACGGTGATGACCATCTCCAGATCGGTGCAGGCGCCGCTCCAGCTCAGCACGAGCCTCTCAACCCGCCGATCTCGCGGTAGCGGCCGTTGACCTCCAGGGCCCTGTTATCCGGCATCGTCATCCGCACGAGGAAGGGTCCGCCCTCGTGTGCTCTGTCTGCGGCACCTCGCAACGCGCGCCGGACGGCGGCAGCCACGCGGCCCACCCGTGCGAGCCAAGCATCGAACACCCGCTCGGGGGATGCCTCGAAGCGGCGCAGCTGTTCTCCTTCATCACCGGTTCTGTATCAGGTGCGTCTCCAGCCGGTCGAAGGCGCCGGTCCAGAACGCGCGGTAGGCGTC
>DATAYA010000128.1:0-2935 GCA_036272815.1 Acetobacteraceae bacterium
CTGCTTCGCCCTCGCGACCGCGCTCGGCCTCTGGACCAGCCTCGCCGCCAGCTTCGCCGCCTGGCCGATCGACAGCGACATCGCCGGGAGCGTGATGGTCTGGCATGGCCTGCGCGCCCACGGCACCGGCTTCCTCGGCACCTGGCTGTGGCCGCAGGATAGCTTCCTCCTTACGCTGCTGCCCTGGACCAGCGCGCTCTATGCGCTCGCCGGCCCGCGTCCGGCGCTGGTGGTCGGCATCGGCTGGGCGATCTTCGTCCTCTGTGCCGTGCTCGCCGCTTGGCTAGGCTGGCGGCTCACCCGGCGCCCGGCGATCTGGGCGCTGCTGCCGGTGCTGCTGCTCGCGACCCGCGCGGCCCTCGGCCGCACCGGCTGGCTCGCGCACCCGATCAGCCACACCGTGACGCTGCTCTGGGGGTTGCTGGCACTCCACGCCGCGATCGGCTGGCTCGATACGCGCCGCCCGGTCCCGCTCACCGCCGCCACGGCCTGCGTGTTCGCCGCGAGCCTCTCCGATCCCTGGGCGCTCTCCGCCCTCGCATTGCCAATGATCGCCGCCGCGGCGCTTGTCGGTGACGCCATCCTCGGCATCGTGCTTGCTTTCGCGACTGTCCTCGCCGGCACCCGCCTCGGCGGCTGCATCGGCTTCTTGCCGGCCGCACGGCTCGAGATCGCGACCCGGACGCAGGCGATTGAGAACCTCGCCCTGCTGCCGCGCATCCTCGGCACCGATCTCGCCGTCGGTCCCTGGCCGGAAGCGAGCCTCGCCCTTGTCGCGTTCCTGGCGGTCCTCGTCCTGCTGGCGCTGATCCCCGGCTGGCGCGCGCTGGCGCAGAGGCTGCGGTTCGTCCTCCTCGCCTGCGGGCTGGGCTGCGCGTTCTCCGCCGCCGCCTTCGCCGCCAACGGCTTCGCCCGCGGCAGCGGCAGCGGCCGGTTTTTGGTCGCGGTCGCGGTGCTGCTGCCGCTCGGCCTCGCGATCGGCGCCCTATCCGCCCGCGCCCGCGCCGGCCGGGCCTGCGCGTTGCTGGCCGCGATCCTGGCACTGCTGCATATGGCGACCGGCGTCGTTGCCGCCTGGCCGCCCGCGCCGCTTCGCGTCCGCGCCGCGTCCCCGCTGGCGCTC
The DNA here is from genome assembly GCA_036272815.1 of Acetobacteraceae bacterium. GTDB lineage: Bacteria > Pseudomonadota > Alphaproteobacteria > Acetobacterales > Acetobacteraceae > DATAYA01. The sequence continues at coordinate 1,124 of DATAYA010000128.1, forward strand.
GCGCGCTTCCTCGACGCGCACGGCCTCCACCACGGATACGCCGCCTATTTCGGCGCGGCGGCGAACGCGGTCACATGGCTCTCCGGCTGGCGCGTCGTGCTGCGGCCGATCTCCTTCGACGACCTCGACGGGAAGCTGCTTTATCCGCTGGTGCAGACCTCGCAGGATTGGTACGGCCCCGGCGCGCCCGGCCGGTTCGTCGTGATCGACCCGGCGAGCTGTCTGAGCCTGCCGACCTGCATCGCCGGCCTCGCGCGGCAGTTCGGGCGGCCGGCGCGGATGCTTGGGTTCGGGCCGGACACCATCCTGGTGTGGGACCGGCCGTTGCTGCCGGGGGCGTGAAGGCTGGGCTCCGCCCAGACCCGCCAAAGGGAACTCTCCCTTTGGAAACCCCAAACGAATGGATTCATTCTCAAGGCTCCGCCTTGAGCGGGCTCCAGGGGCAGAGCCCCTGGCCTTACTCCCCCACCCGTACCAGCAGCTTCCCGAAATTCCGCCCGGCCAGCAGCCCGGCCAGCGCCTCCGGCGCCCGCTCCAGCCCGTCCACCACGTCCTCGCGGAAATGCAGGCTGCCGTCCGCGACCCAAGGCGTCGCCAGCGCCCGCCACTCCGCCAGCCGCTCCGGCTTGTCGGAGACGAGCAGCCCCTCGATCCGCACCCGCTTGCGCACGACGAACCCGAGATTAGGCCCGGGCGGCGGCTCGGTCGCATTGTACTGCGACACCATCCCGCACATCACCACGCGCGCGAAATCGCGCAGCTGCGCGAACGCCGCCTCCTGCACGGCGCCCCCCACGTTCTCGAAATAGACGTCGATCCCCTCCGGGCACGCCTCCGCCAGCGCCGCGCGCGGATCGACCGAGCGGTGGTCGATGCAGCCGTCGAAGCCGAGCCCCTCCTGCACGTAGAGGCACTTCTCCGCACCCCCGGCGATGCCGATCACCCGCGCGCCGGCGCGCTTGGCGAGTTGCCCCGCGACCGAGCCCACCGCGCCGGAGGCCGCCGAGATCACCACCGTCTCACCGCGCTTCGGCTGGCCGATGTCCTTCATCCCCGAATACGCCGTCGTTCCCGGCATCCCGAGCACGCCGAGATAGACCGACAGCCGCAGCCCGGGCGGCGGCTTCGGCAGCTTCACGAGGGCGACGGCCGGTGCGGCGACATGCGTCTGCCAGCCGCGCGCGCCGGCCACCATGTCGCCGGCGGCGAAGTCCGGCGAGGCGGACGCGATCACCTCGCCCACCGTCTCGCCGGTCATCACGCCGCCGACCGCGACCGGGGCGGCGTAGGATTTCGCCTCCGACAACCGGCCGCGCATGTAGGGGTCGAGCGACAGCCAGATCGTCCGCGTCACCACCTGCCCCGCCGCAGGCTCCGGGATCGCGTCCTCCACCACCTCGAAATCGCTGGCCGAGGGCGCGCCGTGCGGCCGTCGGCGCAGCACGACGGAGCGCCGCGTGGCTGGGTGCATCTCATGCCGCCTGTTGTGCTCTCGCAGGATAGGCAGCCGCCACCGCGACGTGCAACCCGGTCGAAACCGGGCTGCGGGAGATGCCACAAAGTGAACACTGCGCGAGCGAAAGTCGCGTGCGAGAACAACTCGCATCGTCGGATGTTCTGGGGGGACCAACCAAGCTGGAGGATCGGCATCATGCCTCTCCCGTACATGCGCACCGCCGCCTTGGTCGCAACCCTCGCGATCGGCAGCCCGGGTCTGGCGTTCGCCCAGCCGGCCGGCGGCACGGCAGGCGGGCCCGGCGGCACGACCGCAGCCACCCCTGCAACCCCGAATCCGGGAACCCCCGCCACGCC
>DATAYA010000129.1:0-8574 GCA_036272815.1 Acetobacteraceae bacterium
GGCTGGAGGGTGCGTGGTTGGTTGCGAAGTCGCCATCGCCGAGATAGAGGATGCCGAAGCGCTCACAAAGGCCTTTACCGGCGCCGAAGCGGCGTTCATCCTGCCACCCTCCGAATTCGATCCGGAGCCCGGCTATCCCGAGGCCCGACGGGAGATCGGCGCGGTGCGCGCCGCGCTGGAATCGACCCATCCCAACCGCGTGGTCTGCCTGTCGACTATCGGCGCCGATGCTGAGGAAGATAATCTGTTGAGCCAGCGCACGCTGATGGAACAGGCGCTTGCCTCGCTGTCCGTGCCTGTCACCTTCCTGCGGCCCGCCTGGTTCATCGACAACGCTGAATGGGACGTCACCGCGGCGCGCGACGAGGGCGTGATCCGCAGCTTCCTGATGCCGCTCGATAAGCGCTTCGCGATGGTGGCGGCGAAGGATGTCGGAATAGCTGCGGCCGCCCTGATCCGTGAGCATTGGACCGGCGTGCGCGTCGTCGAACTGGAAGGGCCGGCGCGTGTCTCTCCCAATCAAATCGCCGAGGCTTTCTCCACGGCGCTGGACCGCCCGGTGCGCGCGGAGGTGATGCCGCATGAAGAGTGGCAATCACTGTTCCTCGCCCAGGGGATACGCAATCCTGTTCCCCGCATCCGCATGCTCGACGGATTCAACGAGGGCTGGATCGATTTTCCGGCAGATGACGCCAACAGGCTGAAGGGCAATACCAGCGCGGCGGAGGTGATTGCCGCGCTCGTGTCGCCGGGCTTTTCGCAGCAACCGGGGTGATCCTGGCGCTATGTCGCTGGCGCAATCAACCTCGGGCCTCGCACACAGCGGCAATCTTGGTTTGCCGGTGTAATCTCTTCATTACTTCCGTCATTCCCACTCGATGGTGCCCCGCGGCTTGCTGGTGACGTCGTAGGTGACACGGTTGATTCCCCGCACCTCGTTGACGATGCGGCTCGCGACGTCGCCGAGAAAGCCCGCGTCGAACGGATAGAACTCCGCCGTCATGCCGTCGGTGCTGGTGACCGCCCGCAGCGCGCAGGCGGCGTCGTAGGTGCGCCCGTCGCCCATCACGCCCACGGTGCGCACCGGCAGCAGCACCGCGAAGGCCTGCCAGATCGCGTCATAGAGACCGGCGGCGCGTATCTCTTCCAGGAAAATAGCATCCGCCTGCCGCAGCAGGCCAAGCCGCTCGCGCGTCACCGCGCCGGGGATGCGGATGGCAAGGCCGGGGCCGGGGAACGGATGCCGCCCCACGATCGCATCCGGCAGGCCGAGTTCGCGGCCGAGCACGCGCACCTCGTCCTTGAACAGCTCGCGCAGCGGCTCGACGAGCTGCATCCGCATCCGCTCGGGCAGGCCGCCGACGTTGTGGTGGCTCTTGATGGTGACGCTGGGGCCGCCGGTCGGGCTCACGCTCTCGATCACGTCGGGATAAAGCGTGCCCTGGGCGAGGAAGTCGGCACCCCCGATGCGCGCCGCCTCCTCCTCGAACACCTCGACGAACAGCCGGCCGATGGTCTTGCGCTTGATCTCCGGGTCGGTGACGCCGTCGAGTGCGGCAAGGAAAACATCGGCGGCGTCGCGATGCACGAGGCGGATGTTGAAGCGGTCACGAAAAGTCCGGAGAACCTCTTCCGCCTCGCCGGCGCGCAGCAGGCCGTGATCGACGAAGATGCAGGTGAGCGCGTCGCCGATCGCCTCGTGGATGAGCACCGCAGCGACCGAGGAATCCACACCGCCCGAGAGGCCACAGATCACGCGCCCACCCCCGACCTGCGCCCGGATGCGCGCAAGCTGCATGTCGCGGAACCCGGCCATCGTCCAGTCGCCGCGGCACCCCGCGACGTGGTGGGTGAAATTGCGCAGCAACTGCGCGCCATGCGGCGTGTGGACGACCTCGGGGTGAAACAGCACGCCATAGAAGCGGCGCGCATCATCGGCGATCGCGGCGAGCGGCGCGTCGTCGGTGATCGCGACGCGCCGGAAGCCGGGCGGCAGGCGGGTGAGGATGTCGCCGTGGCTCATCCAGACCTGCTCGCGCCGGCCGCGCTCCCAGACACCCTCGAACAGCGCGCAATCCTCGGTCACCTCGGCGAAGGCGCGGCCGTATTCGCGCACCGCACTCGGCTGCACCTCGCCGCCCAACTGCACGCACATCGTCTGCGTGCCGTAGCAGATCCCGAGCACCGGGACGCCGAGGGAAAACACCGATTGCGGCGCCCGCGGGCTTTCGGGCTCGGTGGTGGTGGCCGGACCGCCGGAGAGGATGACCGCGCACGGGTCAAAGGCGGCGATGCGCGCGGGGTCGGCGGTGAAGGGCATGATCTCGCAATAGACGCCACTCTCGCGCACGCGGCGCGCGATGAGCTGGGTGACCTGGCTGCCGAAATCGAGGATCAGCACCCGGTCTGCGGCGGGCTCTCCGGTCATGGCGGCGCTTGCAGCACGGCGGCGGGGTGGGTGCAAGGGCGGCGCCTAAGCCGGCTTCCGCATCCTGTCCGCCCAAGCCATAGTGCCGCACATGGGCTGGCTGCTCGCGCCGCGCTTCCGGCACCGCATCCGTCCCCTCGGCCTGCTGGTCGCGGGGTTCGCGATGGCGTGCCAGATCGCAATGGCGCCCGGAACGGCGCCCTCGCAGGGCGCAGGCAGGCTGGCAGCCCTCGCCGCCGCGACAGTGCTCTGCCACGGGCAGAAACCGCCGCCGCATCATCCGGCGCTGCCGCGGCAGGTGCCGGCCCTGGCGCCCTCCCCGGCCGGCGCCGCCTCCGCCGAGGCGGCAGCACTCCTCCCCGCCGGCGCCGCGCCGCCGCCGTCGCCGGTCGCGGTCCGGCTTCGGATCGGCGCCACCGCGCCGGCGCGCGCGCCGCCGGTCCGGGCGGTGCTGTCGGCGTCTCCGCGCGGTCCTCCCGTCCCGGCCTGACCCCGTCGCCTGCGGCACGCGACCGCGGCCGCAAGTCCCACGCAGTCCGACAGGATCACGCCGATGAACCGCTTCCCCCTCGTGGCCGCGCTGGCACTCGCCGGCACGCTGGCCGCCTCGGACGCCTCCGCGCACGCCTACCCCAAGACCGAGACCCCCGCTTCGGGGAGCACGATCCAGACCGCCCCCGGCACCGTCGCCATCGAGTTCGACGACGAGCTGGTGCCCGCCTTCACGGCCATGACGGTGACGAATGCCGCCGGGCAGAGCGTCGATCGCGGCGCCTCGCATGTCGGCGCCGGCGACAAGCGGCATCTATCGGTCGCGGTGCAGAAGCTGCCGGCCGGCACCTACACGGTCGACTGGCACGCCACCGACACGGACACCCACAAGACGAAGGGCCGCTACAGCTTCACGGTCGCGCCGTAGGAACTCCCCAGGTGATGCTGCCGCCGTTCGCGATCGACGGCGGCCTGTCGCTCGCGCTGGCGCGCGGGCTGGCGGTCGCCGGACTGTTCTCCGTCTTCGGGACGGCGCTGGCGCGGGTGGCGGTGATGCCGCCCGCGCTGGCACTCGCCCAGGCGGCAACGGGGCCGGAGGCGCTGCGGCGATGGCGGCGCCTGATGGCGTCGAGCATCGCGCTCGCCGGGCTCGGCCTGGCCGGCTGGATCTGGACCACGGCCGGAACCCTGGCGGCCGCCCCGGAGGCCGGCGCGGTTGCACGGACCGCGTGGATCCTGCTCGCTGCCACGACCTTCGGCCACGTCTTCCTGCTCCAACTCGGCAGCCTCGTCCTCGTGGCGGTGGCGGTCGGCCGCCGGTATCAGCGGACGGCGCTGGTCCTCGCGGGGTTTGCGATCGCGCTCGAGAGCCTCCACAGCCACGCCTTCGGCATGACCGAGGGCCCGAGCTGGCTGCTGCTCTCCGTTCTGCTGCACCTGCTCGCCGGGGCGGCATGGCTCGGCGGCCTGCTGCCGCTGCTGATCGTGGTGCGAACCCTGCCGCCCGCGGCCGCCGCCGTCGCGTGCCGCCGGTTCTCGCCGCTCGGCATCGCCTGCGTGCTGACGCTGGCGGCGACGTCCGTCGCGCAGTTCTGGGTGCTGGTGGGCGGGCTGCCCGGCCTGCTCGGCACCGGATACGGTTTGGTGGCACTCCTTAAAGCCGCCCTGTTCGCGCTCCTGCTCGGCTTCGCCGCGGTCAACCGCCAGCGCCTCACGCCCGCTCTGGCCGCGAGCGCCGCCGGTCAGGCCCGGCGGCGGATGGTCCGCAGCCTGGCCGGAGAGACGGTCGTGGGCGTGCTGATCGTGCTCGCGGCCGGCGTGCTGTCGAGCCTGCCGCCGGCGATGCACATCCAGCCGGTCTGGCCGCTGCCGGTGCGCCCGAGTCTCGCGATCGTGCGGACGGATCCCGCGGCGCGCTGGCAGGCGATCGGCGCCGCCTCCGCCATCGGGTGCGCGATCGTGCTGGGCCTGTGGGCGGTCCTGGTCCGCCCGCGGTGGCGCTGGCCCGCGGCCGTGGTGGCACTGCTCGTCGTGGCACTTGCGGCCCCGCGCCTCGACCTGCTGTTCGTCCCTGCCGTGCCGACCAGTTTCCAGCATTCGCCGACCGGCTTCGCCGCCAGCGGCATCGTCCGCGGCGCGCGCCTGTTCGCGGCGAACTGCGCGAGCTGCCACGGCGCCGAGGGACGCGGCAATGGCCCGGCCACACGCGGCCTCGCCGTGGCGCCGGGGGACCTGACGGCGGCGCGGGTCCTCGATTACGGCGACGGCCGGATGATCTGGTGGCTTTCGCGGGGCATCCGCGCGCCCGCCGGCGACGGGCTCGCGATGCCCGGCTTCGCGGCGAAATTGTCCAACCGGCAGCAATGGGAGCTGGTCGACTACGTCCGCGCGCACGCTCTCGGTGCCCTCCGGTCGGCGGCGGGCTGGTCGGTGCGCGCGCGGGCGCCGGGCTTCGAGGCGACCTGTCCGGGCGGCCGGACAATCGCGCTCGCCGGGCTGCGCGGGCGGATCGTGCGCCTGATGGTGGGCTGGTCGGCCGCCGCCTCGGCCCGGCCGGACAATGCGGCCTCGCCCGTCACGATCATCGCCGCATCCGGGCCGCGGGCCGCGGGCGACGTCTGCGTCGCGCATGACGAGTCGGTGCCGTCCGCTTACGCCATCGTCGCCGGGCTCCCGCCCGACGGCATCACCGGCGCCGAGTTTCTGATCGATGGCCACGGCTGGCTGCGGGCGGTGCAGACGCCGGGCACGCGGCCCGGCTGGGACGACGCTGGCGTCCTGGCGCGGGACGTGGCCAACATCCGCGCGCATCCGATCACCGCAGGAGGCGGTAGCGCCCCGATGCCGATGAACACGCAGATGAAGATGTAGGATGGTCGGCAAGCGTGTCCGGCAGCCTGGAGGTCATCGGGACGGCGCCGCGGCGGCCATCGGCGCTGTCGCCGCCTGCCTGCTGGTCCTGGCTGGCCTGCTGCTGTGGCTTCCCACGCGGCCGCCGGTTGCGGCGAGCACCGTCGGCGGTCCATTCCGGCTGCTCGCCAGCAACGGCCGCACCGTCGACGACCGCAGCTTCCCCGGACGCTACAAGCTGGTCTATTTCGGCTACACGCAGTGTCGCGACGTCTGCCCCACCGCCATGACAGCCCTCGCTGACGCGCTGCGGATGCTCGGCCCGGTTGCCGACCGGGTGCAGCCGCTGTTCGTCACCGTCGACCCGGCGCACGACACGCCCCCGGTGCTGCGCCGCTACCTCGCCCAGTTCACGCCGCGCCTGCTCGGCCTGACCGGCACGCCTGCGCAGGTCGGCGCGGTGGAGCGCGCCTATCGCGTGACCAGCGTCGTCATGACCGATGCGTCCGGCGCCGAGGCGTTCGACCACTCCTCCGTGCTTTACCTGATGCGCCCGGACGGACGCTTTCTCGCGCCGCTGCGTGCCGACGAGACACCGGCAGTGATGGCGGCGACGCTGGCGCGGGCGCTGCGATAGGCCAGTCCTGCCGCTTCGGCAGGTCCGGCGAAACGCACGACATCAACAATTAACGTGCGTTTCCGAAGGCTCCGTGGTAGCCGACCCGTCCATGTCCAAAGAACCCGTATCGCGCCGGTTGCTGCTTGGCCACGGTGTCGCGGCGACCATGCTCCTGCCGGCCGCGTCGCACGCGGCCTCCGTGATCCAGCCCGGTGCGCACCGGGTGCTGCCGGTGCCGCCGATGCCAGGGCCGAGGCCGGGGCGGGTGCCGGCTTCGACCCTGCCCCGCCGGTCGGAGGTCCCCGTCGTGATGCTGGACCCCGGGCATGGTGGCCTGGACCCGGGCGCAATCGGCGTCAGCGGTACCTACGAGAAGCACATCGCCCTGGCGGCTGCCTTCGAGCTGAAGCGACAGCTTGAGGCGGGCGGCCGGTATCGCGTCGTGATGACGCGTGCGCAGGACCGCTTCATCCCGCTGGAGCAGCGGGTCGATCTCGCCGAGGGTGCGCGCGCCCACCTGTTCGTCTCCATGCATGCCGACGCGATCTCCGATCACGGCGTGCGCGGGGCCTCGGTCTACACCCTCTCCAACCGCGCCTCCGATGCGCAGACGGCGGCGCTGGCGCAGAGCGAGAACAGCGTGGACCGGTTCGCCGGTCCCGGCTTCCACGGCGTCAGCCCGGCGGTGGCGCAGATCCTCGCTTCCCTGGTGCAGGAGGAGACGCGGCGCGGGTCGGCGACGATGGCGCGCGGCGTCGTCGCGGCGTTCGACCACGATATCGGGCTGCTGACCAATCCCTGGCGGCACGCGGGCTTCGTCGTGCTGAAATCGGCCAACATCCCGAGCGTGCTGGTCGAGATGGGCTTCATGTCCAACGCCACCGACGAGGCGGCGCTGCGGCGGCCGTCCCACCGCAACCAGATCGCCACCGCGATGAAGCAGGCGGTCGACCTCTATTTCACCGCCAGCCGGCACAACACGCTGGTCGCCGGCTGAGGCCGGTCGTTCTGGTCCACGCGCCTGTTGCTGCGCGCCAAGCACCGCAACCCGGGAAATGATTTCGTTCAGGAGCCCGATCGCGCCTTTGCATCACGCTGGTAGACGGCAAAGATGGCCTTGCCGATGAGTGATGTTTCGGCCGCTGCGCATCGCTCGTACACGCTGGCCCGCGTGGCCTGAACCGCCTTGTCCTGCGGCGAAGCCGTAGCGGCAAATTCAGCAAGGTGTGCCGCCAACCGGGTCTGACCGCTTTCGGCCAGAACCGCGGCGCGCTGCGTCAGCCTTTCAGCGCCGCCCGCAAGGGCCGTCAACTCGGCGGCCAGTTCGGCAGCGGGTGCGGGCTTGAGATGTGCGGGGTTGCCGTCGAACCATCCGGCATAGAGATGCCAGATGTTGCGGACGACAAATTCCGGGTCGTCATATTTCGGTTGCAGATACGGCTTCGCCAGGAGGTCGGCGGGAGCACGCACGAGATGCAAGATCTCATCCAGCGAGCTCGCTTTGTTCATCAGTTCCAGTGTCTGGGCGGTCAGTCTTTCCAACACCTCCGCGCCGTCTCCGAGAACCTGGGCAGCCTTGTCCGCACCGACGATGACGGGGCCGTGGCCAGGGATCAGCACGTCCGGCTTCAATGCCTCCATCCGGCGCAATGCGGCAGCCCAGTCCGGCGCAAACCGCTGGACCTTCCGTGGATTGCCGGCATTCGGGAAAACCCAGATCACGAAGTCGCCGCTCGCCAGAACACGCCGCTCCGGTAGCCAGACGAAAGTGGCGTCATCGGTTTCGCCGCGTCCGTGGAACAGTTCGAACCGCACGCCGCCGATCGTCACATCGAGTTCGTCGTCATAGACCTCATCGGGCCGGCGATGCTCATCCGGGAAGGTGTAGCCGGGCTGGTTGAATTGGCGCCCCATCACCAGACTATTCAGCCCGTGTGTCGCGTCGTAACGATCGAACCGATAAAGGACGTTGCGGTGGGCGATGATGCGAGGCCGCGCAATCCCTCTTGCATCGGCCTCCTCGTCGAGGAGCCTGGCTCCCCAGGTGTGGTCGATATGGCCGTGGGTATAGATGACGATATGAACCGGGCTGCCGTCCCAGCGGCGCAGCGCCGCAAGTGTCTGGCTCGCGGTTTCCCGGCTTCCGGTATCCACGAGTACCAGCCCGTCATCCGTGCGGATGGCGGTCGCGTTGCCGAACAGATAACCTGTGTGGATGGTGATGACGCCGTCGGCGACCGGCCTGGCAGACCCTCCGGACACTGCGGCCGTCCACTCCTCCATCGCTGCGGCGCCAGTCCAGAGTCGCTCAAACAGCTGTTCTTGATCCACTCGACTGGCCCTCATCGCGGTGCATCGGACAGCCCTATCCTATGGGACGGGAGGCAGTTGGTCGGGGCCCGCTGCCCGCCCACGCGGCGGTGACCGAAGTCCTCACCGGGGCGGCGAGGCACCGCTCATCCGGCCGGCGAGGCGGCGATCAGCTTTTCGATCGGGTCCCACACGAAGGCGGTCTGCCGCACCGGCGTTCCGGCCACCTGCACCGCCCCGCGCGCCGCGGCGCGGCCGCCGAGATGGGTGTAGAACCAGCGGCTCGGGTTGTCGTCGAGCACCCAGAGATAGGCCGAGCGGCAGCCGGCAACCGCGAGGTGGCCGGCGGCGGCGCGCATCAGCCGGCGGCCGATGC
>DATAYA010000130.1:0-4635 GCA_036272815.1 Acetobacteraceae bacterium
GGGCAGCATCGCGGCAGGGTGCGAAAGTCCAGGGTGCAAAAGTCCAGGGCGCGCAAAAACTCCTTGCCCGCACGACCAAATCATGTTCATGTTCCGTTCATGACCGCCGCCCACCCCGAGCCGCGATGAACGCTATCCCGCCCGATCCGGAGCAGGCCGAGCGCACCGCGCGCCATCTCGCGATGCTGCGGGAGTTGTCCGAGATCGGCATGGCGTTGGCCCGCGCCATCGGCGAGCAGGCCCTGGCCGCGCTGGAGACGCCATCCCCCTCCGACCCCCAGGCGGTTCCGACCGCCCCGGCTCCGAACCGCACCGACCCCGGCCTCGCCTTCGCCCGCGTCGCCCGCGCCGTCCGCCAGTGCATCGCGCTGGAAGCCCGCATCGCCGCCGGACCGCTCCCCGCCGCGCGCGGGCGCGGCGCGCCCCGGCCCGCCCCCGACCCACGGCGGGAGACCGTCCGCCGTGTCGTCCGCCTCGCCGCCGAGGCCGACGGCCTCTCCGCCGCCACCCTCAAGCGCGACATCGAGGAGCGGCTCGACGAGGAGCTGGACGCCGACCCCGACGGCGAGATCGAGGTCGAGGACCACATCGCCGCCATTCTCGGGGATCTCGGCCTCGGTCGGAACCTCGCCCGCCAGCCCGACGAGGTGCTGGCGATCCTGATCCGCCCCCGCCGCCTCGACGACGATTTCTCCGACGTCGATATGGACGAGCCGGCCGAAGCCGACGCGCCCGAAGCGGCCGCCGCCGGTGCCGAGCCCGGCCTGCGCCCCGGCCGCGCCCCGCCGCCCCCGCTCTCCTGCCCCGCCGGCCCGGACCCGCCCTGAGATCACCGGCCGCCCAAGCCCGGCCGCTGTCGGCGCCGGCGCCGGGTGGCTTACCGATCGGCTTCCGCTATGGTCCGCGCGATCCAGGAACCACCGTGCGAGGGGCGATGCCGACGGCGCTGATTACCGGAGTGACCGGCCAGGACGGCGCCTATCTGGCGCAACTGCTGCTCGGGAAAGATTATCGCGTGGTGGGTCTGCTGCGCCGCTCGGCCTCCTCGGATGTCGTCGGCGAGCGGCTGCGCTGGCTCGGCGTCCTCGATGCCGTCGAGCTGATCGACGGCGACATGACCGACCTCTCCAGCCTGATCCGGGTGGTGCAGCAGACGCAGCCGGACGAGGTCTACAACCTCGCCGCCCAGAGCTTCGTCGCCGCCTCCTGGCACCAGCCGCTGCTGACCGGCACGGTCACCGGCCTCGGCGCGGTCAACATGCTGGAGGCGGTGCGGCTGCAACGGCCGCAGGCGCGCTTCTATCAGGCGTCGTCCTCGGAGATGTTCGGCAAGATCCAGCAGGAGCGGCAGAGCGAGCGCACCCCGTTCTATCCGCGCAGCCCGTACGGCGCGGCCAAGCTCTACGCCCACTGGATGACCGTCAACTACCGCGAGAGCTTCGGCCTGCACGCCTCCTCCGGCATCCTGTTCAACCACGAGAGCCCGCTGCGCGGCATCGAGTTCGTGACCCGCAGGATCAGCGACGGCGTGGCGCGCATCCATCTCGGTCTGGCGGAGGAACTCGCACTCGGCAACCTCGACGCGCGGCGCGACTGGGGCCACGCCCGCGACTACGTGGGCGCGATGTGGCTGATGCTGCAGCAGGACCAGGCGGAGGATTTCGTCGTCGCCAGCGGCCGCACCGCCAGCGTGCGCGATTTCGTGAAACTGGCCTTCGCCCATGTCGGGCGCGACTGGCAGGCGCATGTGACGCAACGGCGCGACCTGCTGCGCCCGGCGGAGGTGGACGTGCTGCGTGGTGACCCGTCGAAGGCGCGCGCGCGGCTGGGCTGGGAGTCCACGCTGACGCTGGAGGCGCTGGCGGGCGAGATGGTCGAGGCCGATCTGGAACGCCACCGCCGCCGGCTGCAGGCCTGAGCCGCGGATCAGGGGGGCCGGTGACGCCGCGCCGCATCCTGCTCACCGGGGCCACCGGGTTCGTGGGCGGGCATCTCGGCCCGGCGCTGCGCCGCGGCTTCCCCGACGCGCTGCTGCACGCGGCGGCGGCCGACGTGACCGATGCGGACGCGCTCGCCGCCGAGGTGGCAGCGCTGGCCCCGGACGCCTGCGTGCATCTGGCGGCGATCGCGGCGATCCCGCAGGCCGAGCACGACCCGGATACCGCGTGGCGGGTCAATCTGGGCGGCACGCTGCACCTGGCCCGCGCCATCCAGCGCCACGCGCCGGACAGCGTGCTGCTGTTCGCCTCCAGCGCCGACGTCTACGGCCGGTCGATGGCCGCAGGGCTGCCGGTCGACGAGCGCGCGCTGCTGGCACCCACGAATGTCTATGCCGCGAGCAAGGCGGCCGCCGACCTGGCGCTCGGGGCGATGGTCGGGCGCGGCTTGCGCGTCGTGCGCGTCCGCGCCTTCAACCACACCGGCCCCGGCCAGTCCGAGGCCTTCGTGATACCCGCCTTCGCCCGGCAGGCGGCCGCGATCGCCTGGGCTGGCGCCGCGCCGGTGCTGCGCGTCGGCAATCTCGACGCGGAGCGGGATTTCCTCGACGTGCGCGACGTCTGCGCCGCCTACGTGGCCTGCCTGCGCCACGCCGAGGCGGTGCTGGCCGACGGCATCTTGAACATCGCCTCCGGTTCGCCGCGACAGTTGCGGGACGTGATGGCGGAGCTGCTCGCGCTGGCCGCCATCGCGCCCACGATCGAGCTGGACCCCGCCCGGATACGGCCGAGCGACATTCCGCGCAGTTGCGGCGATGCGGCCCGCGCCCGCCGGTTGCTGGGCTGGAGCCCCGTCGTGCCGTGGGAGCAGACGCTGCGGGACGTGCTCGATGACTGGCGCCGCAGGATCACGGCCGCCGGCTGACACGCAACCTTCACCCCGCCCCGCTCCCTGTCGGGGACAATGCGCCTCTTCCGCAACCTGGAGCCTGCCATATGCCGCGCCGTCCGACGTCGCCGCGTCACCACGCCGATCCCGCCGATCCGAGCAACCAGCCCGCCTTCGCGCAGCCCGAACCGACGCCCGATCCGACCAAGTTCCGCATCCGCCACGCCTCCGACACCCAAGCCTATCGCACCATCGACGAACTGAACCGCGAGCACCGGCTGTTCCCGCTGCCTTTCCCGGCGCCGCGCGGGGGCACCGAGCCACGACTGACGCTCGCGGCCGTGCTCGGCGCGCGCGGGCCGGAGGTGGAGCGCGCCATCACCGCCAGCGGCCAGCTCGTCTTCCACAGCGTCGGCGACACCGGCAGCACGCGCGGGCCGGAGACGCAGAACCGCGTCGCCGACAAGATGCTCGCCGATTTCGACGAGGCGAGTGCCGCCGAGGTGCCGCAATTCTTCTTGCATCTCGGCGACGTGGTCTACAATTTCGGCGAGGCGCAGTACTACTACGACCAGTTCTACGACCCATATCGCGACTACCCGGCGCCGGTCGTGGCCCTCGCCGGCAACCACGACGGCATGGTGGTCCCCAACAGCGGCGCCGAGCCGCTGGCCGCGTGGCTCGAGAATTTCTGCGCCGCGCATTTCGAGACGACGCCGGAGGCCGGCGGCCTGTTGCGCACCGCGCAGATCGAGCCCGGCGTGTTCTTCACCTTCGAGGCGCCGTTCCTGCGGGTGCTGGCGCTCTACAGCGGCACGCTGGAGGACCCAGGGGTGATCGCGGACGAGCATGTCGGCCAGAGCCAGCTCGACTACCTCGCCGCCGCCCTCGCGCGCGCCCGGGAGGAGAACTATGCGGGCGCCCTGATCGTGGCGCATCACCACCCCACCTACACCGCGGGCACCAAGCACGGCTGGAGCATCGCGGTGCGCGAGCAGATCGACGCCGCCTGCACGAAGGCCGGCATCTGGCCGCATGCGGTGCTCTCGGGGCATGCACACAACTACCAGCGGTTCACCAGAACCGTGGGCGGGCGGCAGATCCCCTATCTGGTCGCGGGCGGCGGCGGACACGCGCTCGCCCGGCTCTCGCGCCGCGGCGAGCTGCCGACGCGGTCGCCGGTGGTGGTCGAGCAGAACACCGATGGCAGCGAGAAGGTGGTGCTGGAGAACTACGATGACCTGAACTACGGCTATCTCCGCATCGTCGCGACGGCGGCGCGGCTGCGGATCGAGTTCCATCCGGCGAGCGACGGCGCCGACGCGAAGACACCGGACGACGCGGTGACGGTCGATCTCAAGAGCGGGAAGATCGTCGGGTCGGCGGCCTGAAAACGGCAGCAAGGCTGGGCTCTGCCCAGACCCGCCAAAGGGCAGTCGCCCTTTGGAAACCCTGAACGAAGAGAGCGGCTCCAGGGGCAACGCCCCTGGCTGCCGCCATCAATCCGTGCCGACGGCCTCGTACTTGGCTAGCCGCCACTCGGCCGGCTCGATCGCCGCCGCGGCGTACCATTCTGCCAGCAGCGGATGCGCGCGCACCGCCGTGCAATAGGTCCGGCTCGGCTCCGACAGCGGCGGCTGGTAGCTCAGAAACCGCGCCACCACCGGCGCATACATCGCATCGGCCGCGGTGAACGCGGCGCCGAACAGGAACGGCCCGCCGGCGCCGAACGCTCCGCGCGCGCGCGCCCAGATCGCCTCGATGCGCGCGACGTCGGCGAGCACCGCCTCGCTGCGCCCGACGCCGGGC
>DATAYA010000131.1:0-9121 GCA_036272815.1 Acetobacteraceae bacterium
GGAGGCGGCCCCCCGCATCCTGCCCGCGCTGCCCGAGAGGATCGCCGACGAGACGCTCGGCATCCTGCGTAAGCTCGGCGTCGAGGTGCATACCGATGCCCGCGTCTCGGAGGTGACGCAGGCGGGCGTGCGGCTGGCGGACGGCACCTTCCTCGATGCCGAGCTGGTGGTCTGGGCGGCGGGCGTGAAGGCGCCGGACATGCTGCGCGACATCGGCGGGCTGGAGACCAACCACGCCAACCAGCTCGTCGTGCGCCAGACTTTGCAGACGACGCGCGACGACACGATCTTCGCGATGGGCGACTGCGCCGCCTGCCCCTGGCCCGGCCACGAGGGATCGGTGCCGCCGCGCGCGCAGGCGGCGCACCAGCAGGCGAGCCATCTCGCCCGCCAGCTCTCCCGCCGGCTGCACGGCGACCCGGTGCGGCCCTATGCCTACCGCGACTTCGGGTCGCTGGTCTCGCTCGGGCGCTACACCACAGTCGGCAACCTCATGAGCCTGACCGGGCGCAATTTCTTCATCGAGGGCCTGTTCGCCAGCTTCGCCTACCGCTCGCTCTACAAGATGCATGAGGTGGCGCTGCACGGCTGGCGCCGCGTCGCGGTCGAGAGCTTCGGGCGCATCCTGGCGCGGCGGACGGAGCCGGTGGTCAAGCTGCACTGATGGCCGGCTCGCTGCTGACGAGCGTCGGTTGACAAGTCAGAACATTTCTCGGACGTTGCGCGCCAGAGTCGATTTTGTCTCTGCCACAGCAACCTTCACGAGAGAACATCCCCGATGTCCGTCGAGTACGACTATGTCGGCAACGACTTCTTTGGGGCCGGCATCACGGGCGGTGGTCTGTACACAGACAGCGACCGAGTGACCGGCTTCGTCATTCTCAGCGCGGCGCTTCCGGCATCCACAACCAGCAAGCCCGACATCCTCGCGTACGGGTTCAACGACGGTCATGACACGATCCTGAGCACCGACACCCAGACGCCCATGGTCACGGGCGGCCAGTTCACCACAAATGCGTCCGGCCAGATCGTGCTGGCCAATCTGACGGTGATGGAGAATATCGGAGCCGCATCCAGTGCTGACGGCGAATATATCAGCCTCGACAAATACGGCGATACCGGCAGCTACTATAATCCGGACATCAACACGGAGGGCCTCGCCGGTAGCAGCAGCGCGGGGACGTGGACCCCGGGGACGTGGACGACGGCTGGTTCTTCACAACCGTCTGCGACGCCCGCCCCATCCGCGTCTGCGACGCCCGCCCCGTCCGGCGAGACAGGGTCCGCACCATCCACCACGTATGGCGACAACGGCACTTCGACGGCGTTTGTCGGTGACGACGGAATCGACACCTTCCTCGCCACAACGGGCAACGACACGATCACGACCGGCAGCGGCACGAACCTGATTGCACCCGGCGGCGGCGACGACGTCATCACCGCCAACGGCTCCGACGTGATCCTTCCCGCAACCGGCGGGAGCGAGGTGATCTTCGCAGTCGCGCCGGTGCTCGCCGCAGTCGGCTCCGGGACGATGTTCTTCGTCAACGGCAACAACCTGTCCACTGTCGTCGGCGGCGGCAGCGGCAGCGCGGTGATCGCGGCCGGGAACGGCGGCGGGCTCTACGCCGGCGGCACCGGGGGCACGAACTTCATCCTCGGCGGAACCGGCGTCTGCACGATGTTCGGCAGCAGCGGGTCGGACCTGCTGGCCGCCGGCGGTGCCAACGCCAACCTGCTGATCGCGGGCAGCGGCAACGAGACCCTGACCGGCATCGGCTCGATCGGTGCCAACGTGATGTATGCCGGGTCCGGCGCCGACCTGCTCGGCGGCGGTGCCGGGTCGGAGACGTTCTTCGCGGGCTCGGGCGACGCCACCATCATCGGCGGCAGCGGCGCCGACCTCTACGCCTTCGGCAACGGGCTCGGCGGCACCGAGACCATCTTCGGGTTCGACGCGGCCAAGGGCGACCGCATCGACCTCGTGGCTTTCGGGGCCGGCGAGGCGTCGTCTGATCTCGCGAGTGCGGCGGTCGGCGGCGCGGGCACGACGCTCACACTCTCCGATCACACGCAGGTGACATTCGTGGGCGTCACGGGCCTCAGTTCTTCGGCCTTCGTCTGACCTCGCCGTCCTGATCCCGCGCCCGCGCCGCCGCCGCGCGGTGCGGGCGCCAATGCTCGAAACTAGACTGGCCCCGCCGCAAGCGCGCTTCAGCCGCGCGCGAGCGCGCCGAGCAGGAAGCCGACCCCGGCCGCGACTACTAGCGCCGTCAGCGGCTGGTCGGAGGCGAACTCCCGCACGCTGTCGAGCGCACCGCCCGCGGCGTTCTGCACCTGGCCGGACGCCGCACGCACCTTGCCGGCCGCCTGCATCCCCGTATCGCCGATCAGGCCGCCAGCGGCGTCCTGCACCCGGCCGGCCATGTTCTGCGCGGCGCCCTCGATCCGGTTGCTGTCCATGCTCTCTGTCTCCTCGGTCCTTATCGCGCCCGAAAAGATCGGGCCTGCGCGTGCTACGCAACAGACCGGCCGGAGTTGCCGTCCGCCGCGCGAGACCGCTATCGCGCCGGCTTGCGCCGCAGCGGCAGACTGGTGCGGTAGATCAGCCGCTTGAGCGCGAACGCCGACCGCACGCCGCGTACGGCCGGGATGCGGGTCAGCCTGGTGCGCAGGAATTCCTCGTAGCTGTGCAGGTCAGGCGCGACCACCCGCAGGAGATAGTCGGCGCTGCCGGCCATCTCGTAGCACTCCATGATTTCCGGGCAGTCGGCGACGGCGCGCTCGAACTCCGCCATCCGCTCGTCCGACTGGCTGGTCAGCTCGACCGAAACGAAGGCACTGATCGGCAGCCCGACCTTCTCCTGGTCGAGCAGCGCCACATAGGCGGTGATGATCCCTGCCTCCTCCAGCAGCTTCTGCCGGCGATGGCAGGGCGAGGGCGAGAGACCGACCGCCTCCGACAGCGCGGCGACCGTCGCGTGACCGTCGCGTTGCAGGTACTCCAGGATGCCGATGTCGATGCGGTCCAGGTCCACGCATGATCCTCCCATTCGTGCCGTCGAGATTGGTGAAATCTGCCAGAAACGGTCGTCCCCTGGTCAAACTTTGGCAAGAACCGCCGCGCCTCTTGGCCGTATAAGTCTGGCAGGATCGCTGCCGCATTGATGGCAGGGGAAACGGACATGGATATCGGTCTCGGCACCCACCTCCCCACCCTCGAGAGCCGGTTCACCGAGCGCGGCGCGCCGGTGCTGCTCTCGGGCATCCAAGCGCTCGTGCGGCTGCTGCTGGAACAGTCGGCGGCCGACCGGCAGGCGGGTCTCAACACCGCGGGCTTCGTCTCCGGCTATCGCGGCTCGCCGCTCGGCGGCCTCGACCAGGAACTCTGGCGGCGGCAGGCACTGCTGGATGCCGCCGGCATCCGCTTCCGTCCGGGCCTGAACGAGGACCTCGCGGCGACCATGCTCGGCGGCAGCCAGCAACTCGACGCCTACGGGCCGGCGCGCGTCGATGGCGTGTTCGGGATGTGGTACGGCAAGGGGCCGGGCGTCGATCGCACCGGCGACGCCTTCCGCGCCGGCAACATGTTCGGCAGCCACCGGCACGGCGGCGTGATCGCGGTCGCCGGCGACGACCACGGTGCCCATTCCTCAACCTATCCGCACCAGACCGACCAGATGTTCGAGGGGCTGATGATGCCCGTCCTGCACCCGGCCGACGCGGGCGAACTGGTGACGCTCGGCCGCGCCGGCTACGCGATGTCGCGCTTCACCGGGCTCTGGGTCGCGATGAAGACGATCGCCGAGACGGCGGAGCAGGCACGCACCATCGTCGTGCCGGAGCGGATGGACTTTGCGGTGCCGGATTTCCCGATCCCGGCGCACGGCCTGAACTATGATCCGCGCCTGCGCGTCCCGGCCGACCGGGTGGAACTGGAGCGCCGGATGATCGAGGAGCGGTTGCCCGCGCTCGCCGCCTGGGCCGCCGCCAATCCGCTCGATCGCGACGTCGAAGGCGAGCGGGACGCGCCCATCGGCATCATCGTCGTCGGCAAGGCGATGCATGACGTGCTGCACGCGCTCGGCCGGCTGGGCCTGCGCGGCGCGCCCTCTCTCGCGATCCGCAAGGTTGGGCTGGCTTGGCCGATCGAGACCGAGGGACTGCACCGCTTCGCTGCCGGCAAGCGGGCGCTGCTTGTCGTCGAGGAGAAGCGCAGCTTCGTCGAGCGGCAGATCCGCGACGCGCTTTACAACCTCCCCGCCGACGGGCGCCCGGTGGTGTTCGGCAAGCAGGACGCGGCTGGGGCCACGCTGGTGCCTGGCGTCGGCGAACTCTCGCCCGAGATCGTCGCTCCCGCGCTGGTGCGCTTTCTTCGGACCGTCGGAATGGACGTCGCCGACGCGCCGGTGCCGCCGCGCGTGCAGCGTCCGGAGGGCCTGCTCGCGCGCGCACCCACCTTCTGCGCCGGCTGTCCGCATAACAGCTCGACGCAACTCCCGGACGGCAGCGCGGCGCTGGCCGGCATCGGCTGCCACGTCATGGCCAACGAGCACAGCGACACCCGCGGGATCTGTGCGATGGGCGCCGAGGGCGCCTCCTGGCTCGGCATCGCGCCGTTTGTCGAGATGCCACACATCTTCGCCAACATGGGCGACGGAACCTATCAGCATTCCGGCATCCTCGCGATCCGCCAGGCGGTCGCGGCCGGCGAGCCGATCACCTCCAAGATCCTGTTCAACGACGCGGTCGCGATGACCGGCGGTCAGCCCGCCGAGGGCGCGCCCAACGTCGCGCAGATCGCCGCCCAGGTTGCGGCTGAAGGGGTCCGGCGCATCGCGGTGGTCGCCGACGAGGCCGAGCGACTGCCCCCAGCCTCCGCCCTGCCCGCCGGCGCCACGCGCCACGGCCGCGAGGAACTCGACGCCGTGCAGCGCACGATGCGGGACCAAAAAGGCGTGTCGGTCATCATCTACGACCAGGTCTGCGCCACCGAGAAGCGCCGCCGTCGCAAGCGCGGCACGATGCCGAAGGCCGCGGTCAGTGTCGCCATCAATGCCGCGGTCTGCGAGAACTGCGGCGACTGCACCGCGCAGAGCCGCTGCATCGCCGTCGAGCCGATCGAGACGTCGCACGGTCGCAAGCGTCGCATCTCGCCCACCGCCTGCAACACCGACCTCTCCTGCCTCAAGGGCTTCTGCCCGAGCTTCGTCACCACGGCCGGGCCGACCCCGGTCTCGCGAGCATCGGCAGAGCGATGGGAGGCCGAGGAGGCGGCGCTACTCGCGGACCTGCCCGAGCCGCCGGTCGCGGTGCTCGACCGGCCCTGGCGTGGCCTGTTCGCGGGCATCGGCGGTGGCGGCATCGTCACTTCCGGCGCGATCCTCGCGATGGCTGCCCATATCGAAGGCCACGAGGTCAGCACGCTCGACTTCACCGGGCTCGCGCAGAAGAACGGCGCCGTCGTTTCGCACGTGCAGGTGGCGCGCGAGCCGATCGACATCGTGCGCATCCCGGCGGGCGAGGCGGATTTCATGCTCGCGGCCGACCTCGCCGTCGGCGCGCAGGCCGGCGTGCTGGAGCGCTGCGCCCCGCGCGCTTCGGTGGTCGGCAACCTCGACCTGCAATCGACCGTCGCCTTCCTGCATCAGCGCGACCTTCGCATCGACGCCGGACTGCACCGCCGCGCGATCGAGCGCGCGACCGATGCCGGGGCGTCCCGCTTCCTGCGCGCCGGCGCGGTCTGCGAGACGCTGTTCGGCACCGCGCAGGTCGAGAACACGCTGATGCTCGGCCTCGCCTGGCAGCTCGGCCTGCTGCCGGTGCGTGCCGCGAGCCTCGCGCGCGCGATCGAGCTGAACGGCACCGCGGTCGCGCTGAACCGCCGCGCCTTCGCCTGGGGCCGCATCCTCGCCGAGCGGCCGGAACTTGCGGAGACGGTGCTGGCCGGCGAAGACCGCCCGCCCTCGACACTTGCGGCACTCATCGAGGCGCGAGCCGAGGAGCTGGTCGCCTACCAGGATGCCGCGTTGGCAGCGCGCTATCGGGCGCTCGTGGACCGCGCGGCGGCACGGGAAAGCGCGGTCGCCGGTGCGCCGGGGGCGCTCACGCGGGCAGTGGCAGAAGGCTATTTCCGGGTGCTCGCGGTGAAGGACGAGTACGAGGTCGCGCGCCTGCACGCCGCCGCGCAGTACGGGGCGAAGCCGGTGTTCCACCTGGCGCCCCCGCTGCTGATGCGCCCCGATCCGGCGACCGGCCGCCCGCGCAAGATCGCGGTCCCCGGCTGGCTCGCCCTGCCTTTGTTCCGGGCAATGCGCCACGGCAAGCGGTTGCGCGGCACTGCGCTCGACCCGTTCGCGCATCTCCCCGACCGGCGGATGGAGCAGCGGCTGCGGGCGGAATACGAGGCGGACCTTCCACGCGCGCTCGACGGTTTGCGGCCGGACACGCTCGCGGCCGTGACGGCGCTCGCCGCTCTGCCGCAGGATGTGCGCGGCTTCGGGCCGGTGAAGGAAGCCTCTGCCCGCAGCGCGGCCGAGCGCCGTGCCGACCTGCTGCGCCGGATCGAGGCGCCGGAGCCGGCTCTGGCGGCAGACTGACGTGGGAGGGTGCGATGACGTATCAGGCGATCAATCTCGGCAGCAAGTTCCGCCTGTTCGAGGACCAATGGGCGCCAAAGGTGGTTGCCGAAATGAACGACTACCAGTTCAAGCTCGTGCGGCTGGCGGGCGACTTCATATGGCACCATCACGCGGACACCGACGAGACATTCATCGTCGTCGAGGGTGACTTGAGGATCGACTTCCGCGACGGCGCGGTCACGCTTTCGTCAGGGGAGATGTTCGTTGTCCCGAAAGGGGTCGAACACAAGCCGTTTGCCGAGAAGGAGGTCAAGCTGATACTGATCGAGCCGCGCGGGGTGCGTAACACCGGCGAGGAAGGGGGCGAACGCACGGCGCGGAATGACGTTTGGATCTGAGACGAGCCGCATGAAGCAGGGCGGTCCCGCGATGAACCCCCTGGTCGTCGCGCCCTCGATCCTGTCGGCCGACTTCTCCCGCCTCGGTGACGAGGTCGAGGCGGTCGCCGCCGCCGGAGCGGACTGGATTCATCTCGACGTGATGGACGGGCATTTCGTGTCCAACATCACCTTCGGCCCACAGGTTGTCGCCTCCATTCGCGGCCGCACCACCAAGTTCTTCGATTGCCACCTGATGATCGCGCCGGCCGACCCGTATCTCGAAGCCTTCGCAAAGGCTGGCTGCGACCGTCTCACCGTCCATGCGGAGGCCGGTCCGCATCTCGATCGCTCGTTGCAGGCGATACGCGACCTGGGCAAATGCGCCGGTGTGGCGATCAATCCCGCAACGCCGCCGGAGGCGATCGCGCATGTGCTCGACCGCATCGACCTGATCCTCGTGATGACGGTCAATCCGGGTTTCGGCGGCCAGGCGTTCATCCCCGCCGCCGCCGCGAAGATCCCGCGGCTCCGGCAGATGATTGGCGATCGTCCGATCCGCATCGAAGCCGACGGCGGCGTCGCGCCCGATACCGCTCCCGGCCTGATCGCGGCCGGCGTCGACACGCTGGTCGCGGGCTCGGCGGTGTTCGGACGCGGCGGCGACTACGCCGCTGCGATACGGGCACTCCGCGGCCCGTGAGGCTCGGCCGCCCCGCGGCCCGTGAGGCTCGGCGGAGACGCAGCCCTACGCCGAGTAGGGCCGCATCGGCTTCGGGATGCGCATGTCCTTGGGCACCTCCAGGTCGCGCGCGCGTCCCCGCATCGCCTGCGGCGGCTCGGGCATCCCGCGCCGGCCGCTGTAATCGCGGTGCGAAGTTGCGCGTCCGCCAACAGACGACAATGCCACTGCGCAGGCGACGTCTAACGCCGTGACACCGGCGACCGCCGCGAGCGCGAGCACCGCATTGCCGCGCCGCCGCCGTGTCGTCGCGAGCGCGCCCAGCAGGGTTGCGATATCGAGCGCGTCGCCGCCGACCCGCGCCCAGATCCACGGCGTCGGATCGTCGGCCGCGAGCAGTGCCGCTCCGTTCGCGATCTCCCGCACGCCGAAACCCGCGACCAACCTGCCGCGCCGCCGCATCCCGATCGAACGCGACAGGGCGCGCGGCGCGATCACCTCGATGGCGCCGAGCCCGATCCCGAACCAGCCAAGCCCCCGTGCGAGATCCGCCGCCGCAGAGGATGCGCGTCCGATCCTGCGGCTTGTCATGGCCTCATCACAACCTTGACGCACCCGTCCTGCTTGTCGCGGAACGTCTTGTAGAGAGCCGGCCCCTGCTCCAGCGTCGCGCGGTGCGTAATGACGAAGGACGGGTCGATCTGGCCTTCCTGGATGCGTCGCAGCAGATCGTCTGTCCAGCGGTTGACGTGGGTCTGCCCGGTCCGCACGGTCAGCCCCTTGTTCATCAGCGCCCCGAACGGGACCTTGTCGACCACCCCGCCATAGACACCGGGAACCGAGAGCACGCCCGCCGGACGGCAGACATAGATCATCTCCCGCAGCGCGTGCGGGCGATCGGTTTCCAGCATCACTGCCTGCTTGGCGCGGTCATAGAGCGAGTCGATGCTGCGCGTCGCGTGGCTCTCCATGCCGACGGCGTCGATGCACTTCTCCGGCCCCTTGCCGCCGGTCAGTTCGCCGAGGCGCTCGAGCACACTCTCCTCGTCGAAGTTGATCGTAATGGCGCCCCCCGCGCGCGCCATGTCGAGCCGCTCCGGCACGCGGTCGATGCAGACCACCTGTTTCGCGCCGAGCAGCACGGCGCTGCGCACCGCGAACTGCCCGATCGGCCCCGCCCCCCAGATCGCCACGGTGTCGGTCGGCTCGACATCGCACTGCACCGCGGCCTGCCAGCCAGTCGGCAGGATGTCGGAGAGGAACAGGACCTGCTCGTCGGTCAGCCCGTCGGGCACCTTCACCGGTCCGACATCGGCGTACGGGACGCGTACGTATTCCGCCTGCCCTCCGGGATAGCCGCCGGTGAGGTGGGTGTAGCCGAACAGGCCCGCCGTGGTGTGGCCGAACACCTTGTCGGCCATTGCCCTGTTGCGGTTGGTGCGCTCGCAGACGGAGAAATTGCCGCGCCGGCACTGCTCGCA
>DATAYA010000132.1:0-1575 GCA_036272815.1 Acetobacteraceae bacterium
ACCCCAGCCTTTCTGAACGCTCAGACCGCGGACCCGACGCTGCCGAGAAAGTCCCGCCACAGCGCCAGCACCCGCGCCTCGGTGAACTCCGCCTCGTAGCGCCGCCGCCCGGCCGCCGCCATCGCCCGGGCCCGTGCCGGCTCGGCCAGGACCGCGCCGAGCGCCGCCGCGAGCCCGGCCGCATCCTCGCGCGGCACCAGCATCCCGTCGGTGCCGTCCTCGATCAGCTCGCTCGGCCCTTCGACTGCGGCTGCGACCACCGGGCAGCCGGCCGACCACGCCTCGATGATGACGTTGCCCAGCGGCTCGACGCGGCTCGGCACCACCAGCGCATCCGCCGCCGCCAGCAGCGCGCCCACGTCGCGCCGCCAGCCGGCGAAGACCACCCGCTCCGCGACGCCGAGCGCGGATGCGAGCCGTGTCAGCTCGGCCCGCGCCGGACCGTCGCCGGCCAGGAGCAGCGTCGCCCCCGGCAGCACCGGCATTGCCCGCAGCAGCACGTCGAACCCCTTCTCCGCGTGCAGCCGGCCGAGGCCGAGCAGCAGCGGGTGCGGCGTTCGCGAGAGGTCCGCCGCCGGCGCCGCCGCCGCCTGGTCGGCGACGAAATTGGGCAGGTAATGCGTCCGCGCCGCCGGCCGTCCCTGCGCCCGCATCCAGGCCACCAGCCCGCGCGTGTTGCCCACCAGGTGGTCGCAGTGCCGGAAATGGTCGAGGTTGTAGAACCCGCCCAGCCGGCCGACGCGCACATACGGCCCGCGCGGCGTGAAGCTCGATGCCCGGCTCATCCAGCTCACCACGACGCGCGGCGCGAACCGGCGCAGCGCCGCCCGGAGCCTCGGCCGCGTCCGCAAATCCCACGCCTGCCCGAACCCCAGTTCCAGCGGATCGAGCCCCGCCGCCCGCAGCCGCGCCGCCCGCGCCGGCTCCCGCTTGATCGCCGCCAGCACGGTGTCGCCGGCCGCGACCTGCGCCGCGCACAGCCGCTCGAAGAACAGCTCGGCCCCGCCCATCGGCGCGCCCGCCATCACATGCGCGACCCTCACGCGTGGTTGCGTCCCGGCTGCAACCGCGCCGGTTGGCCCCGGCGCCCCGGGATGCGATACATGCAGGCCATGCGCGTGCTCTATCACCTCCCCCTCTCGCCATTCTCGCGGAAGGTCCGCCTGGTTCTGGCTGAAAAGCGCCTGCCGTTCGAGCTGCGCATCGAGAAGGTCTGGGAGAAGCGGGGCGAATACCTCACGCTCAACCCGGCCGGCACCGTGCCGACGCTGATCGAGGAGAACGACCTCGTCATCGCGGATAGCGGCGTGATCTGCGAATACCTCGAGGAAGCCTATCCCGACACGCCGCTGATGGGCCGCACGCTCGCCGAGCGCGTGGAGGTGCGCCGCCTTGTCGCCTGGTTCGACGGCAAGTTCGGCTTCGAGGTCACCCGCAATCTGCTGGGCGAGAAATTCATGAAGCGCCTCTCCGGCCGCGGCAACCCCGACGCGACCGCGCTGCGCACCGGCTATGCGGCGATGCGCGAGCACCTGCAATATGTGGGGATGCTGGCGGAGACGCGGAAATGGCTCG
>DATAYA010000133.1:0-5774 GCA_036272815.1 Acetobacteraceae bacterium
CGCCGCCGAGGCGCTGGGCTGCCGCGGCATCCGCGTCGCGCATCCGGACGCGCTCGCGCCGGCGCTGGCGACCGGACTGCGCAGCGACGGCGTGACGGTGATCGACCTCGTGGTGACGCGCGATCCCGCGAAGATGCTGCCGGCGGCGGACAACCGGGCGGTGCAAATGCGGGCCGGCGACCGGGTCGCGTGACCCCGCCCGATTGCTTGACACCCGAACTGTTGATGTCTGAGATGCCGCGGCTGCGCATGGAGGAGATGGCGATGGATCGGCGGAGTTTCGGCAAGCTCGCGCTTGCGGCCGCGGCGGCGCCGGCCTTCGGCAGGCTTGCGCGCGCGGCGGGCGGGATCAAGATCGGCGCGGTCATCAGCATCACCGGCCCGACCGCAGCGCAGGGCGTCGGCTACAACAACGCCTTTGCCACGTTTCCCAAGCAGATCGCCGGCACGCCCGTCACCTATCTCGTCCGCGACGACGGCGGCAATCCGACGGCGGCGGTGGAGATCGTCAAGAAGTTCGTCGCCGAGGACCGCGTGGATGCGATCATCGGCCCGTCGCTGACGTCAAGCGCGATGGCGGCGATGCCGACGATCAACGCCGCGAAGGTTGCCAATATCGCCATGGCGCCGATCCTGTTCGATCCGGCGAAGTACCCCTACACGTTCGACGACGCGCAGCCGGCCGACCTGATGATCGATGCGACCGGCGAGCACATGCACCAGCACGGCTACAAGACCGTCGCCTTCATCGGCTACAATGACGCGTGGGGCGAGCAGGTTTGGCACGGCCTGAAGGCCGCCGCGGCGAAGTATGGCTTGAAGATCGTCGCCGACGAACGCTACGCCCGCACCGATACCACGGTGACGGCGCAGACGCTGCGGGCGATGAGCAAGCATCCGCAGGCGGTGATGTGCGGCGGCTCGGCCGTTCCCGGCGCGCTGCCGAACATCGCGCTCAACCAGCGCGGCTACAAGGGACAGGTCTACAACAGCCACGCCGTCGTCAGCCCCGCCTATATCACCGTCGGCGGCCGTTGGGTGGAAGGCTGCATCGCGCCGACCGGGCCGCTCGTCGTCTATGACCAGCTCCCGGCATCGAACCCGATCATGAAGGTGGCGACCGATTTCATGGCCGAATACGACAAGCATTTCGGCCATCACGGCGCCAATGCCTTCGCCGGCTACAGCGAGGACGCTTATCTGCTGATCGCCAATGCCGTTCCCGCCGCGCTGAAGAAGGCGCAGCCCGGCACGCCGGAGTTCCGCCAGGCGATCCGCGACGGGCTGGCATCGACGAAAGATCTCGTCGGCGTCGAGGGCATCTACACCATGACGCCCGCCGACCATCACGGCGTCGACGATCGCGCGCGCGTGCTGGTGCAGGTGCAGAAGGGCGCCTGGCGGCTGATCCCGACCTGATCGCGGCGCCCGCGCCCGAGCGCTCCCCGCGATGAGCGGCGACATCTTCCTGCTGCTGGTGCAGGACGGGCTGACCACGGGTGCGATCTACCTGCTGCTGGCGGTCGGGCTGCTGCTGGTGTTCTCGGTGACGAGGGTCATCTTCATCCCGCAGGGCGATTTCGTCGCCTACGGGACGCTGAGTTTTGCCGCGCTTCTTGCGAACCGCGTGCCGGGCACGCTCTGGCTGCTGGACGGGCTGGCGCTGCTGTCGGCCTTGATCTCGCTGCGGCACGCCCGGCTTGTCGGATGGCGCGGCTTCGCGCTGCGGCTCGGGCCGCCGGCGGCGCTGACCGCGGCGAGCCTGCTGCTGCTGCGGTTCTGGCCGGCGCCGCTGCCGCTCGGCATCGTCGCGGTCGGGATCGTCGCGGCGCTGGGGCCGCTCGTGTACCGCTTCGCCTTCGCGCCGATTTCGCGCTCGCCGCTGCTGGCGCTGCTGATCGTGGCGATGGCGGTGCATTACGTGCTGATCGGGCTCGGGCTCATCTTCTTCGGCCCCGAGGCGGCGAGCACGCCCGCCTTCACCGACGCCAGCGTCGGCTTCGCGGGGGAACAGATCTCGGGGCAATCGCTCTGCGTCTATGCCGCCGCGGCGGTGCTGGTGGCGGCCCTGCGCTGGGCGTTCGGGCGCACGCTCTATGGCCGCGCGTTGCGGGCGGCGGCGTCGAACGCGCTCGGCGCGAAGCTGGTCGGGATCGACGAGGGGACGACGGGGCGGCTCGCTTTCCTGCTCGCGGCGGCCCTGGGCGGGTTCGCGGGCATCCTGATCGGGGCGGTGACGCCGATCGGCTATGACACCGGGTTCATCCTCGGGCTGAAGGGATTTGTCGCCGCGATCATCGGCGGGCTCGCAAGCTATCCGCTGGCGGCGGCGGGTGCGCTGGTGGTCGGGATCGCGGAAAGCTTCGCGGACTTCTGGGCCTCGGCGTACCGCGACGTGATCGTGTTCACGCTCATCATCCCGGTTCTGGTCTGGCTGTCGCTGCGGCGGCCGGGGGTGGAGGACGGGTGAGCGCACGAAAACTCCTGCCCCCCCTCCTCGCCGTCATCGCGCTGGCGATCCCCTATCTCGTCCCCGCCTACGCGCTGACCCTGCTCGCCTATGTCGGGATGGCGGCACTGGTGGCACTCGGCCTCGTGCTGCTGACCGGGATCGCCGGGCAGACCTCGTTCGGGCAGGCCGCCTTCGTCGGCATCGCGGCCTATACCAGCGCCTATCTCGCCAAGGTGCAGGGCGTCTCGCCGTTTCTCGGGCTGCCGGCGGGGCTGCTGGGAACCGGCGTCGTCGCCTGGCTGCTGGGCCTCATCACGAGCCGGCTTTCGGGGCATTACCTCGCCCTCGCCTCGGTCGCGTGGGGGATCAGCTTTCCCTACCTGTTCGCGACCATCGGGCCGCTCGGTGGGTTCAACGGGATGGCCGACATCCCGACGCTCTCGGCGTTCGGGCATCGCCTGACCGATCCCCATGCCTGGCTGTACCTGATCTGGGCGGTGCTGCTGGCGTCGGTGTGGCTGGCGCGCAACCTGCTCGACGGGCGGCGTGGCCGGGCGATCCGGGCCTTGGCGGGCGGGCGGACGATGGCCGACAGCCTGGGGATCGACACGGCGCGACTGTCGCGCACCGTGTTCGTGCTCGCAGCACTGGCGGCGGGGCTGTCGGGGTGGCTGTTCGCCCACTACCAGCTGTTCATCAACCCCTCCCCGTTCAGCCTCGATGCCGGGATCGAGTACCTGTTCATGGTGATCGTGGGCGGGGTGGCGTGGCTTTGGGGGGCGGTGGTGGGCGCGGGTGTCGTGGTGGTGCTGCGCGACCAGCTCAACGATCTGCTGCCGCGGCTCATCGGGCAGCCGGGGAATTACGAGACGATCGTGTTCGCGATCGTGGTGATCGTGGTGCTGCAACGGGCGCCGGCCGGGCTGTGGCCGATGCTGCGGCGGCTGGCCTCGCCCGCGCCGCCCGCGCGGCCGGGCGTGGCCGTGGCGCTGCCGCACCGGGGGGCGCCGGCCGGCTCGGCGCCGGCGCTGGAGCTTTCGGGCGTGACGCGGCGATTCGGCGGCCTGGTCGCCGCCAGCGGAATCGGGTTCGCGGTGTATCCGGGCGAGATCGTCGCCCTGATCGGGCCGAACGGCGCCGGCAAGACGACGGTGTTCAACCTCATCAGCGGCGCGCTGGCGCCGGACGAGGGGCGCATCCAGGTGTTCGGCGCGGACGTTGCGGGTCTGCCGGCGCGGGACGTAGCGCGGCGCGGCGTGGCGCGGACGTTCCAGCATGTGCGGTTGCTCCCGGAACGGAGCGTGCTGGAGAACATCGCCCTCGGCGCGCATGAGCGCGGCCGGTCGGGGCTGCTCGCGGCGTTGCTGCGGCTGGACCGGGCGGAGGAGCGGCGGCTGCTGGCGGAGGCGGCAAGGCAGGCGGCGCGGGTCGGGCTGGCGGCGCGACTGATGGAGCCGGCGGGGTCGCTGCCGCTCGGGCAGCAGCGGATCGTCGAGATCGCGCGGGCGCTGGCGGCCGATCCCAGGCTGCTGCTGCTCGACGAGCCTGCGGCCGGGCTGCGCTTGCAGGAGAAGGCGCAGCTTGCGGTATTGCTGCAAGGGTTGCGGGCTGAAGGGATGGCCGTGCTGCTGGTCGAGCACGACATGGATTTCGTGATGAACCTTGCCGACCGTGTGGTGGTGATGGATTTCGGCCAGACCATCGCCGAGGGCCTGCCCGCTGTCGTCCAATCCGACGAAGCGGTGCTGGAAGCCTATCTCGGCGGGATCGAATGAGGGACGGGGTCCTGCTCGCCGTCGAGGGGCTGCGCGCCGGCTACGGTGCGGTCGAGGTGCTGCACGGCGTCGATCTGGCGGTCGCCGAACGGGAGATTGTCGCCATCGTCGGTCCGAACGGGGCCGGCAAGAGCACGCTGATGGCGGCGGTGATGGGCCTGATCCCCCGCCGTGGCGGTTCTGTCCGGTTCGCGGGCGAGCGCGCGAGCGGGCGGACGGAGGCGCTGGTCGGCGCCGGGCTGGTGCTGGTGCCGGAGACGCGGGCGCTGTTCGCCGACATGCCGGTGCAGGACAATCTCGATCTCGGGGCGTTTGCGCGGTGGCGGGCCGGCGGGCGGGGGTTCGGGCGCGACCTCGATCGGGTCTTTTCGCTGTTTCCGAGGCTGGCCGAGCGGCGGCGGCAGCTTGCCGGCACGCTGTCGGGGGGCGAGCGGCAGATGCTGGCGCTGGGGCGGGCGCTGATGGGGCGGCCGCGGCTGCTGCTGCTGGACGAGCCGAGCCTCGGCCTGGCGCCCCGGATCGTGCGCGACATCTTCCACGTGCTCGCGGAGCTGCGACGCGAGGGGCTGGCGATCCTGCTGGTGGAGCAGAACGCGCGGGCGGCGCTGCAACTGTCCGATCATGCCTGCGTGCTGGAGATGGGCGAGGTGGTGCTGGCCGGGCCGAGTGCGGCGCTCGCCGGCAATGCGCGGGTGCGGGAGACCTATCTGGGCAGCCAGCAGAGGAGCGAGAATGCCGTCGGATGAGGCCGCCACGGTCGATCGCGAGTCGGCCGCCGAGCCGCACCACCAGCTCGAACTGCGCACCTGGCTGCGGGCGCTGACCTGCGTGAAGCTGATCCAGACGCAGATCCGGGCGCGGCTGCGGATGGAGTTCGAGACCACGCTGCCGCGCTTCGACGTGCTGGCGCAGCTCGACGCGGCGCGGGGCAGCCTGACGATGGGCGAGCTGTCGGCGCGGCTGATGGTGACCAGCGGCAACGTGACCGGGCTGGTGGACGCGATGGAGCAGGAGGGGCTGGTCAGCCGCCGTCCGCACCCCACCGACCGCCGCAGCACGGTGATCCGCACGACCGAGGCGGGGCGGGCGCTGTTCGCGCGGATGGCGCCGGCGCATGCCGACTGGCTGGCGGAGCTGATGGCGGGGCTGGACCAGGCGGATGCGCGGATGCTGCTGGTGCTGCTCGGGCGGCTGAAGGAGGGGCTGCTGCGGGGTGGGTAGGGTTGCCGGTGGCCGATGCGGATGATCACCGCCTTTGTCTCCAACGAGGAGGTCCACGCCGACACGGCGGTTCCGTGGTGGAGCTTCGCGAAAGTGAGCCCGGAACGGTGAAGGCCCGGGCCTTGGCGCTCCTGCATTGAACCGCGGCGTCCGAAGTCCCTGACCGCCACGGTAGCCGCCCGGGCCGGGCCGCCCTATATCGCCCCCAATGCCCACCCCCTTCCGCAAGATGCACGGCGCCGGCAACGATTTCGTCGTGCTCGACGCGCGCGCGGGCGGCCTCGCGGTCACGCCGGCGCTGGCGGCGGCGCTCGCCGACCGGCGCA
>DATAYA010000134.1:0-3107 GCA_036272815.1 Acetobacteraceae bacterium
AGCTGCCGATGGCGGCCTGGACGCGATCATCGTCAACACGTCCGGCTGCGGCACGATGCTGAAGGACTATGCCTTTCTGTTCCGGACTGCGCCGGACGATCTGCGCGCCAAGGCCGAGCAGGTTGCCGGCCTCGCCTGCGACATCACCGAGTTCCTCGCCCGCTTCGGCTATGCGCCGACGCGCGCGCCACCAGGGCTGCGGGTCGCCTATCATTCCGCATGCAGCCTGCAACACGGGCAGCGCGTGACGGACGCGCCGAAGGCACTGCTGCGGGCGGCCGGGTTCGAGGTGGTGGAGCCGACCGAGGCGCATCTCTGCTGCGGCTCGGCCGGGACCTACAACATCATGCAGCCGGAGATTGCCGACCGGCTGCGCGCGCGCAAGCTCGACCGGCTGCGGGCGATCCGGCCCGACGTGATCGCGGCCGGCAACATCGGCTGCATCACCCAGCTCGCGGGCGGCGGCGTGCCGGTGGTGCACACGGTGGCGCTGCTGGACTGGATGGCGGGCGGGCCTGCGCCGCTGCCCGGGCTCACCGACGAGCGCCACGGAAAGCCCGCGCCTCTCGCACGTTGAGGCTTCGAGCCCTGTTGCGAGGATTTTTGCACGATGCCGGACAATCCGCTGGACCAGGACGATGCGGCGCGCGAGCAGCGCATCCGCGAGCGTGCCTATCACCTCTGGGAGGCGGACGGCCGCCCGCACGGCCGCGAACTCGAGTACTGGGAACGCGCACGGGAGCTGATCGGGATCGAGGAGGCTGCCGGCGCCGGATTGCTGCCGAATCCGATGACGGTTCCCGATTCGCGTCCGGAGGAGGCCGAAATCCAGTCCAACCTCGGGGAGTTCCCCGACCGCTTCGCCGACCAGGGCGAGTGGGAGCCGACCCCGGAACCCCGCCACAGCCAGCGGAAACACGAGGAAGGCAAGCAACCCAACCGAGGCGACGCGCCGTGAGGGGTTCCAAGGGCGAGCCCTCGGCGGGGTTCGGGGCGGGAGCCCCGAGCCTTACTTCCTCGCCGGCGCAATCCTCCCGGGCGTCGACCGCGCCGCCGACCGGCTCTCCGCCACGAGGTCGCCGCACTGGTGCGTGGGGCCGGTCCCGAGCTGGATCGTCGGCAGCAGCGCGAGCGGGCCGGCAAGGAAGCCGAGGGCGGCCGCGATGCCGCCGCGGGCCCCGAGTTCCTTCACGCCCACGGAGATGCCCGGATGTTTCAGCGTTCCGCTGATCAGGATCGGTGCCGGAAGCGAGCCGATGCTGAAGTGCTTGGGGCGCGTGCGGATGCGGAACTGCACCGCCTCGTTCTTCAGATCGACGCCGCCGGTGACATGGATCACGGCCTCGCCAGTATCGGCGAGCAGCGCCCGTGTCTGCAATGATCCGTTGGCCAGCGCGAGATCGGCGACGAAGCAGCGCAGCTCTGTCTGCCGTGGCATGCCGAGGGCGGAGAGCAGGGCGTTGCCGAATTCGAGCCCCGAGAGATCGACGATCAGGGCGCTGAGATTGCCACCCGTGAGATAGAGGCTGACGCCGCCGCGGCCGTTGCCGAGGAATGTCGCGACAGAGTTGCCCGTCGTCCTGATCGTGGCCCGGCCGTTGACCAGGCCCGCGCCCTTCACACCCGCGGAGGCCAGCACGCGCGCGAGGTCGACCTGATCGAAGTTCACGTCCGCGTTGGCCGCCACCTGATTGACGCTCTCCGGCGTGAGCACGACGGTCCCGCCCATATGGCCACGTCCGATGC
Source organism: Acetobacteraceae bacterium (assembly GCA_036272815.1). Taxonomy (GTDB): domain Bacteria; phylum Pseudomonadota; class Alphaproteobacteria; order Acetobacterales; family Acetobacteraceae; genus DATAYA01. The sequence goes on from DATAYA010000134.1 coordinate 1,747, forward strand.
CGAACCTCACCGGATGGAGGTCGATGCGGCCGCCCACGACATCCATCACGACCGCGAGGCTGTCGAACGGGATGGCACGTCCGGCGATGTGGCTGGCCGCGTATTTGAGGTGGATGTCGGCCTTGTTGAGCTTCGGGATGTCGATCGGCGTCGTCGGCAGCAGGTGCGGGCTCGCCTTTTCGCGGGCGAGCTGGGCGCGCTCCTGCGGCGTCATGTTGGCTGCCCGCTGCTTGCCCGGCGTGGTGCCGATGAAGCCGCCGAGATCGACCAGGTTCACCCGCCGCGAGTGCAGGTCCATGGTCACGTCCGGCCGTGCGTCGCCCGGTGCCTCGGCGATGCTGCCCTCGAGGTCGCTGGTGCCGACGACGCCGGCGAAGTTGTCGAAGCGGATGCGGCTCTTCGAATAGGCGAGGTCGCCGGTGACGTGATAGGCGGGCGTCTGCGGGATCGGGAAGCCGGTCAGCGGATAGAGCAGCGCCATGTCCGGCCCGGCGAGCGCGAGCTTCACGTTCGCGCCGGCGAAGGCGAGCGGGTTCTGCACCGTGCCGACGATGGTCACGTGGGTCGGGCCGTTCGCAAGCCGCACATCGATCGGATAGGGCTCCTGCTTGCTGCGCAGCGACAGCAGGGCGCCGCCGATCAGGTGCCCGGTGACCGGCTGGCCGGCGTATGTGCCGCGCGCATCGACGACGATCTGCGCGCCTTCCGCCGCGGCGGCGCGGCGTGCTGCGGCGGCCTCGGCCGCGGTGCCGGCGGGAGCGGCGGCGGCTGGCAGCGCACCCTTCCTGGTGGCGACGCCGAGCTGGAAATCGGCGCGGAGCTTGGGGTCGACGAAATGGACGCGACCGGCCTCGATCGAGATCTGTCCGATCTGCGGGTTGGCGGATACGGACCTGCTTTTGGCGACGGCCGTGGTGCCCAAGCTGAGGCGCTCGTTGGTGCGGCCGTCGGCCAGTGTGACGGCGGAGACGACCGGCTGGGCGAGGTCGATTTGCGGAATCACCAGGCCGCGGCCGTGGATGTAGTCCAGGACGTTGACCGCAACGCCCAGGTGCTGCGCGGTCGCCAACGGTGGCTGGTTTTGCGGGAAGCCGGTCGGATTGGCGATGGTCACCCCGTCGGCGACAACGCGGGTGACCCCGCCGAGCCGGACGTGCAGGTGGGTGATGGTGACGCGGCGGCCGATCGCGGCCGAGGCGCGGGCGTCCACGAAGGGGATGAACCAGTCCCAGTTCCAGAGCAGGATGAGGGCCACGACCAACACGACGGGCGTGCCGACAAAGGCCAGCAGCCGAAGCGACCGTTGCCGTGTCATGCGCACGATAGCGCGACCGGGGGCCGGGGGTTCCGCGGCGGGAATG
>DATAYA010000135.1:0-6770 GCA_036272815.1 Acetobacteraceae bacterium
AACCCCGAGGTGCTTGCCCCGCCGATGATAGACCTCGATCTCGCCATGCAATTCATCCCACATAGAGGCGAAGGCCGTCATGACTTCGCCATCGCCTGCGGCCATGCACAAACCCGAGATACTGGCACGCGTCCAAGTACGAACTGCGAGGTATCGGCACTCGTCCCAAAGCAAAAGCCCCACCCGCCGCCGGGACAAGAGGTCACGCAGACCTCGCCATTACGCCACCGCCACCACGCCCCCGCACAAATCTCCTTGCCCACACGACCAAACTATGTTCCTCTTCTGTTCATGACCGCCGCCCACCCCCAGCCGCGATGAACGCCATCCCGCCGGCGCCATCCACGGACCCCGAGCGCACCGCGCGCCACCTCGCCATGCTGCGCGAACTGGCCGAGATCGGCATGGAACTCGCCCGCGCCCTCGGCGAGCAGGCGCTCGCCGCCCTGGAGACGCACGCCACCCCCGACCCCGCAACGCCGCAGCCCGAGGCAACCCCCCAGCCATCCCCGCCGCGCACCGATCCCGGCCTCGCCTTCGCCAGCGTCGCCCGCGCCGTCCGCCAGTGCATCGCGCTCGAAGCCCGCATCGCCGCCGGCCCGCTCCCCGCCCAGCGCGGCCGCGCCGCCCCACAGCCTGCTCCCGACCCGAGGCGGGAGCACATCCGCCGCGTCGTCCGGCTGGCCGCCGAGGCCGACGGTCTCTCCTTCACCACCCTCCGCGGCGAGATCGACGAACGGCTGGACGACGAACTCGAAGCCGACCCCGACGGCGACACCCCCGTGGAAGACATCATCTTCGCCATCATCAGGGATTTCGGCCTCGCCCGGGACCTCGCCCAGCAGCCCGACGAGGTGATCGCGATCCTCGCCGGCTCCGGCCCGGACCAAGCCGACGACCCGGACGCGGACGCGGACCCCGGCCTCGAGCCGCCGGCGCCGCCATCCCGCCCCGCCGGCCCGGACCCGCCTTGAGAAGACGAGCCGCGCCGCCTCCCCCGCCCAGCCGCTCAGAGCGCCCGCACCGTCCCGCGCGCCGCCGCACCCAGGCGCGTGAGGCTCGCAAACCGCCCCGCCAGCAACACCGCCGCCACCGCCAGCCCCGCGATCAACCCCGTCCAGACCCCCGCCGCCCCGCCGCCGGCGTGCAATCCCAGCCACCACCCCAGCGGCACCCCGATCCCCCAATACGCGACCGCCGTCGCCGCCAGCGGCACGCGCGTGTCCTTCAGCCCCCGCAGCGCCGCGTTCGCCGCCACCTGCAACCCGTCGAAGATCTGGAAGATCGCCGCCAGGTGCAGCAGCACCACCGCCCCCGCCAGCACCGGCGCATCCCGCGTATAGATCCCCGCGAGCCACCCCGGCACCGTCAGCATCACCACCCCGGACCCGATCTGCGCCAGCACCGCGAGCCCGATTCCCGCGAGCCCCGCCCGCCGCAGCCCGGCCGCATCGCCGCGCCCGGCCGCATGGCCCACCCGCACCGTCGTCGCCAGCGCCACCCCGAGCGGCACCATGAACGACACCGAGGCGAGGTTGAGCGCGATCTGGTGGCTCGCCACCGCGTCCGCGCCGAGGCCGCCGATCATCAGCCCGGCGGCCGAGAACATCCCCACCTCCATCAGCACCGTCCCGGCCATCGGCAGCCCGAGCCGCAGCAGCGCCCCCAGCACCGCCCGCTCCGGCCGCCAGCCCCGCACCAGCGCGCCCGGCACCCGCCAGTCGAGGCCCGGATAGACCGGCGCCCAGCGGATGAAGGCCAGATACGCCCCCGCCCCCGCCCAGCAGACCAGCGCGTTGGCGATCCCGCTGCCCTCGGCCCCGAGCCCGGGCATCCCGAAGGCGCCATACATCAGCCCATAGCCAAGCGGCGCCAGCAGCAGCAGGATCGCGAGCCCGAACACCATCGTGGGCCAGGTCACGCCCAAGCCCTCCGACAGCCCGCGAGCGGCGAAAAAGACACCCAACGCCGGCGCCCCGAAGGCGATCGCGCGCAGGAACGCATCGACCCCCGCCTCCAGCCCCGGCGCGAGCCCGAGCCCGCCCACCAGCACCGGCCCGCCCCAGCCGACCGCGACCGCCCCCGCCACGCCGGCGGCGATCGCCAGCAGCAGCGCCTGGCGGAATACCGCCACCGCCTCGCCCCGCCGCCCGGCGCCGGCGAGCTGGGACACGATCGGCGGCACCGCCAGCATCAGGCCCGACAGCGCCATCAGCGCCAGCCCCCAGATGCTGGCCCCGACCGCGACCGCGCCCAGCACATCCGGCCCGAGATGCCCGGCCAGCACCACGTCGACCACGTTGCCGCCGATCAGGCAGAGCTGCCCGCCGACCAGCGGCAGCGCCAGGCGCAGGGTCGCGCGAAACTCCCGCCCGACGGCGGCCAAGGGCGGCCTGCGGGGCAGGGGCTTGCGCATCGGCCACACCCTACTCCGGCCGGCCCGGCCTGCCACCCGGCGGCGGGCGCATGGGTGGCATCGGCTTGACCCGCCGCCCCGCCTGTCCCACCTCGTTCCCCGACGCAACGGAGTAGTCCGATGAGCGAGAACACCAAGGCCGTGACCGACGCCAGCTTCGCCGCCGACGTCCTCGGCGCAGCGGAGCCGGTCCTGGTCGATTTCTGGGCCGAGTGGTGCGGCCCGTGCAAGGCCGTGGCACCGGCGCTGGAGGAGCTGGGCGGCGAGTTCCGCGGCAAGCTCACCATCGCCAAGGTCAACATCGACGAGAACCCGATGACGCCCACGAAGTACGGCGTCCGCGCAATCCCGACGATGATCCTGTTCAAGGACGGCAAACCCGCCGCGACCAAGATGGGCGCGCTGCCGAAGAGCCAACTGCGCGACTGGCTGAGCACCAGCCTCTGATGGGAGACCCGATCGCGGCCGACGCCGTCATCGTCGGCGCCGGCCCGGTCGGGCTGTTTGCCGCCTTCGAACTCGGGATGCTGCGGCTCTCGTCGGTGCTGGTGGACGCGCTCGACGAGGTCGGCGGCCAATGCGCGGCGCTCTACCCCGAGAAGCCGATCTTCGACATCCCCGCGCACCCGCGGATCGACGCGGCCGAGCTGATCGCAGCGCTCGACCGCCAGGCCGCCCCCTTCGCGCCTGGCCGCCTCCTCGGCCGCCGCGTGGTCCATGTCTCGGGCGGACCGGGCGCCTTTACGATCGGCACCGACCGCGGCGACACGATCGAGGCGAAAGCGATCGTGATCGCCGCCGGGGCCGGCGCCTTCGGGCCCAACCGGCCGCCGCTCGATGGGCTCGCCGCCTTCGAGGCGTCAGGCGCCGTGCAATACTATGTCCGCCGGCGAGAGGCGTTCCGCGGCAAGCGCGTGGTGATCGCGGGCGGCGGCGATTCGGCGGTCGACTGGGCGCTGGCGCTGAAGGACGTGGCCGCCCACGTCGCGGTCATCCATCGACGCCCGAAGTTCCGCGCGGCGCCCGAGACCGCGGCGCAGCTTGACGCTGCCGCGGCGCGCGGCGAGGTGGAGCTGGTGGTACCCTACCAGCTGCACGCCCTGCACGGCACCGAGGGACGGCTGGAGGCGGTGGAGGTCGCCACCCTCGCCGGCGAGCGGCGGACGCTCGTCGGCGACGTGCTGCTGGCGTTCTTCGGCCTGGCGATGGATCTCGGCCCGATCGCGGCCTGGGGGCTCGACCTGGAGCGCCACCACGTCATCGTGGCACCGGCGACCTGCGAGACCAGTGAGCCCGGCATCTTCGCGATCGGCGACGTCTGCACCTACCCGGGAAAGCTCAAGCTGATCCTGCAGGGCTTCTCGGAAGCGGCGATGGCGGCGCACGCCATCCACCCGATCGCGCGCCCCGGCCAGGCACTGCACTTCGAGTATTCGACCACCACCGGCGTGCCGGCCGGGTGACTACCGCCCGACGACCGCCATCCCGGCCGCCGGATAGCGCGTCCCCGCCGCCGCCCCGGCCGGCATCGCGCGGTCGAGCCGGGCGAGGTCGGCGGGCGCCAGCTTCACCTCCAGCGCGCGGACGTTCTCCTCCAGATAGGTCCGCCGCTTGGTCCCGGGGATCGGCACAATGTCCTCGCCCTGCGCCAGCACCCAGGCCAGCGCCACCTGGCCCGCCGTGCAGCCGTGCTCGCGCGCCATCGCCTCGACCTCGGCCACCAGCGTCAGGTTGCGGGTGAAGTTCTCGCCCTGGAAGCGCGGATGGGCGCGGCGCACGTCGCCCTCCGGCAGGTCCTCCGGCCGCTGGAAGCGCCCGGTGAGGAAGCCGCGGCCAAGCGGGCTGTAGGGCACGAAGCCGATGCCAAGTTCCCGGATCGCCGGAAGAATTGCCGCCTCCGGGTCGCGGGTCCAGAGCGAGTATTCGGTCTGCAACGCGGTGATCGTGTGGACGGCGTGGGCGCGGCGGATCGTCTCGACGCCCGCCTCCGACAGCCCGAGCGCCCGCACCTTGCCCTGCCGGACCAGCTCCGCCATCGCGCCCACCGTATCCTCGATCGGCACCGCCGGATCGACGCGATGCTGGTAGTAGAGGTCGATCGTCTCGACGCCGAGACGCTTGAGGCTCGCGTCGCACGCCTGGCGGACATAGTCGGGCCGCCCGTCAATCTTCGGCGTGCCGTCCGGGTTGCGCAGATTGCCGAACTTGGTCGCGAGGACGACGCTGCCGCGCCGGTCGCGGATCGCGCGGCCGACCAGCTCCTCGTTCTTGCCCGCCCCGTACGCGTCGGCGGTGTCGAGGAAGGTCACGCCGAGGTCGAGCGCGCGGTGGATCGTCGCGATCGACTCCGCCTCGTCGGCGCTGCCGTAGAAGGCCGACATGCCCATGCAGCCGAGCCCGATCGCCGAGACCGCGAGCCCGCTCCGGCCCAGTTCACGCTTCTGCATCGCTCTCTCTCCCGTGCCGGTACGCCGATCCAATGCCGCGCGCCGCGCGGAGTTGCGGACGAGGGAACGATTGTCCGCTCGCCCGATCCGCCCGCCCTAGCTGTTCGGCCCGCGCTCCATCGTGATCGGCTGCCAGCGGCGGAGCTTGGTGTTCTGCAGCACCGAGGGGTTGACGCAGCTCATCGGCCAGCGACCGGAGGCGACCAGCGCCAGTTCGCGCCCGACATGGGTCTTGCGCGCCGGATCGAAGCGCGCGGAGGCGGAGGCGTTGTGCGGCGAGAGGATGACGTTGCCCATCTTGAGCAGCGGGTTGTCCTGCCGCGGCGGCTCGACCTCCAGCACGTCGAGCGAGGCGCCCGCGATCCAGCCCTGCTGGAGCGCCTTGATGAGCGCCGCCTCGTCCACCGTGGGTCCGCGGCCGGTGTTCACGAACCAGGCCGACTTCTTCATCTGGCGGAAATGGTGCTCCTTGAGCATCCCGTGCGCCTCCGGCGTTGCCGGCGCGTGCATCGAGACGAAGTCGGATTGCTGCAACACATCCGACAGCGTCGCCGGCTCGACGCCATAGGGCGACATCACCAGCTCCTCAATATACGGGTCGTAGGCCATCATCCGCACGCCGAACGGCCGCGCGCGGAGTGCGACCATGCGGGGGACGTGGCCGAAGCTGATGAAGCCGAGTGTCTGGCCCATCAGGCGGGGCACCTTGAGCAGCGCCGGGCGGCCGTCGCGCCAGCGGCCGGTGCGCACCATCTGGTCCTGCTCCACCAGCCGGCGCAGCCCGGCCAACAGCAGCGCCATCGTGTGGTCGGCGACTTCCTCGATGAAGGTGTGCGGCACGTTGGTCACCGGGATGCCGCGCAAGGTCGCCGCCTCGACATCGACGCTGTCGACGCCGACGCTGCCGAGCGAGATCACCTGGCACCTGGTCAGGCCGTCGATGATCTTCTTGCTGATGCGGATCGCTTTGCCATAGATCGCGTCGGCGTCCTTGGCGTGGCGGATGAACTCGTCCTCGTTGTCGCCCGGCACCTCGATGATTTCGGCATCGAGCCGGGCGAGCGGCTCCATCTCGGTCTCATATCCGCCGCCCGCGACGGAGAAACTTGCCCCCGCCGGCGTGAAAATGCGAAACTTCGCCACGTCATCCTCCGTGAATGGGTTTCCAAAGGGCGACTGCCCTTTGGCGGGGTCAGGGGCCGAGCCCCTGGCTTTCTACTTCGGCGGCCGCGCCCGGACGGCCTTCTCGTTGACGTCGATCCCCCAGCCCGGCGCGGTTGGCAGCACGAGTTCGCCGCGCTCGATCTTCGGTGCCGCGGTGAAGAAATCGTCGCGCCACGGTGCGCTGTCGATGTCGATTTCCATAATGCGGAAGTTCGGCACCGATGCGCAGAGATGCGCGCTCTGCATCGTCGAGAGATGGCCGTAGAAATTGTGCGGGGCGACGTTGATCTCGTAGGGCTCCGCCATCGCGGCGATCTTCACGGATTCCGCAAGCCCGTTCCAGGGCACGTCGATGATCGCGACGTCCATCGCGTAGCGTTCGAAGAACGGCTTGAAGTCGCGCCGGTGGCAGAGCGTCTCGCAGGATGCGATCGGGCAGGGTGCGATGTCGCGGATCATGCGCAGGCTCTCGGCGTCGTGGGTGTCGATCTCCAGCCAGGAGAGCCCGAACGGGCCGACGGTGTCGGCGACGCGGCGGAAGCCTTCGCTCTTGAAATGGAAGTTGACGTCGAGCATGACGCCGAAATCGGCACCCACGCCCTCGCGTACGGCGCCGAGCGTATCGGCGATGCCGCGCAACATGCGCGCGTCCCAGTTCAGTTCGGGCCAGCCCGGCGTGCGGCCGAAGCCGGGGCTGAAGCTCGTCAGGCGCTGTCCGTCATGCAGGAAGGTGTTGGTCTTGA
>DATAYA010000136.1:0-4706 GCA_036272815.1 Acetobacteraceae bacterium
TTTGCCGGCGGCGGCTATGCCGACCTGCACGAGGTGCATCGCTGGAACCTGGAATTCGCCGCCCGCTCGCCGCTCGCCGCCCGCTATCAGGACATCGCCGGGCGGATCGACGAGACGCTTTCGTTCATGGCGGCCTGCGGCATGACCTCGCAGACCATCCCGCAAATTCGGGAAACCGATTTCTACACCAGCCACGAGGCGCTGCTGCTGCCCTACGAGCAGGCGTTGACGCGGGTCGATTCCACCTCTGGCCAGTGGTACGGCTGCTCGGCGCATTTCCTCTGGATCGGCGACCGCACCCGCCAGCCGGACGGCGCGCATGTCGAGTTCCTGCGCGGCGTGCGCAACCCGATCGGCCTCAAGGTCGGGCCGACCACGCCGCAATCGGACCTGCTGCGGCTGATCGAGACGCTCAACCCCGCCGACGAGCCGGGGCGCCTGACGCTGATCGCGCGCATGGGCGCCGAGCAGCTGCACGAGAAGCTGCCGCCGCTCTTGCGCGCGGTGAAGCGCCAGGGCCGCAGCGTCGTCTGGCTGTGCGACCCGATGCACGGCAACACCGTCACCCTGCCCACGCGGGTCAAGACCCGCAGCTTCGAGGCGATCCTGGCCGAGGTGCGCAACTTCTTCGACGCGCACGCGGCCGAGGGCACGCGGGCGGCCGGCGTGCATGTCGAGATGACCGGCCAGGACGTGACCGAGTGCGTCGGCGGCGCGCACCGGCTGACGGAGGCCGATCTCGGCGCCCGCTATGAGACCTTCTGCGACCCGCGGCTGAATGCCGAGCAGTCGCTCGAACTCGCCTTCCTGGTGGCCGAGGAACTCAAGGCGCGGCGCGAGCCGGCGCGCGCCCCGGCGGTCGCGGCGCAGTGACCGAGGCGTCCGCGATCGCCGCCCAGACGATCACGGCGCAAACGGATGCCTACTTCAACCGCACCAAGGCGATCGTCGCGCGGTTCGGCGACCGGCCGGTGACCTATGCCGTGTTCCTGCGCCGGCCGGTGATCTCGGCGCCGACGCTGATGGTGGACTGGCTGGCGGCGGTCGCGGCCGAGCGCGGCACGCGGATCACAGTCGATCTGCGCTATCGCGAGGGAGAGTGGGTCGGCGCCGGCGAGCCGATCGCCTATATCGGCGGCAGCCTGCTGCATCTGGTCGATCTCGAGACGATTCTGCTGCAGAAGCTCGGCCCCGCCTCGGTCGCGGCGCACAACGCGTTCCAGATGTGCCTGTCGCTGCCGCAGGCGTCGTTCCTGGCGATGGAGGCGCGGCACTGCGCCGGCGCCGAGATGGAGGAGATGATGGCCTACGGTGCCGCCGTCGGCAGCGAGGCCGCCAGGCGCGAGGGCGCGCGCGGCTTCGCCGGCAATGCGACCGACGCAACGGCGCATTTCTTCGGCGCGCAGCACGGGATGGGCACGATGCCGCACGCCCTGATCGGCTACGCTGGCTCGACGGTGCGCGCCGCCGAGATGTTCTGCGAATTGTTCCCCGACGAGCCATTGACGGCGCTCACCGATTTCTTCGGCCGCGAGATCACCGACGGGCTCGCAGTCTGCGCGCGGTTCCCAGAGTTGGCGGCATCGGGCCGGCTCTCGGTGCGGCTCGACACGCATGGCGGCCGGTTCATGGAGGGGCTCGATCCGGCGGCGAGCTATGCGGTGCTGGAGCGGCACGCCCCGGGCGCCATCCGCCGCTATCGCAGCGACACGGAGCTGCGCTACCTGGTCGGCACCGGCGTCTCGGCGGCGGCGATCTGGCGGATGCGGGAGGCGTTCGACGAGGCGGGGTACAAGGCCGTGCGGATCGTCGTCTCGTCGGGCTTCGGGGTCGAGAAGTGCCGCGTGATGGCGGATGCGCGGGCGCCGATCGATGTGGTGGGCACCGGCAGCTTCATCCCGGAAATCTGGTCGGAGACCTACGCGACGGCGGATATCGTCGAATACGACGGCCGCCCCCTGGTGAAGGTCGGGCGCGAGTTCCTGTTGCAGCGGGACGGCGAGCGCCGCGGCGGGCGGTAGCGATTATCGCCCCGCCTGCGCACGGCGGGGCGAGCGACCATAGCAACCGGCGTTGCGCGTCACTCTTCCCCGCCATCCTCGGCGAAGGCCCCCGTCATCCTCGGCGAAGGCCGAGGATCCACGCCTGGCTTCGGTGCGGCGTGACGAAAGTCGGACCTTTGATATCACGCCTGCCCTGACCGCGCCGCCAGCATCCGGTCGAAATAGGCGATCGTCCGCTCCAACCCCTCGGCCAATTCCACATGCGGCGCCCAGCCGTCCAGCAGCGCCTGCGCGCGGGTGATGTCCGGGCAGCGTTGCAGCGGGTCGTCCTGCGGCAGCGGCCGATGCACGATCCGCGAGCGCGAGCCGGTCATCGCGATCACCTGTTCGGCGAGCGCGCGCACCGAGACCTCGTGCGGGTTGCCGATATTGACCGGGCCGGTGACCTCGTCAGCCGTCGCCATCAGTCGCAGCATCCCCTCGATCAGGTCGTCGACGAAGCAGAACGAGCGCGTCTGCTCGCCGTCGCCGTAGAGCGTGATCTCCTGTCCGGTCAGGGCCTGGACGATGAAGTTGGAGACCACGCGCCCGTCATTCGGGTGCATCCGCGGGCCGTAGGTGTTGAAGATGCGCATCACCTTGATGCGCGTCCGATGTTGCCGGTGATAGTCGAAGAACAGCGTCTCGGCGCAGCGCTTGCCCTCGTCGTAGCAGGCGCGCGGGCCGAGCGGGTTGACGTTGCCGCGGTACTCCTCGGTTTGCGGATGCACGCTCGGGTCGCCGTAGACCTCGCTGGTGGAGGCCTGAAGCACGCGCGCGCCGACGCGCTTGGCGAGGCCGAGCATGTTGATGGCGCCGATCACGCTCGTCTTGGTGGTTTGCACCGGGTCGAACTGGTAATGGATCGGGGACGCGGGACAGGCGAGGTTGAAGATCTCGTCCACTTCCACATAAAGCGGGAAGGTGATGTCGTGGCGCAGCGTCTCGAAGCGGGCGGCATCGCGCAGATGCGCCACGTTCTGCTTCCGGCCGGTGAAGTAGTTGTCGACGCACAGCACGTCATGGCCGGCCGCGACCAGCCGCTCGCAGAGGTGCGAGCCGAGGAAGCCCGCCCCGCCGGTCACCAGAACCCGCTTCGTGGTCAGCGCCATCCTTGCCCCATGCGTTCGCAAGGAGCGAGTGTCGCACGGGAACCGCAAGGCTATCAAACCGTTGCTGCGCGATGGCTTCCGCGCAGGCTGACAATGCAACCGGGACGCTCGACCCCAAACTGGCGGCGCGGGCGGCGCACCTGCATTACGTGAGCGACCGGCGGCCGGGCCTGCGCCGCGTGCAGGTCGAGGATGGGTTTGCCTATCTCGAACCCGACGGCACGCCGGTCACCGACGAAGTGACGCTCGCGCGTATCCGCAAGCTGGCGATCCCGCCCGCCTATCGCGATGTCTGGATCTGCCGCGACCCGAACGGCCATCTCCAGGCGGTCGGGCGGGACGCGCGCGGGCGCAAGCAATATCGGTATCACCCGCGCTGGCGCATCGTGCGCGACGAGACGAAGTTCGGTCGGATGCTCCTCTTTGGACAGGCGCTGCCGCGCATCCGGGAGGCGGTGGGGCGCGACCTCGCCGCCCAGGGCCTGCCGCGACGCAAGGTTCTGGCCGCGATCGTGCGACTGCTGGAGATGACGCTCGCGCGCGTCGGCAACGAGGAATACGCCCGCACCAACAAGAGTTTCGGTCTCACGACGCTGCGCCGGCGGCATGCGAAGGTCACCGGCAGCCACGTTCTGCTCGACTATCGCGCCAAGCACGGCATCCGCCGCCATCTCGACCTGCAGGACCGCCGCCTCGCCCGCATCGTCCGCCGCCTGCGCGACCTGCCCGGGCAGGAGCTGTTCAAGCACGTCGACGAGGATGGGCAGACCCATCCGATCGGCTCGGAGGACGTGAACGACTACCTGCGCGAGATCTCCGGCGAGGAGATCACGGCCAAGGATTTTCGCACCTGGGCCGGGACCAACCTGGCGGCGATGGCGCTGCGCGAGCTGGCGCAGTTCGACACCGCGGCGAAGGCGAAGAAGAACGTGGTTCAGGCGGTCGAGACCGTATCGAAACTGCTGGGCAACACGCCGGCGATCTGCCGGAAGTGCTACATCCATCCTGCGATCTTCGAGGGCTATCTCGACGGCAGCCTGCTCGACGGGCTGAAGGCGCGGGCCGACGCGGCGCTGCGGCGGGAGGTCGAGGGCGACGACACCGGCCTGACGGCGGAGGAGGTTGCGGTCGTTGCCTTCCTCAGCCACCGGCTCGGCGAGCAGAAGCGCGCCGCCTGAACCGGCTGCGATGGGCCCGCGGCACCGGCGGCGGCGGCACCCAGGGCCGCGCGCCGCGGGCGCCCCGGTCGGTCAGGATGCGGACGCCGCCCGAGGTGAGCCACACCGCCGCGGCGCCATTGCGCCAGACCGTGAAGCGATCGACCATCGGCGGCCCGCCGGGGCAGGTGCGCCGCGCCGGCTCCGCCGAGACCAGCACCGCCGCTCCTGCGCAGTCATGCGTCGCGTCACCCGAGGGCAGCAGCAGGGCAGTGGCGCCGCCGGCGCGTGGCCGCAGCCGGCAGATGCCGCCGGTGCAGGCGATGGCACCGCCGGCCGCCGACCCCTCCTGCGGCATCGGCGTGGTGTCCGGGACCGCCCAGAGCTGAAGCCAC
>DATAYA010000137.1:0-10839 GCA_036272815.1 Acetobacteraceae bacterium
GGCGGCCGAGGCGCTGCCGCCGGAGCTGCTCGCTCTGCTGCCGCCGGCCTGCTGCTGACGGCCCGCTGCTGACCGTCCGCTGCTGACCGCGCGTGTGCGCGCCCCGCTTTGCGTCTGGCGCGTGTGCGCGGCCCGCTTTGCGTCTGGCGCCGCCGCGCGCCACATCCGGTTCATGGAATGGACCGCACCCGCGATCGTGCTGGACGCCAGGATGTTCGGCGAGAACGACGCCCTGGTTTCGCTGCTGACCGAGGCGGAGGGACGCCAGCGCGGCATCGCCCGCGGCGGTGCGTCGCGGCGGCAGGTCTCGCTCTGGCAACCCGGCAATCTGGTCCAGGCACGCGGGCTCAGGCGGCTGGCCGACCAGCTTGGCACGCTGTCGGGCGAGCTGGTGCATCCGGGGGCGGCGCTCGCAATGGACGATGCGCTGGCGCTGGCGGTGCTCGCCTCGGCCTGCGCCGTCGCCGATGGCGTGCTGCCCGACCACGAGCCGCATCCGCAGGCGTTCGGCGGTCTGCTGCAGGTGCTGGCCGGGTTGGGCTCGGGGCCTGTGCACTTCATGCCCGACCTCGTGCGCTGGGAGGCGGTGCTGCTGGCCGAACTCGGCTACGGGCTCGACCTCGCATCCTGCGCCGTCAGCGGCGCGGCGGATGACCTCGCCTATGTCAGCCCGCGCACCGGACGGGCCGTCGGTCGCGCCGCGGCCGGGGAGTGGGCGCCCAGGCTGCTGCCGCTGCCGCCGTTTCTCGCCGAATCCGCGGCACCGAGCCCTGCCGCCTCGAACCCTGCCGGCTCAAGCCCTGCCGACTCGGGCCCTGCCGACTGGCGCGACGGGCTTCGCCTGACCGGGCACTTTCTCGCGCGCGACGCATTCGGAACGCGCCACCGGCCGCTGCCGGCGGCGCGGCTGCGGCTCTATGATCGGGTGGCCGAGATGGCCGCGTAGCGGTCGGTCTCAGATGTTGCCGCCGCCGCCGCCGCCGGTCGTGCTGCTGCCGCCGCCGCCGCCAGTGGTGCCGCCGGCGCCGCCGGTTCCGCTGGTCCCCGAGGTCCCGGCATTGCCCCAGCCCGGATCGGCCTGACCCGGATCAGTTTGGCCGGCGTCGGGAGCCGTGCCGCCGGCGCCCCAGGGATCGGCGCCGCCGACGGCCGCTCCCGGATCGACCGGCGGCGCACCGCCGGCGCCCCAAGGATCGCCGCCGGGACCGCCCCCGGCACCCTGATCGCCATAGTAGTTATTGATGGTCTCGGAGCCCGGCACCCCGGCGCCGCCGAAGCCGCCGCCACCGCCGAACCCGCCGCGGTTGCCGGAAAACAGGTCCATCAGCGCATTGCCCGCGACCAGGCCACCGGCGACACCCGCGGCCGTGGTCAGCGCCGAGCCGAGAAAGCCCGAACCGGAGCGCTGGAACATTCCCGGTTGATACTGCGGCGCCCCGGCCTGCGGCGGCGGCGCGTATTGCTGTTGAGGTTGCGGCGGCACAGGCGCCGGGCCGCCGCCCTGCGCCGCCCCGCCGCCGCCGCCGAACAATCCGCCGAACAGGCCCCGATGCTGAGGCTGCGACGGCTGGCCCTGCGACGGCTGGCCCGGCGACGGCTGGCCTTGCGACGGCTGGCCCTGCGCGGCGGTCTGGCACTGCTGCCGCAGGTGCTCGATCTCGGCCTGCATCTGCTGCATCCGGTTCCGTGCCTCGGCCAGCGCCGCCTCCTGCACGAAGGCCATCTGGGTGATGCGGTAGCGCGCCTCGGGATACTGCGTCATCAGCTGGCCGATCAGCTCGTCGGCCTCGCGATCGACCGGCGGCAGCGGCGCGGGCGTGGCAGCGCCGCCGAAGCCGCCAGGCTGGGAGGCGCCGCCCACCCGGCTGATGAAGCGGGTGATGATGTCGCGTTCCTCGTTGGTCATTGTTCTCGCTCCTGGACGCTGTCGGCGATGTGGCGCGGGTTCGTTGGCCCTTCAAGCCGCGAGGCCGAGGCGCGGCATCTCGATCGCCGGGCAGCGGTCCATCACGACGGCGATCCCGGCCGCCCGCGCCGTCGCCGCGGCCGCCTCGTCCACCACGCCGAGCTGCATCCAGACGGTGCGCGCGCCGAGCCGGATCGCCTCCGCGACCGACGGCCCGACGCGGGCGCTGGCGCGGAACAGGTCGACCATGTCGAGCGGCGCCGCCTCCGCGAGGGATGCCACGACAGGCCGCCCGTGCAGCATCTGCCCGGCATGGCCGGGATTGACCGGCATCACGTCGAACCCCTGCCCGAGCAGGAAGGCGAAGACATGGTGCGACGCCCGCTCCGGCCGCACCGAGGCGCCGACCATCGCGATCCGCCGGGTGCCGCGCAGGATGCGCACGATGTCGTCGTCGGCCAGCCCGTCGGCACTCATGCGGCCGATCCCTCCACCTGGGCCGCCGGCTCGGGCACCGGCTCGATCCGGCCGAGCACGAAAACGTAGAAGACGATGCCGACCACCAGCACCACGCCCGCCACCAGGAACGCGCCGGCGAAGGAGCCGGTGGCGGCGGCGATCACGCCGGTCACGATCGGCGCCACGATGGCGGCGAGGTTGTTGCAGAAATTGACGATGCCGCCGATCGTGCCGGTGCCGCCGCGCGGGGCGATCAGCGACACGAGCGAGGAGCCGACCGGCGCCGAGGCCGCGAGCCCGGCGAGGGAGACCGAGATCCAGACCACCGCCCAGCCGGGATACGTGGTGAACATCGCGCCGAACACCGCGAGCCCGAGCAGCATCCCGCCCACCAGCACCGTCTTGCGCGCTAGCGTCTCGTCGATCCCGCGCGCGATCCAGGCATCGACCAGGACGCCACCCACCAGCAGGTCGGAGAGGGTCGCGAACGACCACGGGATCGCGGTGTAGAGGGCGGATTTCAGGATGCTCATGTGCATCGTCGAGACCAGATAGCCGGGCAGCCAGGTCAGGAACAGCGCGAAGGAGTAGCCGTAGGCGGCGAAGCCGATCGTCAGGCCCCAGACCTTCCGCTGCCGCAGCAGATGGCCGAGCATCGCCCCGGCGCCGCCTCCGGCCTGCCCCTCCGGCACCGCGCCGCCGTCGACGATGTGCGCGTGCTCCGCCGGGCTCAGATGCGGGTCGCGGCTGGGGTCGCGGTAGAAGACGAAGAAGGCGAAAAAATAGCCGAGGCTCAGGATCGCGGTGATCCAGAAGCCCCAGCGCCAGCCGAGAGCGACGATCGCGAAGCCGACGATCGGCACGCCGATCACGTTGGAGAACTTGGCGGCGCTGTCGAAGATCGCGGTGGCGCGCGCCCGCTCGCCGCGCGGGAACCAGTATCCGGTCGCCTTCTGGCTGGCCGGGAAGGCGGGCGCCTCGGCGATGCCGAGCAGCACCCGCGCGACCAGGATGCCGCCGAACCCGCCCGCCAGCGCCGTGATCGCCGAGGCGACCGACCACAGCAGCGCGCTCCAGCGGCCGATGCGGGTGACGCCGACCCGGTCCAGCAGCATCCCGCCCGGGATCTGCAGCAGCGCATAGGACCAGAAGAAGGCGCTGAACAGCACCCCGAGATCGGCCGGGCCGATATGGAAGGTCTGTTCGAGCTGCGGCCCGGCGACCGAGAGGTTGATGCGATCGAAATAGTTGATGAGGATGCCGACGCCGAGCAGCACGCCGATGCCCCAGCGGCGGCGCGGGATGCGCCCGGCACCCGGGCGGTCGGCGGCGGTCGGCATCGACTGCGTGCTCACGGATGGCGCCCTCTGGCTGGCGGGG
Organism: Acetobacteraceae bacterium; assembly: GCA_036272815.1. GTDB lineage: Bacteria > Pseudomonadota > Alphaproteobacteria > Acetobacterales > Acetobacteraceae > DATAYA01. The sequence continues at coordinate 3,746 of DATAYA010000137.1, forward strand.
TCTAAGCTGGCGGGGTTGTAACGTGCGAGGCCGCGCCGCGTCGCGTTCGGGCGTCCGCGCCTTTGCACCCGTCCCTTTGCATACGCCCCATTGCATGCTGCGGGGCCGGGTCCATCTTCCGGCAGCCGGCAGGCCGGTTCGTCATGCGGGCCGCCGCCCCGACGGGCGCCTGTCCGCTTCACAAACGGACCGGGACGGCATGAACGACAGGCCAGGCAATCACGATCGGGGCAACCACAATCCGGGCAACCACGATCGGGGCGTGACCGCGCAGCAATACGTCATCCCCGCCAAGGAATCGCTCGCGCAAGCGCGGCCGAGCGCCCTCAAGCACGACGACACCTTCGCCATGTTCGATCCCAACGGCGACATTGCCCCGGTGCTCGGCGGCGCCGAGGGGCTGTATCACCGCGATACCCGGCACCTCTCCGATTTCGCGCTGACGCTGCACGGCGCACGCCTGATCGTGCTCAGCGCCGCGGTGCGCGACGACAACGCGGGGGCGACCTGCGATCTCACCAATCCCGACCTCGCGCAGGACGAGCGGGTGCTGCTGGCGCACGACACGCTGCATCTGCGGCGCTCGCGCTTTCTCTGGCAGGGGACGCTCTATGAGCGGATCGCGGTGCGCAGCTTCGCCGAGATCCCGCTCGACCTGATGCTGGAGCTGAGCTTCGCCGCCGACTTCGCCGACCTGTTCGAGGTGCGCGGCCAGCGCCGCCGCCGCCGCGGGCGCATTCATGCACCAGTGATCGGCCCGGCTTCGGTGGGACTTGCCTATACCGGCCTCGACCGCAGCCGCCGCACCACGGAGCTGCGCTTCGAGCCGGCGCCGGCTCGGATCAGCCGCGATCGGGCGACCTGGCGGCTCGACCTCCAGCCGGGCGGCCAGACGCTGCTCTATGTGGAGCTGCGCTGCAACGCGCCGAGCCCGGAGCGGCCGCCGCGGGAGCTGTTCCTGGTCTCCAGCGTGGCCGCGCGGCGGGCGCAGCGGCAGGCGGCAAACCGGAGTGCGGCGGTCGAAACCTCCAACGAGGTGTTCAACGAGGCGCTGCGCCGCGACCGCGCCGACCTCGCGATGCTGACCACCGAGACGCCGCACGGGCCCTATCCCTATGCCGGTATCCCCTGGTTCAGCGCTGCCTTCGGCCGAGATGCCATCATCACCGCGCTGCAGCTCCTCTGGCTCGATCCCTCGATCGCCGGCGGCGTGCTGCGCTACCTGGCGGCGAACCAGGCGCAGGCGGCGGACCCGGTCGCCGACGCCGAGCCGGGCAAGATCCTGCACGAGGTGCGCCACGGCGAAATGGCGGAACTCGGAGAGGTGCCGTTCCGCCGCTATTACGGCAGCGTCGATGCGACACCGCTGTTCGTGATGCTGGCGGGCGCGCACCTCGGCCGCACCGGCGACCTCGAGACGGCGCGCGCACTCTGGCCGGCGGTGCGCTCGGCACTCGACTGGATGGACCGCTACGGCGATCGCGACGGCGACGGCTTCATCGAATACCATCGCATGACCGAGAAGGGCCTCGCCAACCAGGGCTGGAAGGACAGCCATGACAGCGTCTTCCACGCCGACGGCAGCCCCGCCGCGGGGCCGATCGCGCTGGTAGAGGTGCAGGGCTACGCCTACGCCGCCCGGCTCGCGGCCGCCGCGATGGCCCGCGCGCTGGGCGAGGACGGCGCGGAGGCGCTGGAGGCCTCGGCCGAACGCCTGCGGCGGCATTTCGAGGCCGCGTTCTGGTGCGAGGAGCTCGGCACCTATGCGCTCGCGCTCGACGGTGCGAAACGGCCGTGCGCGGTCAGCAGCTCCAACGCCGGGCACGCATTGCTGACCGGGATTGCGTCGCCCGAGCGCGCGGCGCGAGTGGCGGCCGAACTCAGGGCCGAGCGGATGTTCTCCGGCTGGGGCATCCGCACGCTCTCCACCACGGAGGCGCGCTACAATCCGATCTCCTATCACAACGGCTCGGTCTGGCCGCACGACAATGCGCTGATCGGCATGGGGCTTGCCGCTTACGGCCATCGCGGCCAGTCGGCGCGCATCCTCGATGGTCTGTTCGCGGCGAGCACCGCGATCGAGCTGCGGCGGCTTCCCGAGCTGTTCTGCGGGTTTGCGCGCAGGCCAGGGCGGGGGCCGACCTTCTACCCGGTCGCATGCAGCCCGCAGGCCTGGGCGGCGGCGACACCGTTCGGACTGCTGGCGGCCTGCCTCGGCCTCGGCTTCGACCCGGGGCGGCGGATGGTGACGTTCGACCGCCCGGTGCTGCCGCGGTTCATCGACTGGGTGGAGTTGCGCGGCCTCGCGATCGGGCCGGCATGGATCGACGTGGCGCTGCGGCGCGAGCGGGATGGCGCGGCGATGAGCGTGCTGCGGCGGGAGGGGGAGATCAGCGCGTCGATGACGAGCTGATCCGAGGGAGGTGCTTCAAATCACGCTCCGGGCGGCAGGTTGATCGCCTCCACCCGCACCCAGTCGGCACCCAGCCGCACCAGGCTGCGCGATGCCGGCGCGATCTCTATGCGCTGGAACAGGTCGAGCGGCATCGCGAGGAAATGCGCCAGCGCCGCCTTGATGACGTCGGCGTGGCTGACCAGCACCACCTCCGCGCCCGGATGCGCCTCCCGCAAGCGGACCATCGCACTGACGGCGCGCATCTGCACCGCCAGCATCGGCTCGCCGTCCGGGCTGCACGCGGTGCCGCGGAAGGCGTTGTAGCACCGCCACGCCTCGGTGCCGTGCAGGCTGTCGAGCGCCGCGCCGGTCCAGGCGCCGAAATCGATTTCCACCAGCGCGGGGTCGGTCTCGACCGGCATCCCGTGCCGGCCCGCGATCGCGGCGGCGGTCTCCTGCGTGCGTTCCAGCGGGCTCGCGACGACGGCGGCGAGGGGACGGGCTGCGAGCGCGTCGGCAAGCTGCACAGCCTCGGCACGGCCGATCGCGTCGAGCGCGTGTCCGGGCGTGCGGCCGGCGAGCACGCGGCCGAGCAGGCCATAGCTTGCGTGGCGGACCAGGTGGAATAGGGTCGCCTCGGTCAGCGTCCGGACTCGCCAGCCGCTTCGCCCGCGATGAACGCTTCCATCCGCGCCCGGGCCTCGGCGTCGGTGAACTGCGCGGGCGGGCTCTTCATCAGCCATGCCGAGGGTCCGACCAGCGCGCCGCCGATGCCGCGGTCGAGGGCGAGCCTGGCGCAGCGCACGGCATCGATCACCACGCCGGCGGAATTCGGCGAATCCCAGACCTCCAGCTTCAGCTCAAGGCTCATCGGCACGTCGCCGAAGCCGGTGCCCTCGATGCGGATGTGGCAGAATTTTCGATCCTCCAGCCAGGGCACATGGTCGCTCGGACCGACATGGACGTCGCCCGCCGGCAGCGCCCGTGCCAATTGGCTGGTCACGGCCCGGGTCTTGGATAGCTTCTTCGAGGCGAGCCGCGAGCGCTCCAGCATGTTCAGGAAGTCGGTGTTGCCGCCGAAATTGAGCTGGTAGGTGCGGTCCACCCGCACGCCGCGCTCGCGGAACAGGTTGGCCAGGACGCGGTGGACGATGGTGGCGCCGACCTGGCTCTTGATGTCGTCGCCCACGATCGGCAGGCGCGCGGCGGCGAAGCGGGCGGCCCAGCCGGGGTCGGAGGCGATGAAGACGGGGATGCAATTGACGAAGCCGCAACCGGCCGCGAGCGCCGCCTCGGCGTAGAAACGGGCGGCGCGCTCCGACCCCACCGGCAGGTAGCAGACCAGCACATGCGTCCCGGTGCGGCGGAGGATGTCGGCGACGTCGGCGACCGGCTCGCGGCTCTCGGGGATCAGGTCGCGCAGGTATTCGCCCAGCCCGTCCAGCGTCGGGCCGCGCCGGACGGCGACGCCGGTGCGCGGCACCTCGGCGAAGCGGCGCGTGTTGTTCGGCACCGCCCCGATCGCGTCGGCGAGGTCGCAGCCGACCTTCTCGGCGGCGACGTCGAAGGCGGCGGAGAACACGATGTCGCGCGGCCTCCAGCCGCCGAGCGTCGCGTGCATCAGGCCCGGGATCGGTTCGCCGGCCGCGGCGTCACGGTAGAAATACGCGCCCTGGACCAGCGACGACGCGCAGTTCCCGACCCCCGCCACTGCCACCCGGATCTCGGGCACCGTGCGCCGCCCGCGCGCGCTCAGTGCTTGCCGGGGGATTTGGCGGGGGATTTGCCGGGGGCGGCCGGCTTGGGCGTCTCGTGCAGCACCTCCTGGACGGCCTCCGGATCGAGCTTGCGCGCCTCGTCGAGCACGAATTTCGCCTCGTCCTTATGGCCGGCCTGCCGCTCCTGCAGCGCCTCGCGCGCGAGCTTCTCGGCCTCCTCGTGCCGTTCGGGGGTCTTGTCCTGATCGGATGCGGGCTTCGCCATCGTCGGGTCCTTCCAAGCTGGATCTTTGGCCTCCAGCAACAATGACCGAGGGCTCGACAAGTTCCTCGCCGCCGCGCACCGGGGCGTGCAGACCGGGGCGTGCGGACCGGGGGCGTGCGAACCGGGGCATCCCTGTCGCGGCAGGGTCAGAAACCGACCTTGTTCGTGAGCCGGTCGCGCTCCGCTTTCGAACCCGCCGGCTCCGCCGGGCGGCCCGTGGCGAGGTCGATCACTTCCGGCTCGGTGTCCGGCGCCGCGCGCACCGCCTCGCGGGCGAGGCTTTCGGCCTCCGCCTGGGTCTCGCAGCGTCGGGCGGGGCGTCCGGGGATGCGGAGTTCGTAGGGCATGCCAGGCAAACGCAGTCGGCCGCCGCCGGTTGACCGCCCCCGCGTCACCGCTAGCCTCCCGCCATGTCCGATCTTCTGGAGGCGCTCGCCGCTGCCGTCGGCCCGCGCGGGCTGCTCACCGAGCCGGCCGACACCGCGCCCTATTGCGAGGACTGGCGCCGCCTCTATCACGGCCGGACGCCGGCCGTCGTGCGCCCGGCGACGACGGCGGAGGTGGCCAGGGTCGTGCGGCTCTGTGCCGCGCGGCGGGTCGGCATCGTGCCGCAGGGCGGCAATACGGGCATGGTCGGCGGCGCCGTGCCGGCAGAGGACGCCAGCCAGATCGTGCTCAGCCTGCAAAGGATGCGCGCCGTTCGCGCCCTCGATCCGGTCGACATGACGCTGACGATCGAGGCCGGCGCCACCCTGGCCGCAGCCCAGGACGCCGCCGCCGCTTCCGGCGCCCTGCTGCCGCTCTCGATCGGTTCGGAGGGGACGGCCACGATCGGCGGCGTGCTCGCGACCAACGCGGGCGGCAACAACACGGTCCGCTACGGCAATGCCCGCGACCTCGTGTTGGGGATTGAGGCGGTGCTGGCGGACGGCTCGGTGCTGTCGGCGCTGCGGCGGCTCCGCAAGGACAACACCGGATATGCGCTCCGCCAGCTCCTGGTCGGCGCCGAGGGCACGCTCGGCGTCATCACCGCCGCCGTCCTGCGCCTGGTGCCGCGGCCGGTCGAGACCGAGATCGCGTTCTGCGCGCTGCCCTCGCCGGCGGCGGCCCTCGACCTGTTCGGCCGCTTCCGGCACCACGATGCCGCCGCGGTGCAGGCCTTCGAATACATGGGCGCCGCCGGCCTGCACCTCGTGCTGCGATACATCGAGGGCACCGCACTGCCGGTCGCGACCGAGGCGGCGCACTACGCGCTGGTCGAACTCGCGACCTCGCGGCCGGATGCGCGGCTGCGCGAGGGAATGGAGGCGGTGCTCGCGGAGGCGTTCGAGGCCGGCATCCTGCTCGATGCCACGATCGCCGCGAGCGGTGCGCAGCGGGCGGCGCTGTGGCGGCTGCGCGAGGAACACTCGGAGGCGCAGAAGCGCGCCGGCGCATCGGTGAAGAACGACGTCTCGGTGCCGGTCTCGCGCACCCCGGAGCTGATCGCGCGCGCGACCGCCGCCTGCGAGGCGCTCATCCCCGGCGTGCGCGTCGTCGCCTTCGGCCATCTCGGCGACGGCAACATCCATTTCAATCTGGTACAGCCCGAGGGCGCCGACGCGGCCGCCTTCCTCGCCCGCGACCATGAGATGATGGATGCGGTCAACGACGTGGTGCAGGCGCTCGACGGCAGCTTCTCGGCCGAGCACGGGGTCGGGCGGCTCAAGCCCTATATGATGGAAGCCTGGCGCGGCGGGGCGGAGCTGGCGGCGATGCGGGCGATCAAGGCGGCACTCGATCCGCTCGGGCTGATGAACCCCGGCAAGGTGCTGCCCTGATCGCCGGACAAGCTGACCTGCGCGGCTGCTACGCCGCGTGCTGGCTCGCCGCCTCACGCCGCCTCAACAATTCCAGCAGCGCCCGTTCCTCCACCGGGCGGCTGAACAGGTATCCCTGGCCGAGCCGGCAGCCCATCTCCAGCAGGCGCTGCCGTTCCGCCTCGGTCTCGATGCCCTCGGCGCACACCGCGGCATCCAGCGAGGCGCCGATCTTCAGCACCGCCTCGATGATCGCGCGGTTGTAGCGGGTCGCGCCGAACTGGCTGACGAAGCTGCGGTCGATCTTGATCTCGCTCACCGGGAAGCTGCGCAGGTAGGCGAGCGAGGAGTAGCCGGTTCCGAAATCGTCGATCGAGATGCCGAACCCGGCGTCGCGCAGCCGCTGCAAGGTCGCAAGCCGTTCCGGCGAGCTCTCGGCCAGCACCGTCTCGGTCAGTTCCAGCGTCAGCCATTGCGGCCGGATGCCAGACTCCAGCGAAATGCGCTCCAAGGCGCGGACCAGGTCGCCGCGGCGGAACTGCAACGGCGAGACGTTGACCGAGATCGGCAGTGGCGTGGCGCGGCCCTGGTTCAGCGCCGCGGCAAAGCGCGCCGACCGCCGCAGCACCCATTCGCCGAGTTCGGCAATGAGCCCGCTCTGCTCGGCGACAGGGATGAAGCGGCTCGGCGGCTGGATGCCGAACAGCCGGTGCTCCCAGCGCGCGAGCGCCTCGGCGCCGACGATGGCGCCGGTGGCGAGATCGACCTTCGGCTGGAAGTGCAGGCGCAGATCGCCGTCCTCGATCGCCTGCTGCAGCTCGCTGGTCAGCCGCATCCGGGTGCGCATCGCGACCTCGGTGCCGGCATCGAAACGCCGCGTCTCGCCGCTGCCGGCGGCGCGGGCCTCGGCGAGCGCC
>DATAYA010000138.1:0-7626 GCA_036272815.1 Acetobacteraceae bacterium
CCTGTGCGGTGACGTCGCAGGGGTTGCGCGCCGAGCCGAATTCAGGGATGCGGCCGACGAGGATTTCGGAGGTGTCCGGCGCCGGCTGCGGCAATGGCACGCCGTGGCGCTCGGCGGTGTCGGCGGCGATGATCCCCGCCCCGCCGGACGTTGCCGCGACCGCAACGCCCCGCGCGAGCGGGCGGCCCGCCTTGGCAAGGAAGCTCGCGGTCTCGACCAGTGCTGGCGGATCGCCCACCAGCACCGCACCGGCCTCGGCGAGGCAGGCGCGCCATGCGTCGTCGGCGCCGGCCAGGGATGCGGTGTGCGAGAGCGCCGCCGCGGCGCCGTGCGCGCCGGTCGCGATCTTGCAGATCACGAGCGGCTTGTCGGCCTCCCAGGCGCGGCGCGCGGCCTCGATCAGCCGAAGCGGCTCCGCCATGCCCTCGAACAGGCAGGCGATGGCGCGGCAGCGCGGCTCCTCCGCCAGTGCCGCGACGTAATCGGCGGTATCGACGTCGATCGCGTTGCCGGAAGTCAGCACATGGCTGATCGCGGCCCCGCGCTCGATCGCCTGCGCCATCGCGAAACCGAGCGCGCCGGACTGGCTGACGATGCCGACCGCGTGCGGCGCCGGCGCCCGCCAGGCCGGCATCCCTGAGAAGGTCATCGCAGCGCCGGTCGCGATGTTGGCCAGCCCGATGCAGTTCGGGCCGGCAAGGCGGAGGCCGCGCCGCCGCGCGAGCGCCGCGAGCCGCGCCTGGTCCTCCGCGCGGCCTGGCTTGCCGGTCTCGGCGTAGCCGGAGGCGAACACGATGGCGGCGCGCACGCCCGCGTCGGCGCATTGCGTCAGCACCTCCTCGACCGCCTCGCGCGCGACGACGATCACGGCGCAGTCCGGCACCTCCGGGAGGGCGGCGAGGCTGTCGTGGCACGGCCGCCCGTCGAGGATGGTGTAGCGTGCGTTGACCAAATGGATGCGCCCCGCGTAGGCGGAGAGGTTCGCGAGCACGCGCGCGCCGAACGAGTTCTCCCGTGCCGACGCGCCGATGACCCCGATGCTCTGCGGCGCGATCAGCGGCAGCAGATCCTGCCGGCCGTAGAGCGGCCGCATCAACGAGCGGGTTCCAAGGGCGACTGCCCTTGGCGGGGTCCAGCGGCAGGGCCCCTGGCCTTCTGCGCCACGATCGAGAAGTCCTTCGCCCCGAGCCCCGCCTCTGTGAGTTCGCGATAGATCGCCATTGCCTCCCGTCCCAGGCGAGGGATGTCTTCTGCCGCCGCGACCGCGAGCGAGATGTCCTTCAGCATCAGCGAAGTCGCGAAGCCGGGCGCATAATCGTGGTTCGAAGGTGCCGCCGGAACCGGCCCCGGCACCGGGCAGGCGTGGGTGAGGGACCAGCAGGAGCCGGAGGAGGTGGAGGCGATGTCGAACAGGCTCTGCGCCGAGAGGCCGAGGCGCTCGGCGAGCGCGAAGCCCTCGGCGACGGCGATCATGGAGATGCCGAGGATGAGGTTGTTGCAGAGTTTCGCCGCCTGGCCCGCGCCCGCGTCGCCGGCGCGGACGATGGTGCGGCCCATCGCAGCCAGCACCGGGCGGGCGCGGGCAAAGGCGTCCGCGGTGCCGCCGACCATGAAGGTGAGCGTGCCGGCGGCGGCGCCGGTGGTGCCGCCGGAGACGGGCGCGTCGAGGAAGGCATGGCCGCAGGCCGCGGCGGCTTCGTGCAACTCGCGGGCGACGGCGACGCCGATCGTGGAGCTGTCGATCAGCAGGGCGCCGGTATCGAGGGCGGGGAGGATGTCGGTCAGCACCGCGCGGACGTGCTCGCCCGTGGGGAGCATGGTGATGACAATTTCCGTCCCGCGCACGGCCTCAGCGGCGCTTGCAGCCGTGCTGCCGCCGGCGGCGGCGATGGCGGCGCAGGCTGGCGCCGTGAGGTCGAAGCCGCGCACTTCATGTCCGGCGCGCAGCAGGTTGGCCGCCATCGGGGCGCCCATGTTGCCGAGGCCGATAAAGCCGATCCGTGCCATTGCGCGCGCCTCCCCTTTGGGGGGCAAGATGCGCCCCGAGATAGGCTCGGTCGAGAGGCTGATAACGCGCGCTGTCGCCCGAAGGTTGGAACTGGAAAAGTGCCTCGCGGCGCGAAGCAGGCGGGGAGGCGATTGGTTTTGCGCAGATACGCGGGCTATCGAACTTCGTGCTGCTACTCTGGTTCGGTATCATCGAAATAATCGAGGTCAATGCGTTTGATCTCGATCGTCTGTACCACGCGCACTCCGACGCTAAAGCGTACGAGGAGGGCCGTCAGCTCGTCGCCGTCGATCAACACCAGGCACAGGTGCCCAGATTGCTTCGCAGCGAGAATTGCCGCCTTCGAGAAGCTCGATGTGGTAATCAGGACGCCCGTCTGTGCACCCCTGCCAATCAGCGCGCCGATGAACGCCTGCACCGCCTCGCTGCCGACGGTGTTACCGGGCTGGTGGCGCTTGGCCTGGAGATACACGCGATCAAGGCCAAGCTGGTCTTCCCGAATGACGCCATCGGCCCCGCCATCGCCCGCCCCTCCCAACTGCTCGCCGGCCTCGGCCTTGGAGCCGCCGTAGCCCATCGCCAGCAGGAGATCGACGATGAGCTTCTCGAAAAAGGCTGGCGTTCCCTCAAGCACACGGGCGAGCAACGCGTCCCGGAGCGCCTCCGTGAGGGTCCCGGATGCCGCAGTGATCTGCTCCTCCGGCGTGCTGGACGACGCCGTGGCCGACGCCACGATCGGCTTCGCGGCCGCCGCCGGTGAACCGTCGTCCGGTTTCGTCCTGCCGAGGAAAGCGCGGAACTCGCTGAACTGCTGCAGTGTGCCAAGGTCGATCCTGGTAGGATCGCGGGCAAGAATTTCTCGCCCTCTTGGGGTCGCCTCGACCATGCCGCGCCTGGGTTGGCTCACCAGGCCTGCCTGCTTCAGGTAGGTCTTCGCCCACTGGACCCGGCTGCTGATGACGGAAACGCCACCGCTCGGGAGCAGGCGTGTGCGTTCGTCTGGCGTGAGAGCCAGCTCATCGGCAATGCGCGCAACCAGACCGCGTATCGGCCAGACTTGTTCGGCACAATGACGCAGCACCGGGAGCAGGAGCGCGTCATAGGTTGGAATCGTCAAAGCGCCTCCAATCGGCAAGGACACTGGAAGCGCGCCATGCCGAACGATCAGGCCAGATTCGAGGATGCTCCACAATCGGCAGTCGCCACCGGTTTTGACGTTTTGCCGGCCCTGCCCGCGCGGTTCGTTTCGGATGCGTCTGCCGCCGGATGTCCGTCCGAATGCTCCTACCCAGAGCGGGTGCTGCGGGCTAAAGGACGCGCATGATCGCCGCACGCTGTCTCGCGCTCGCCGCTCTGCTCGGCCTCGGCGCCTGCGCCTACGATCCACCGCTGCGCGCGGACCACGCGGCGCCCGCGTATCGAGCCGACCTCAAGGCGTGCCGCGCCAGCGGCGGCCGGCAGGCGAATCTCGTGGTCTCGCGCCGGTTTCCGATCTGGGTCGCCTACCCGTTCACCTACCCGCCGGAGGCCCGTCGGCAGATACGCGCCTGCATGGAAGCGAAGGGCTACAAGCCGGCCGGTTGAAATGCTTGTCTCGATCGGCAGCCGCTGGCAGGGTTCGGCCGCCCACGAGTCGCCGGAGACCCGATGATGCGTCGCGCCCTGCTCGCCGCCTGCCTGCCGTTTGGCCTTGCCGGGTGCGTGGTTGCGACCCCCGTCGCTTCCTATCCGCCCGCCTCCTATCCGCCGGTGCCGGCGGCCCGCGCCGAAATCGTGCCGCCCGCGCCGGCGCCGGGCTACGTGTGGATCCGCGGCCACTGGCGCTGGAACGGAGCCCGATACGTGTGGATCGGCGGCCATTACCTGGCGCGACCGGTCGCGGTGACCGGCTGGGTGCCGGCGCATTGGGCGAACCGCGCCGGGCGATGGGTGTGGGTGCCGGGGCACTGGGCGTGACCGGACGCGGACGCTGACGCGGTTCGTCGCGGCGGCGTTGCTGGCCGTCACCCTGCTCGGGCCGCCAGCGGCGCGCGCCGACTGGATCGTGTGCTGGTTCGCCGACCACCACGACCGCGTGCTGTTCCACAGCCCCGCCTTCCAGGGCAGCTTCGCCCACGTCCTGCGCAACCAGACGATCTTCGAAGCCAACGTCTTCATGAACGGCGCCACGGCCTCGCCCGAGACCACCTGCACCGCCGCCGCCTCGCGCGCGGATGCCGAAGCGCGGATCGCCGCGCTGGAACGCGACGCCCGGGCGACGGGGGAGAAGCCGCTCGAGGTGCCAGCGCAGTGACGGGATGCAGAATTTTAATATCCAGCCAGCGCGGTTTTTGGCATTGATCCGGGAGCATGCCGGGAGGGGCTCGGATGGCAGGAGATGACAAGAGCATGATCGGGCGGCGCGGCGCGCTGGCACTTGGGGGCGCCCTCGGGGGTGCCGCCGGGCTCGCGGCACTCGGCCTGCCCTCGGTCGCCGATGCGGCCGGAATGCCGGCAGGGCTGGTCGCGAAGGCGAAGAAGGAGGGGCGGCTCAACGTCATCGCGCTGCCGCCGGACTGGGCGAACTACGGCGCCATCATCACCGCGTTCAAGAAGCAGTACGGCCTCTCCGTCACCAGCGCCAACCCGGACGGCAGCTCGGCGCAGGAGTTGCAGACGCTGCGCACGCTGAGGGGCCAGTCGCGCGCGCCCGACTGCGTCGACGTCGGCCCGAGCTTCGCGGTCGAGGGTGCGAAGGCGGGCCTGTTCGCGCCCTACAAGGTCGCGACCTGGAACGACATCCCCGCCGACATGAAGGACGCGTCCGGTCTCTGGGTCGGCGACTATTTCGGCGTGATCTCGGTGGCCGCCAACCGCTCGGTCGTCAAGACGATGCCGCAGAGCTGGGCCGACCTGAAGAAGCCGGAATACAAAGGCATGGTCTCGCTCAATGGCGACCCGATGGGGGCTGCGGCGGCGTTCTCCGCCGTCTATGCGGCGTCGCTGGCGAATGGCGGCAGCCTCGACGACATCGCTCCCGGCGTTCACTACTTCGCCGAATTGGCAAAGCTCGGCAACTTCAATCCCGCCCAGGCGCGGCCGGCGAGCGTGATCGGCGGCCAGACCCCGATCACGCTGGACTGGGACTATCTCAGCCTCAGCGACCGCAAGAAAGGCCGCGGCAAGGCGGAGATCACGGTCGCGATCCCGCAGGGCGGCCCGGCCTACGGCGGCTATTACTGCCAGGCGATCAGCGCGCACGCACCGAACCCGAGTGCGGCACGGCTGTGGCAGGAGTTCCTGTATTCCGACCAGGGACAGATCATGTTCCTCGAAGGCTATGCGCATCCGGCACGGTTCAACGCGCTGGTGGCCGCGAACAAGATCCCGACGGCGCTGATGCAGGAGCTGCCCTCGCCGGAGGCGTACAGGGATATAAAATTCGCCAGCCTCGATCAGCAGGCCAAGGCGAAGACGGTGCTTGCCGATCTCTGGCCGAAGCTGGTGAAAACCTGATCCTGACAAGGCGCGGCCTGCGACCGGCAGCCCTGCTCGGCTGGCTGCCGGTCACGGCCTTCCTCGCCTTCGTGGCGGCGTTCCTGCTGCTGCCGACGCTGGTGCTGCTGGTGCAGGCGTTCAGCGGCCCGCACGGTCCGACGCTCGAGTGGGTGCGGACGCTGGGCAGCTATCGATACCGCACTGCGTTCCGCAATTCCGTGCTGCTCTCGGCATGGTCCGCAATCCTCGGCCTCGCCGCCGGACTTGCGATCGCGCATGCGGTGCTGCGGCCGGGTGCGCCACGTGGCCTGCGCACCCTCGCGACCAGCTTCGCGGCAGTCGCCGCCAACTTCGCGGGCGTGCCGCTTGCCTTCGCCTTCATCGCGACACTCGGCACGCTCGGCCTGCTGACCACGGCGTTGCGATCCGCCGGAATCGACATCTACGCTGCGGGGTTCAGCCTCTATTCCGTGTCGGGGCTCACGATCGTCTATGCCTATTTCCAGGTGCCATTGATGCTGATCGTGATAATGCCGGCGCTCGAAGGCTTGAAGCGCGAGTGGCGGGAGGCCGCATCCAATCTCGGCGCCTCGTCCTGGCAATACTGGCGGCATGTCGCCTTCCCGGTGCTGCTGCCGTCGCTGCTGGCCGCCTTCGTGCTGCTGTTCGGCAATGCGTTCTCCGCGTACGCCACGCCCTATGCGCTCACCTCGGGCAATATCGGGTTGCTGCCGATCGAGATCAGCAACCTGCTGTCGGGCAACGTGACGCTCGCGCCGCAGGTCGCCGCGGCGCTCGCGGCGGGCATGGTGGCGGTGATGGCGGTGGTGCTCGCGATCTATGCTCTGGCGAACCGGCGGGCATCGCGATGGCGGGGGTGATGGAGGAGGCCAGGGGCCCTGCCCCTGCACCCCGCCAAAGGGCGATTGCCCTTTGGAAACCCGTTCGATTCGGGTTGGGCGGCTGGGCCACCATCGTCATCGCGGCGCTCTACTTCTTCGCACCGCTCGTCATCACCGGCGTGTTCAGCCTGTGGGAGGGACGCAGCCGCTATGGCTTCGCCGCCTATCGCGGGCTGCTTGCCGACGGCGAAATGTGGTCGAGCCTGCTGCTGTCGTTCCGGCTATCGATCGAGACCATCGCGCTCGGCCTCGTGCTCCTGCTGCCGGCGATGATCTTCGTCCACCTGCGCGCGCCGCGGCTGCGCCCGCTGTTCGAGTTCATCTCGGCCCTGCCCTTCGTCGTGCCGGCGATCGCGCTCGTCGCCGGGCTGACCGCGCTCTACACCGGGCCGGACTGGCTGATCGGCACGCCCAACTACCTCGTCATCCCGTATTTCTTCCTCGCCTTGCCGTATGCCTACCGCGCGCTCGACGTCGGGCTCTCCGCACTCGACCTGCGCACGCTGACCGAGGCCGGGCAGAGCCTCGGCGCGTCCTGGCCGCAGATCCTGTTCCGCGTCGTGCTGCCCAACCTCGTCTCGGCGATGCTCGGCGCAATCCTGCTGACGCTTGCGATCGTCATGGGGGAATTCACCTTCGCCAATATTCTCCTGTTCAGGACGTTCGCCGTCTACATCACCGACGTTGGCCAGAGTGCGGTGACCGAGGCAGCGGCGTTGACGCTACTCAGCTTCGCGATCACCTGGGGTGCGATGCTTGGCGTGCTCGCCACCGGCCGCGGCCGGACGGCGCAGGTCGGAGGCGCGCATTGATGGCGCAGGTCGGCCTGGAGGCGATCCGCAAGAGCTTCGGCGACGCCGTCGTGCTGCGCGACATCTCGGTCGCGATGGCGGAAGGCGAGCTGGTCTCGCTGCTCGGCCCGTCGGGCTGCGGCAAGACGACGCTGCTGCGCATCCTTGCCGGCTTCGAGACGCCGGACGCCGGCCGCATCACGGTCGATGGGGAAGACGTGGTCGCCCTGCCGCCGAACCGGCGCGCGATGGGGATGGTGTTTCAGGCCTACAGCCTGTTCCCGAACATGACGGCGCGGCAGAATGTCGGCTTCGGCCTGCGCGTGCGCGGCACCAAACGCGCTGAACAGACGCGCCGGGCGGAGGCGCTGCTCGATCTCGTGGGCCTCGCACCGCACGCCGAGAAATATCCGCGCCAGCTCTCCGGCGGGCAGCAGCAACGGGTGGC
>DATAYA010000139.1:0-2084 GCA_036272815.1 Acetobacteraceae bacterium
CCGCCGCGTGCAGCACCAAGCCGGGCAGCAGCCGCAACGGGCCGCGGCCGGCGCGCACGCCGCGCAGCAGCACGAGCTTTGCCGCGATGCCGGTGCGCGGCCAGAGCGGCAGGATCGCCGGGCTGCCGCAGCCGCTCGCGGGCAGCGCCGCCACCGCCTCGGGCAGCCGCGCGACCGGCAGGATCAGCGTCAGAGTGCCGCCCGGCCGCAGCCGCGCAGCCAGCGCCTCCGCCCAGCGCGCGATGCCCTCTGCCACCCCCTGCTTTGCCGTCCTGCGACCTGGATGCGGCGAGGCGGTCGAGGCTTCGGTGTGATAGGGCGGGTTGGCGAAGGCGTGGTCGAAGCCGGCCTCGGCCGCGTCCTCGATCCGGCCTGCCGCGATCCGCAGCCCCGAAAATCCATTGGTCGCGAGGTTCTCCGCCGCGACCGCCGCCAGCGCCGGATCGGCCTCCACCCCGAACCCGCGCAGGCCCGGCACCCGCGCGGCGAGGCAGAGCAGCGCGGCACCCGCACCCGTGCCGCCCTCCAGCACGAGCGCACCCGCCTGCGCCGGGATGCTGGCGGCGAGCAGCACCGGCTCGATGCCGCTGCGAAAGCCGGTGGCGGGCTGGCGGTAGCGCAACCGGCCGCCGAGCAGCCGGTCCTCGGTCGTGGCGAGGGTCAGAGTTCGCCCGCCTCCGCGAGGATGCGGCGTGCGCGGCGCTCGTCGGCGGCGCTGACCGCAAGCCGGCGCGGGATCGCGCCGATGCTGCCGTCGGTCACGCTGGCATAGGCATCGAGCAGGACCGCCTCGACCCCCCCGTCGCGCAGCAGCGCGGTCAGGAAGCTCAGCCGCACGAGGTCGTTGGAGAGCACGATGGTGCGCATCGGGCGCCGCGCCTCAGCGGCCGGCGACGCGGTGCGCGCAGGCGGCCATGCTGGGCGGCCGCGCCAGCAACGGCCGCATGATCGCGGCGACCTGGCAGGACGAGAGATGCGGGTGGCCCGGCCGCGTCGGCTGGCGATGCGTGTTGATGATCTGCACGCCGCCGCCGACCAGCCGCAGGTGCAGCGTACCGGCCCGCATCGCGCGGAGGTAGAGCGGCTCTTGGCCGCCTCGGAACGGGATGCCGGCCGCCATGTCTGCGACCTCCAGCCGGTATGCGGCAGCGAGATCGCGATCGTGCGAGTGGTATTGGCCGACCGCGGCGAACCAGTTGCCGTCCGCTTCGGCGCGCAGGCGGAGGAGGTAGCGCGCGGCGTAGTCGGCGTTGGCCTTCGGGTCGAAGGCCTGCGCCAGCGAGGTGAAGGCGTGCGGGTGCATCTGCAAATCGACCTGGAGGCAGCCCACGTCGATGAACGGGACGCCGCGGGCCTGCGCCAACTCGGTCCAGACGATCGCCGCCTGCTTGCTCTCGAAGAACAGGCCCTCGCCGTTGGCATCGACGGTCCACGGCCAGGCGCGGACATTGGCGAGGGTATTGACCGGTCGGCCGCTCTCGACCCGGGCCATCGTGCCGAGCAGACCGGGCGGCAGGTGGTGGCGCGATTGGGCGGCGGCGATTGCCTGCGTGCAGAGAACGCTCTGCTGCACGTCCCACGGCTGCGGGTTCGGGCCGGACGCGGCACGGGCGGCGCCGATCGCGGACAGCAGGAAGCACGCGGCGGCGGCGAGCGCCGGGAGGGGTCGCGGCAGGAGCATGGGGCTGTATGGCACGAGGCGGGGTCGTCGTCCCAGCGCCCCGGCGCACCGGCCCTTCACGGCCGCAGCCGCCGCTGCTATACGCCCGCCCGCGTGGGCATGGCTCAGCGTGTGGGCGCATAGCTCAGTTGGTAGAGCAGCTGACTCTTAATCAGCGGGTCGCAGGTTCGAGCCCTGCTGCGCCCACCATGGTTCCAATGAGTTAGACGGCAAGAAGACCCGAAACGAGCCTTTCTGAAATATCTGGGAATCCCCGGGGTATCACGCGGAGCGATTTCGAGGGTTTGTGCTCGGTTTTGGCGGCTCTGAAACCCCCTGCCAATCATCAGGCGGTTGCAACCGCTGGTGGCCGTTTCCGGGAAATGGGTTTCGGTGGCTGGCGACGGTGGCGCCATGCATGGGG
>DATAYA010000140.1:0-2090 GCA_036272815.1 Acetobacteraceae bacterium
CGCAATGCTGCGATCCCGTCTCCGAACCGGAACCGGATTGCTCCGGCGGAATTTGCAACTTCCCGGCTGCCGGGCGGCATCCGGGCTGGTCGCACGCATTGCGTGCCGCGGTTCATCCACAGTCGCCGCCATTTCATGACCATTCGGCAACGCTTGCTCCAGTTTCTGGTAACGGACGACTTGGAGTTCGACGAGCGCCCCGAATTATCGATGCAAAAACATTGGTTTATCTCGCTTCAGGCCCGCGCCCATGCGGTGCGAAGGCGGTGACGGGCGTGCCGCCGCGCTCGCAAAATCGTGTGCCTTGAGGCATTTGCCGTCCCTGCTTGTGGCGCCGGCGCGGCCATCCGGCAGCCGGTCCACAAACTTATCCACAGGGTTGGCCACCGGTCTCGGCCACGTGCGTCTCGGCCGTGTGGGTCTCGGCCGACTGCCAAGCCTGCTCGATTCGCGCCAGCAGGACGGCGCGCGGCAAACCGGGCGGGATCTGCGGGCAGACCACGATGCGGATCGTGCCCGGGCGCTTGCGGAAAGCGCGGCGCCCCCAGAACCGGCCGGAATCGGTCGCGACCGGGATCACCGGCAGCCCGGTCCGAGCCGACTGCGCGGCAATGCCGGGCTGCAGCGGCACGCGATTGCCGGGCTCGATCCGCGTGCCCTGCGGGAAGATCACGACCGGGCGCCCCTCGCCGGCGGCACGCTGCGTCTGCCGCACCAGGCCGCGCAACGCCGCGGCGCCGGCGGTGCGGTCGATGCCGATCTGCCCGCCGCGCCGCAGCAGCGGCCCGAACAGCGGCAGGCGCATCAACTCCTTCTTGACGACGTAGACCGGCGACTGCACCAGCGCGTGCCAGACCACGGTATCGAACGCCGACTGGTGCTCGGCGGCCACCAGCATCGGCCCTTGCGCCGGCAGGTTCTCGCGCCCGAGCAGGACATAGTCGATGCCGCACAGCACACGCAGGCCGCCGAGCACGCCCCGCGCCCAATGGCGTGCCAACGCCGCGGTGCGCCACGGCGCCATCCAACGCAGCGGGATGCCGGCGGACGACATCGCGAAGGTGAATGCCAGGAACCAGGCGTTGAACAGCGCCGAGCGGACCAGCACGGCTGCGCCGCCCCACGCGTGATCCGTCCGGCGCGATCGCGGACGGCTCATCCGGCGGCGCGCGGCAGCCGGGGCAGGCCGATGAGCGCCCCGAGATACTTGGCGTATTCCACCGCCAGCAGCCGCAGCATGGCGGCATCGAGCCGCCCGCGCAGCGGCGGCGGCAGCACCGCGTCGGGATAGAGCCGGATGTCCGGCATGGCGCGGCCGATCTCCAGCAGCGCGCGCGGCATGTGATAGCCCGCGGTCACCACGATCAGCGTGCGGACGTCGTGCGTGCGTACCCAGGCGGCGGTCTCGGTGGCATTGCCGACGGTGGAGGCCGCACGATGCCCGAGCGTCACGCGGCCGGCGACGCGGGTCGGATCGAGATGGATGCGCCGCGCCAGGTCGGCGAGGTCGGCGGCCGGGGCCACGCCCGAGATCAGCAGCAGCCGCGCCCGCCCGGCGAGCAGCAGGCGGAGCGCGGTCTCGATTCGATCGGCGCCACCGGTCAGCGCCACGATCCCGTCGGCCCGCGGCGGCGCCGGCCCGGCCCGGAGCGCCGCGTGGGCGAACCAGAGAAAGCCCGCGCCGAGCCCGGCGGCCCCGAGCCCGGCCAGCAGCATCGCCCGCAGCAGCAGGAAGCGGAGGCCGATCCTCCGCGGCAGTCGCAGCACCGCCGCGGTCACGGCAGACGCCGCAGCCAGCGCCGCACCGTGGCCTGCGCGGTTGTCCAGCCGATCAGCGCCGCAGCCAGCGGGAGCGCCGGGACTGCCAGCCAAAGTGCCACCGGCACCGCCGACAGCGCGCCCAGACCCGAGGCCGCGGCAGCGTCCGCCCGGCCGGCCGCGAACGGCGCGGTCAGGCTGCCCAGCACCACCAGCAGCGGCACCGCCGCAACCGCGCCGACCGCGCCGCCCGCCGCCGCCAGCAGCATGGTGCGACGGGCGAAGCGCAGCGCAATGTAGCCGTCGGTCGCGCCGAGGCCGTGGACGATCTC
>DATAYA010000141.1:0-2070 GCA_036272815.1 Acetobacteraceae bacterium
CGCGAGGAACTGCCGCCGATCACGCAATTCCTCAACCGCATCCTGGCGCTGCGCATCGCGCTGCAGAACACGCTCTTCGCCGCTTTCGAGCAATTGCTCGAGGCCCGGATCGAGGCGGCGATCGCCGCCGGCAGCTACGACATCGGCGTCGAGACGCTGACAGCCGAAAGCTTCGCCATCGCCGAGCGGCGCACGGTGCACACCCATGCCGCGACCGGCGCCGAAACGCGCTGCTACCGGGTGCTGCGCAAGGACTGCAACCGCCCCCTGCCCCTCGCCGAGGCCCTGGAGGCAGCCCGCGCCGCCGGCGGCCGGCTGCTGATCAACGAGCAATCGCATCGCGCCGCCGTCCAGGTCCCCGCCGCCAGCCTGATGCACGATGACGGCCGCGTTGAGCCGCGCACCCGCCTGATCCGGCCGATGGCGCGCGAGACGATCAGCCTCGAGCACCTCGCCCATTCGCATTGGCGCGAGGCGGCGCAGCCGGAATTTGCGCCGCTGTGGGAAGCCGAATGCTCCCGCGTTCCGGAGTTCTCCGAAAGCGGCTTTCACATCATCACCGGCCTCTTGCTGCCGATCTGGGACCGGCTGCCGGCCGAGAACATGCGCGTCTACCGCTTCGAGACCGATGACGGCGAGCGCGTGATCGGGCGTCTTGTCACCCCCGAAGCGCTCACCCGCGTCTATGAAGGCCTTGGGGTGGCGGGGGGCGCCGGTCTTGCCCCGGCGGAGGCCTGGAGCGCGGTCCTCGATCGTGGCGCCATGCTCGAGCTCGCCGGCAATCTGCAGATCCGCCGCGCGCTGGTGATGCAGGGCTGGCGCGTCGAACTCGCCGGTTTCACCGATGGTGCTGTCCCGCAGCTGAAGGCGCTCGGGCTGATTTCGGAGATCATCGCCTGGCGCCTGCGGTTGTTCGTGCCGACGGCTGAAGATCGCGGGCCGGCGATCCTTGCCGCGCTCTTCGAGCGCCACCCGCTTCTTCGCGCCAATCCCCGCGCCGCGGCCTGACCAGGAGATGAACCATGGTCAGCGCAGCCGCCGAGCTGGCGCGCCGCCTCGCGCGCGATGCCGAGGCCGTGTGCCGTCACTACCTCTCGAAGGGTCGCCGCTCGGGCCGCTACTGGATCATCGGCGATGCGCAAAACACGCCGGGGCGCAGCCTCTATGTGCGGCTCTCGGGTCCCGATTATGGGCACGGAGCCGCCGGCAAATGGACCGATGCCGCCACCGGCGAGCACGGCGATCTGCTCGACCTGATCGCTCTTAACCGCGATCTGCCGGGTCTCGGCGAGGCGATCACCGAGGCCCGCCGCTTTCTGGTCCTGCCGCATCCTGCCGCCGCCAGCAGCCGCGCGCCTCCCGCACCGGCGGCATCGCCGGAAGCGGCCCGCCGCCTGTTCCGCGCCGGCCGTTCCGTCCCCGGCACCCCGGCCGAAGCCTATCTGCGTGCGCGCGGCATCACCGCACGCCTCGACTGGCCGTCCTTGCGCTACCACCCGTCGGTCTATTACCGCGAAGTCGAGAATGCTCCGCTCGAACAGTGGCCCGCCTTGCTCGCCGCCGTCACCGCGCATGACGGCACGATCACCGGCATCCTGCGCACCTGGCTCGATCGGCACCGTCCAGCCAAGGCGCCGCTTGCCGATCCGCGGCGGGCCATGGGCCATCTGCTCGGCAATGCCGTACGGTTCGGGAAGGCCTCGGCGATCCTCGCGGCCGGCGAAGGCGTCGAGACCATGCTCGCGCTCAAATCCGTGTTGCCGCGCCTGCCCATGGCCGCGGGCCTTTCGGCCAACCACCTCGCCGCACTGGAGCTGTCCCCGCCGCTGCATCGCCTCTATGTCGCCCGCGACAATGACGCGGCCGGTCGCCATGCCGCGGAGGGCTTGCGCGAACGCGCCGCCGGCATCGAGGTCCGCGAGCTGGTCCCGGTGCACGCCGACTTCAACCTCGACCTCTGCCGCCTCGGCGCCGACGGGCTGCGTACACGGCTCGCGCAGCAGCTACTCCCGTCTGACCGCGCACGCTTCCTGAACCGATAACTCGTCCCGATGCATGACGGCCATCGCG
>DATAYA010000142.1:0-9028 GCA_036272815.1 Acetobacteraceae bacterium
GTAGGAGAGGATGGCACCCGACGCGCCGACCAGCGCGCCGGTGATGATGAGGGCCAGGTTCTGGATCGTGAAGCCGATGCCGGCGGCCGCCCACCCGGAATAGCTGTTCAGCATCGAGATCACGACCGGCATGTCCGCCCCGCCGATCGGGATGATGAGCAGGACGCCGAGTACGATCGAGAGCACGGCGATCGGCCAGAACACGATCTGGCTGCTGGTCGCGACGAACACGACGATCAGCACCAGCGCCAGCGCGCCGAGTGCTGCGTTCAGCATGTGCTGATAGCGGAAAGTGATCGGCGCGCCCTTCATCAGTGCCTGCAGTTTCGCGAACGCGATCAGCGAGCCCGAGAAGGTGATCGCCCCGATTGCGAGCCCGATCGACATCTCGATCAGGCTCTCGACGCGGATATGCCCCGGCGTGCCGATGCCGAACGCCTCCGGCGCATTCAGCGCCGAGGCCGCGACGAACACCGCGGCCAGCCCGACCAGCGAGTGGAACGCGGCCACGAGCTGCGGCAACGCCGTCATCTGGATGCGGAGTGCGACAAAGACGCCGACGCTGCCGCCGATCACGAGGCCCAGGAAAATGAGGCCGTAGCCGATCCCGGCCATGCCGGCATGCGCGAGCGTCGCGAGGATCGCGATCGCCATGCCGATCATGCCGAAGCGGTTGCCCGCCCGCGACGTCGTCGGGTGCGACAACCCGCGCAGCGCCAGGATGAACAGGATCGCCGCGACGAGATAGAAGACGGCAGTCAGGCTCGCGGACATGCTCTATTTCCGCTCCCGCGGGCGGAACATCGAAAGCATTCGCTGCGTGACCAGGAAGCCGCCGAAGATGTTGACGCCGGCCAGCGTCACCGCGATGAAGCCGAACGCCCGCGCCCAGCCGCTGTGCGCAAGCCCGGTCGCGAGCATCGCCCCCACGACGATCACCGAGGAAATGGCGTTGGTCACCGCCATCAGCGGCGAATGCAGCGCCGGCGTGACGTTCCAGACGACGTAGTAGCCGACGAAGCACGCCATGAGGAACACGGCGAGCAGAAACACGAAAGGCTCGACCGCGCCGGCCACGGCGGGCACCTGGCGCAGCGCGGCCATCGCGTGCGCGTGGGCCGCCAGCGCCTCGGCGCGGGCGGCGAGGCGGCTCGCTTCTGTCGCGAGCGAGGTGGGGTTCATCGGGCGCTCCTCACTGCGCGAAAAGACTGGACCGCGCGAAAAGACTGGACCGCGCGAAAGGACTGGCTCACGCGGCCGCTGCCGGCAGGAAATCCGGATGCACCACGACGCCGTTCCGCGTCAGCATCACGCCGCGGGCGATCTCGTCCGCTTCCGGCAATTTCGCGACCTTGGCGTCCTTGTCCCAGAACGCGGTCAGGAAGGTGAGCAGGTTCCGCGCATAGAGGCTGCTCGACGCGACCGCGATCCGGCCGGGCCAGTTGGCATAGCCGAGCACCCGCACGCCGCCCTCCGTCGTGATCGCCTCGCCGGGGACCGTGGCCTCGCAATTGCCCCCGGCATCTGCGGCGAGGTCCACCACCACGCTGCCGGGCTTCATGCTCGCGACCATCGCATTCGTGACGATCACCGGCGCGCGGCGGCCCATCACCAGAGCGGTGCAGACCACGATGTCGTTCTTCGCGACCGTCGTCGCCATCAGCTCGGCCTGCTTCTGGCGGAACGCGTCGGTCATCTCGCGCGCATAGGCGCCGGTCTGGGCGGCCGTCTCCTCATCCTCGACGCCCACGAAGGCGGCACCCAGCGAGCGGATTTCCTCCTTCGCCGCCGGCCGCACGTCGGTCGCCGAGACGATGGCGCCGAGCCGTCGCGCGGTCGCGATCGCCTGCAGCCCGGCCACGCCTGCGCCGATGACGAAGACGCGCGCGGGCTGTACCGTGCCGGCCGCCGTCATCATCATCGCGAAGCCACGCTGGAAGGCGCCGGCCGCCTCGATCACGCCGCGATAGCCGGCGAGGTTTGCCTGGCTCGACAGTACGTCCATCGCCTGCGCGCGCGTGATCCGCGGCAGCAGCTCCATCGCCGCCACGTCTATTCCCGCCTCGGCCAGCCCGGGAACCAGCGCCGGATCGGAATGCGCGCCGGCGACGCACACCAGCAGCGCCCCGCGCGGGATCAGCGCCCGCTCGGCCGGTTCCGGCATCTGCACCGCCAACACGATCCCGGCGCCCGCGAGCGCCGTCGCCGCATCGGGCACAATCTCCGCACCGGCGGCCGCGAACTCCGCGTCGGGGATCGCGGCATGGGCGCCCGCGCTGGCCTCGACCGCGACCGTCAGGCCGAGACCGATCAGCTTGCGCACGGTCTCTGGCGTCGCGGCCACGCGCGTCTCCGCGGGGCGTCGCTCCTTCAGCACAGCAAGACGCATCAGCCCGCCCCCCTCTGTCGCGACCCGACCGTTCCCGTTACGCGGCAATCGTGCCGGAGCGCAAGTGCGCCGTCGCGCACCTCACGCCGCCTTCGGCACCCCCGCCTGTTCCAACGCCTGCGCCTGCCGCGCCGCCAGTTGCTCGGTGTCGAAATCCTCGATCAGCTTCATGAACATCCGGTGCCAGTTCAGTTCCGCCCCGAGCCGGACGAAGACGCTGCCGAGCCCGATCGCGGAGCGGTCCATCAGCACGAACTCGCGCGGCGGCCGCACGCCGCCGGTGCGCTTGAGGCCGGCATGGACGCGCTCCGCAACCCTGCGGCCGTATTGCGGATCGTTGGTCTCCTGGATCGCGCGCGGCCGGTCCTGCAATAGCGGCTCGTAGAGGAACCGCGCCCACTGATTCAGCACCGCCATCTTCTCGCGCGAGAGATTGACGAAGCCCCAGGTCGTGTAGGCGTGGTGCGCCTTGTCATCGTCGCTGTCGCGCACCGCCTCGTAGAGGTCGATCACGCCGCGGATGAACTTCGCGCCGAACACGCGGATCGCGCCGAAATCCAGCAGGTTCATGCCGTCGTCGGCGCGCACCTGGTAGTTGCCAAGATGCGGGTCGCCGTGGATCACGCCGTAGCGATAGAGCGGCACGTACCACGCCTGAAACAGTGCCTCGGCAATGCGGTTGCGCTCCGCCTGGCTCGGCTGCTCGCGCAGCCGATCGGCAATCGCGCGGCCGTCGAGCCAGCTCATCGTCAGCAGCCGCCGCGTCGAGAGTTCCGTGACCGGCTCGGGCACGCTCACCTGCGGGGCGTCCGACAGCATGATGCCGTAGAGGCGCATCTGGGACGCCTCGCGCTGGTAATCCAGTTCCTCGCGCAGGCGCTCGCTCAACTCGGTGTAGATGTCCTCGTTCTGGATCGCGCTGTCCATCCGGTGATAGAGCGCCATCGCGTAGCGGAGCTGCCGCAGGTCGGCCTCCACCGTGCTCGCCATGTTCGGATACTGCAACTTGCAGGCGACGCGGCTGCCGTCGTGCAGCGTCGCACGATGCACCTGCCCGAGGCTCGCCGCAGCCGCCGCTTCGTGCTCGAAGCCGGCGAAGCGCGCCTCCCAGCCGGCACCCAGCTCGTTCGCCATCCGGCGGCGCACGAAGGGCCAGCCCATCGCCGGCGCATTCGCCTGCAACTGCGCCAGTTCCTCGGCATATTCCGGCGGCAGCGCATCGGGCACCGTCGACAGGAATTGGGCGACCTTCATCAGCGGGCCCTTCAGCTGGCCGAGGACGGCCCGCAGGTTCTCCGCGTCGGCGCCGCGATTGCCGCGCGTGCCGAACACGCGCGCGCCGGCCACGCGCGCCGCGATCCCGCCCACCGCACCCGAAGTCCGTGCCATGCGCCGCAGCTCGCCGAACAGGCTGGCGGCTTCGGGGTTCGGTTCCTGCGCCATCAGGCGCGTTCCAGTTCGTCGATGAAGCCCGCGATGACGTCGAGCCCCTTCTTCCAGAACGCTGGATCGGAGGCGTCAAGCCCGAACGGCGCCAGCAGCTCCCGATGCCGTCGCGTGCCGCCGGCGCGCAGCATGTCGAGATACTTCGCCGCGAACCCGGGATGTCCGTCGCGGAATACACCGTAGAGCGCGTTCACCAGGCAATCGCCGAAGGCGTAGGCGTAGACATAGAACGGCGAGTGAACGAAGTGCGGCACATAGGACCAGAACGCCGCGTATTCCGGCGAAAACTCGAAGGCCGGCCCGAGGCTCTCGCGCTGCACGTCGAGCCAGATTTCGCCGATCCGCTCCGGCACCAACTCGCCGCCGCGGCGTGCGTCATGAAGCCGTGTCTCGAACTGATAGAACGCGATCTGGCGGACCACCGTGTTCAGCATGTCCTCGACCTTGGCCGCCAGCATTATCCGCCGCCGCCTGGGGTCGGTCTCGGCATCGAGCAACGCCCGGAACGTCAGCATCTCGCCGAACACGCTTGCGGTCTCGGCCAGCGTCAGCGGCGTGCTCGAGAGCAGATACCCCTGGTCGGCTGCCAGCACCTGATGCACGCCGTGGCCGAGTTCATGCGCGAGCGTCATCACGTCGCGGGTGCGGCCGTGATAGTTGAGCAGGATGTAGGGATGCGCCGAAGGCACCGTCGGATGCGCAAACGCGCCGCCTGCCTTGCCCGGCCGCAGCGCCGCGTCGATCCATGGTGCGGCGAAGAACCGTTCTCCGATCGCCGCCATCTCCGGCGAGAATCCGCGGTAGGCGCCGAGCACGCGCGTCCGTGCCTCGTCCCAGCCGACGACGCGATCGTCGTCGTCCGGCAGCGGTGCGTTGCGGTCCCAGTGCTGCAGCTTCGGCAGCCCGAGCCACTTCGCCTTGAGCGCATAATAGCGGTGCGAGAGGCGCGGATAGTCGGCCGTGACCGCCGAGACCAGCGCGTCCACCACCTCGTCCGCGACCATGTTCGAGCGGTTGCGGTAGCTGCCGGGGCGCGGGTAGCGCCGCCACGTATCGGAAATCTCCTTGTCTTTGGCGAGCGTGTTGGTGATGAGCGAGAACAGCTTGATGCGGTCGCCGAAAGCCGCCCCGATGGCGCGGCCGGCGGCCTCGCGCACGGCGCGATCGCCGTCGGAGAGCTTGTTGAGCACGTCGCTCACCGTCAGCGACGCGTCGCCCATCGGGATGCGCATCCCCGCCAGCGTCTCGTCGAACAGCCGCGACCACGCCGAGCGGCCGGTGACCTCCTTCTCGTGCAGCAATTTTTCCAGCTCGTCGGAAAGCTGATGCGGGCGGAAGACGCGCAGGTCGCGCAGCCAGGGACGGTAGCGGGCGAGGCCGGGATCGGCGAGTTTCTGTTCGAGCGTCGCGTCGTCCAGCCGGTTTATCTCCAGTGTGAAGAAGATCAGGTCGGAGCTGATCGTGGTCACGCGCTCGGTGATGCTCTGATAAAACCGGGCGATCTCGGCGTCGGTCGCATCGGCGCTGAACAGCAGCCCGGCATAGGAGACAAGTCGCCCGAGCACCTCGTCGATCCGCTCGTATTCCGCGATCGCGGCAGCAAGCTCCGCGCCCGGCAACCCCGAGAGCCGGCCGGCGACGCGGGCAGCGAAGGCGCTCGCGTCGGCTGCGGCAACCTCGATGTCGGCCGCGAGGCGTGAGCTGTCGGAGGCGGGGTATAGATCTGAGAGGTCCCAGGACGGGAGCGCGCCCGTCTCCTGGGCCGCTCCTGGCGCGGGTGCGTCGGGGCTGCGCGGGCCGTCTCGGTGCATTGCGGGCGGGTCCTATGACGAAATCGTGCTGCATGATTTAAGGACGCGGGCGGACAGGTCAAAGGGCGGGCTTGAGTGGAGGCATATCCGGAGCATCCGAACCTCGCGGCGATGATGTTCGCCTGTGCCCGAACATGGCCGGACCGGACCGCCTTCCGCGCGTTCCGCGACGGCGCGTGGCAGGCGACAGACTGGGCCGAATTCGCCCGCGCGGCGGCCAGCCTCGCGCGGGGATTGGCGGCGCGCGGCCTGCGGCCCGGCGATCGCGTGG
This sequence comes from Acetobacteraceae bacterium, assembly GCA_036272815.1. Taxonomy (GTDB): domain Bacteria; phylum Pseudomonadota; class Alphaproteobacteria; order Acetobacterales; family Acetobacteraceae; genus DATAYA01. The sequence goes on from DATAYA010000142.1 coordinate 5,918, forward strand.
TGGTCGTCGCCGAGAACCGGCCGGAGGTGTCGATCGCCGAGACCGCGCTGATGGCTATCCGCGCCGTGCCGGTGCCCGCCTATGTCACCAACACGGTCGAGGACCACGCCCACCTGCTGCACGATTCCGGCGCTCGCGCCGCGATCGTCTCGACGCCCCTGCTGGCCGCGCGGCTGCGCGAGGCAGGTGCGCGCGCGCGCGGGCTCGACCTGCTCGTGGCGATGGACGCGCCGCGTCCGGGTGAGGTGGCCTACGCGGCGCTGGCCTCCGACCCCGCGCCGCCGGACGACGTGGCGGCGATGGCGGCCGGCATCTCGCCGGAGACGCTCGCCTGCCTGATCTACACCTCCGGCACCGGCGGCGCGCCGCGCGGAGTGGCATTGCCGCACCGCTCCTTGCTCGCCAATTGCCGCGGCTCCTTCGCGCTGCTGCGGCCGCTGCTGCGGCCCGGGCGCGAGGTCTATCTCTCGTTCCTGCCGATGTCGCACGCCTACGAGCATCTCGTCGGCCTGTTTTTCCTGCCGAGCCTGGGCACGGAGATCGTTTGCGCCCGCGGGGTCGAGCACCTCGCCGCCGACATGATGGCGGTCCGGCCGACCATCATGACCGTGGTGCCGCGGGTGCTGGAGGTGATCCGCGCCCGCACGCTGAGCCAGATCGCGCGCCAGCCGGCGTGGCGCCGGACACTGTTCGAGAAGGCGCTCGCGGTGGGGCTGCGGCGCGTGGAGGGACGGCCGGGGATTGCCGACCGGCTGGCGGGTCCGCTGCTAGACCGGCTTGTCGCTGCGGAGGTGCGGGCGCGTTTCGGCGGCCGGTTCCGCGCGGCGATGTGCGGCGGCGCGCGGCTGGAGCCGGAAGTCGGGCAGTTCTTCCGCGCGCTCGGGATGCACGTCATGCAGGGCTATGGCCAGAGCGAGGCCGGCCCGGTCATCAGCGCCAACCCGCCGGGCGCGACGCGGATCGAGACCGTTGGCCGGCCGCTCGCAGGGGTTGACCTGCGCATCGCCGAGGATGGCGAGATCCTGGTGCGCGGCGACCTCGTGATGGACGGCTACTGGCGCGATCCGGCCGCGACCGCTGCGGTGCTGCGCGACGGCTGGCTGCACACCGGCGACATCGGCGCGCTCGATGCCGACGGCTATCTCTCCATCACCGACCGCAAGCGCGACATCATCGTGCTCTCGGGCGGCGAGAATGTCTCGCCCGCGCGGGTGGAGGGGATGTTGATGGCCGAGCCAGAGATCGCCCAGGCGGTCGTGTCGGGCGAGGGCTCGTCCGGCCTGACGGCGCTCGTGGTCCCGGCGGAGGGTGCGGACGAGGTGGCGGTCGCGGTCGCGGTCACCCGGGCGAACAAGCGCCTGGCCATTGCCGAGCGGGTGCGGCGGCACCGGATCGTTGCCCCGTTCACGCAGGAGAACGGCCTGCTCACGGCGACCCAGAAGATCCGGCGCCGGTTGGTGCTGGAGCGCGAGGCGGCGGGGTAGCGGCGGCTCGCTACGCCCGCCCGGCCGTGCTCGACAGCAGCAGCGGGTCGATCCGCAGCAGCCCGAGTGCGCGCCGCCATTTCGACTCGTGCGCGCCGTCGAACACCAGCTTGATGTCGGCTGGCACCGACAACCACGAGTTCTGGCCGATCTCCGCCTCGAGCTGGCCCGCGCCCCAGCCGGCATAGCCGAGCGCCAGCAGCCCCTCCTTCGGCCCGCCGCCGCCGGCGATCGCCTTCAGCACGTCGAGGCTCGCAGTCAGCGCCACGCCGTCATCGACGCGCAGGCTGCCGTCGCCGGTCCAGTCCGCGGTATGCAGCACGAAGCCACGCGCGTTGTCGACCGGGCCGCCCGAACACAGGCGGATCCGCCGCGCCGGTGGCGTCGGCGCGATGTCGAGCTGGCGCAGCAGGTCATCAAAGCTCGGGCTCGCCAGCGGGCGGTTGAGCACGATGCCCATCGCACCCTCGGCGGTGTGGGCGCAGAGATAGATGACGCTCTGGGCAAAAGGCGGGCTGGTCAGGCCCGGCATCGCGATCAGGATCTGGCCGGTGAGGAAGCCGGGACCACCCTCGCCGGGCTGCGGCATGTCGCGCGGCGCGGCTCCGGTCGGCGACCGCTTGCGGGCGGCCCGGCGTGGCGGGGCAGGTGGTCGGTCTGCGGGTCCTGTCATCTCGCGCGATCTTGGTCCGATGCGGCGCGCGCGCAAGCGTGACATGCCGCGGCCGGGGCATTACCACTCCGTCATCCGGCAACCGGTCCCTGGAGGCACTCCGCATGACGATCAAGGTGGGCGACGCGATCCCCTCGATGAAGCTGATGATGGCGACGCCAGACGGCCCGAAGGAGGTCACCACGGAGGAGCTGTTCCGGGGCAAGAAGGCGGTCCTGTTCGGTGTCCCCGGCGCGTTCACGCCGACGTGCAGCATCAAGCATTTGCCGGGCTACGTGCAGAACGCCGAGGCGTTCGCCGGCCGCGGCGTCGAGACCGTCGCCTGCGTGGCGGTCAACGACGCTTTCGTGATGGAAGCCTGGGCGCGCCAGCAGGAGGCAATGGGCAAGGTCATCATGCTTGCCGACGGCTCGGGGGCGTTCACCCGTGCGATGGGGCTGGAACTGGACCTGACGGCGCGCGGCATGGGCGTGCGCAGCCAGCGCTTCGCTCTGGTCGCCGAGGACATGAAGGTGACGCACCTTGCCATCGAGCCGCCGGGCGGCTTCGAGGCGAGCCGGGCGGAGGCAGTGCTGCAGGTGCTCTGACGGCCGCGGCGCGCGAAGGAAGGGAAGGGGCTTTGCCCCTTGACCCCATTAAAGGCCGAGCCTTTGAGATCCAGGGTCGGGAACGGGGGCGGGCGACCCGACGCCGCATTGTGGCGGCGCCGGATCGTCGCTCACCGCGGCCGGGCGAATGACCGCAGGTTCGTTTTCGGACCAGCCAGCTACGAAACCGTCATCAGGACCACTTGCGACGGACAGCACCAAGGCCAAGCAAGCCGCTGCCCAGCAGCAGCAGGGACATCGGCTCGGGCACAGGCGGCGGCGTCACCGGAACTCCGGGCAAGGTTGAGTCGGGGCCGGTGCCGAACGAGAAGACGACCGACTCGATCACCGTGTCGCCGGTGATGTC
>DATAYA010000143.1:0-2427 GCA_036272815.1 Acetobacteraceae bacterium
CGGTCCACCGCCACGCCGCCGCTTCCAGCGGATTGGCCTCGCAGGCGGCGAGGGCGAGCAGCATCAGGAGGACGGCGGCGCGCCACATCATGTTTCGTCCCTTCCATCGACCGGTTCCCACTCGCCGCACCAGTCGGTCGCGAGCGTCGTGGGCCACAGGCTTTGCGCGCTGGGCAGCACCATCGGCGGCCGCGAGCGGCACTCGAAGCGCGGCGCTATCCCCATCCGCGCGACGCGCACCCGTTCGGCCTCGGCGCGCTGCGCCGCGTCGGCGGTCCAGAAGCCGCAGCTCAGGCAGATCTCCCGCACGTCGCGCGCCACCGAATCCTCTCCTCGGGTCCTGTCACATCTGAGTTTGCCAGGGTCACGCCGCGGATGCGAGGAACCCTGCGTGAGCGCGCTGTCCCTGATGCTGGCGGCGCTGCGGGCCCGCCCGTGGCAAACAGCGTCGATCCTCGTGAGCCTGTTCGGCGACGCGATCGCGCCGCGTGGCGGCGAGGCGCCGTTGACCCTGCTTGCGGACGTGCTGGGCGGCTTCGGGATCGACCACGTCGCGGTGCGCAAGGCGACGTCGCGGCTGGTCGCGGAGGGCTGGCTGGAACGCCGCCGCCACGGGCGACGCAGCTTTTTCCGCCTCGCACCCGAAGGTCACGAGACGTTCGCCGCCGCCGCCGCGCATATCTACGGGCCGGCGCCGCCGGTGCTGAATGGCTTCCGCCTCGCCGTGCTGCCGCCCGACGGTCCGCGCGCGATCCCACCGGCGCTGCGCGCTGCCGGCTGGGCGTGGCTCGCGCCGGGCGTGCTGATCGCGCCAGCCGCTGCCGAGTGGCCGCTGCCGGAGCGCGCGCTGCGGATGGCGGCGGAGGCGGCGGGCGGGGCGGCGCGCGCGATCGCGACCCGCGTCTGGCCGCTCGACGAAATCGCCAGCCGCTACGATGCCTTCATCGCCGATTTCGAGCCGGCGGCGGAGGCGCTCCATCATGAGACGCCCGCCGGCATCGACGCGCTGCGCGCGCGGCTGCTGGTTCTGCATCAGTATCGACGCGCGGTGCTGCGCGATCCGAAGCTGCCGGTCACGATCCTGCCAGCGAACTGGCCTGGGCATCACGCGCGCACTCTCTGCGCGGAAATCTACCTCCGTCTGGTGGGACCGGCCGAGGCTTGGCTCGATACGACCGGGCTGCCCCCGGCCATGAACCCGGTCACAAGCCGGTTCGCGGACCTGGATTTCGCCGCAATACGTGACAGGAATTCTTGACTTCGGCCAAATCGTGTCACACATCATGGGTGCACACGGCGGGAGTGGGCGATGTACACGCAGGCGCTGAACGTCGCGGACGCCGCGACTGAGGGGGCCGACCCGCGCGAGGCCGCTTTCGAGGCGCGCATCGCGGCCGAGCAGCGCATCGAGCCGAACGACTGGATGCCGGAGGCGTATCGCCGCACGCTGGTTCGCCAGATCAGCCAGCACGCGCATTCCGAGATCGTCGGTCAGTTGCCCGAGGGGAACTGGATCACGCGCGCGCCATCGTTGCGGCGCAAGGCGGCGCTGCTGGCAAAGGTGCAGGACGAGTGCGGCCACGGGCTCTACCTTTATGCCGCGGCCGAGACGCTCGGTGTGACGCGCGAGGCGCTGGTGGATGCGTTGCTCGCCGGGCGCGCCAAATACTCGTCGATCTTCAACTATCCGACGCTGAGCTGGGCGGATATCGGCGCGATCGGCTGGCTCGTCGACGGTGCCGCAATCATGAACCAGATCCCGCTCTGCCGGTGCTCCTATGGCCCGTACGCACGGGCGATGATCCGCGTCTGCAAGGAGGAGAGTTTCCACCAGCGACAGGGCTACGAGATCATGCTGACGCTGGCGCGCGGCACGCCGGAACAGCACGCGATGGCGCAGGACGCGCTCGACCGCTGGTGGTGGCCGTGCCTGATGATGTTCGGACCGCCCGATACCGAGAGCCAGCACTCAGATACGTCGATGCGATGGCGCATCAAGCGCTTCACCAATGATGAGCTGCGGCAAAAGTTCGTCGATGCGACGGTGCCGCAGGCGCAGTACCTCGGCCTGACGCCGCCCGACCCGGCCCTGCGCTTCGACGAGGCGAACGGGCATTGGCAGTTCGGCGACATCGACTGGCAGGAGTTCCGCGACGTGCTCGCCGGCCGCGGCCCGTGCAATCAGGAGCGGATCGCGGCACGCCAGCGCGCGCATGATGAAGGCGGCTGGGTGCGCGATGCGGCGCTCGCGTTTGCGCGCAAGCGGCGGGACCGGCGTGCGGCATGACCGGCGAGACGCCGCTGTGGGAGGTCTTCATCCGCAGCCGCACCGGACTCGCGCACCGGCACGTCGGCTCGGTTCACGCGGCGGATGCGACGATGGCGCTGCACGCGGCGCGCGACGTCTACACGCGGCGCGGCGAGGGG
>DATAYA010000144.1:0-9733 GCA_036272815.1 Acetobacteraceae bacterium
CGGGAAGGTTAGGCCCGCGCCGGTCGGAAAATCAGCGCACGACGGCGCGCATCACCTCCAGCGCCTCGGCAATGTCGGCGGCCGAGACGTCGAGATGAGTGCAGGCGCGGGCGCGATACGTGCCGCTCACGGAAACCATCACACCCTCCGCCATCAGGCGCTCGGCGAGCGCCTCGGCTTCGATCCCGGTGCCTTCGGTGTCGAAGAACACGAGGTTCGTCTCTGGCGTTTCGACCGCGATGCCGGCGATCTGGGCGAGGCCGCGGGCGAGCGTGCGGGCGTTGGCGTGATCCTCGGCGAGGCGGTCGACGTTGTGGTCGAGCGCGTAGAGGCAGCCCGCGGCGCAAAGCCCGCCCTGGCGCATCGAACCGCCGAGCCGCTGCTTCCAGCGCCAGGCTGCGTCGATGAAATCGCGCGAGCCGGCCAGCACGGCGCCGAGCGGCGCGCCGAGCCCCTTCGTGAAGTCGAGCCACACGCTGTCGTAGCCGCGCACCATCTCGGTGGCGGGGACGCCGAGCGCCACCACCGCATTCATCAGCCGCGCACCGTCCATGTGCGTCGCCATGCCGTGCCCGTGCGCGACCTCCGCCACCGCATCCAGTGTCGCGACCGGCCAGCAGGTGCCGCCGCCAAGATTGGCGGTCTGCTCGACCTCCACGAGCGACTGCGGCGGCGCGTAGCGGGTGCGCGGGCGGATCGCCGCCGCCAGCGTCGCGGGGGTGAACTGCCCGCGCGGGCCGGACAGGCCGCGGATCATCAGCCCGGAGATCGCCGCCGGCGCGCCGCCCTCGCTGGTCAGAATGTGCGCCGTCTCGTGCGCCAGCACCTCCTCGCCCGGGCGGCCGTGGGTCGCGAGTGCCACCTGGTTGCACATCGTCCCCGACGGCAAAAACATCGCCGCCTCCTTGCCGAGCAGGGCCGCCATCCGATCGCAGAGCGCCCAGACGGTCGGGTCGTCACCGTGCTGCTCGTCGCCGACCGGCGCCTCCATCATCGCTTCCTTCATGGCGCGCGAGGGGCGGGTCTGGGTGTCGGAATAGAGGTTGATGCGCACCGGCGTGGCGGCGGCGTGGCGGTCGGGGGTGAACATGGCGGCGTCTCCGGGCAGGTCTCGGTGCCGCGCACCAAAGCAGCCCGCGGCCCCTTGCGCCAGTGGCAAGACCCCACTGGCACGACCAAGGCCGCCGTAGCCCTCAGACGTCCGCTGTGGCCGTCTGCACCGCCCCGCCGGCTGCATCCGCAGGGCCGTAGATCGCCCGCGCCCGGCGCTCGAACGCGTTGACCATGCGCCGCACCGCCTCCGAGAACACGGCACCGATCGCGATTTGCAGCAGCCGGTTGCTGAACTCGAACTCGACCCTGAAGTCGACCAGGCAGCCCCGCGGGTCCGGCTGGAACAGCCACCGATTGTTGAGATATCGAAACGGCCCGTTCTCGTAGCGCACGTGGATGCGGGCGGGGCGTTCGAGGGCCACGCGGCTGGTGAAGCTCTCGCGGAATGGGCCGAAGCCGATCGTCATGTCGGCGACCATTTCGGCCTCGGTGCGCCTGCGCACGCGGGCGCCGACGCACCAGGGCAGGAACTCCGGGTAGCGCCCGACATCGGCGACCAGGTCGAACAGCTGTTCGGGCCGGTAGGGCAGCCGCTTGCTCTCGCGATAGCGCATCAGGCGGCGGCCGCCAGGTGCTCGGCGCGGGCGGCGCGCAGGGCGGCGAAGTCGGCGTCGGCATGATAGGAGCTGCGCGTGAGCGGGGTCGCGCTGACCAGCAGAAAGCCACGGGCGCGGGCGCGGGCGGCGTAATCGGCGAACTCGTCGGGCGGGACGAAGCGGGCGATCGCGGCGTGCTTGACCGTCGGCTGGAGATACTGGCCGAGGGTCAGGAAATCGACCTCGGCCACGCGCAGGTCGTCCATCACCTGCAAAATCTCGGCACGCTCCTCGCCGAGGCCGACCATCAGGCCCGACTTCGTGAAGATCGACGGATCGAGCCGCTTGACGCCGTCGAGCAGCCGCAGCGACTGGAAGTAGCGGGCGCCGGGGCGGATCGTCGGATAGAGGCGCGGAACGGTCTCGAGGTTGTGGTTGAACACGTGCGGCCGCGCCGCGACGACCGTCTCGAGCGCGCCCGGCTTGCGCAGGAAGTCGGGCGTCAGGACCTCGATCGTGGTGCCGGGGGCGGCCTGCAGGACGGCGCGGATCACGGCGGCGAAGTGGGCCGCGCCGCCGTCGGGAAGATCATCGCGATCGACCGAGGTAACGACGACATGACGCAGCCCGAGGCGGGCGATCGCGTCGGCGACGCGGGCGGGCTCCGTCGCATCCAGCGGGCCCGGCTGGCCGGTGCGGACGTTGCAGAAGGCGCAGGCGCGGGTGCAGGTCTCGCCCATGATCATCATCGTCGCGTGGCGCTGCGACCAGCACTCGCCGATGTTGGGGCAGGCCGCCTCCTCGCATACGGTCACCAGGCCGTGCGAGCGCATCAGGGCGGCGGTCTCGTGATAGACCGGGTGGGTGGGGGCGCGCACGCGGATCCAGTCCGGCTTGCGCTGGATCGGGTTGTCGGGACGGCCCGCCTTCTCCGGGTGCCGCACTGCGGGGACGCCACCGGTTCGGTGGTCGATCAGGACGCGGGTGGACATGGTGGCGGAGAAGTGGCGGGGGGAGGGGGACGCGTCAAGCGGGGCGCGGCGTCTGCCTGTCGCCCGTCCGCCCCTTTGGTCACCCGAAGACGTGCTCTCCCAGGAAGCGGTTGCGGAACTTGCCGTCCGGGTCACGGCGGCGGGCAAGCTCGCGGAACTCGGCCAGCCGCGGATAGAGCGGCGCCAGTTGCGCGGCAGGCGCGTGGATCAGCTTGCCCCAGTGCGGCCGCCCGCCGAGCGGCAGCAGCATGGCCTCGATCTCGCGTGTCAGCGCATCCACGGCGGCGGCCTCCTGCTTCCAGGTGAAATGGATCGCGACCGTCGGATGGCCGTAGGCGCCGCTCAGCCACAAATCGTCGGCGGCCACGGTGCGAAGCTCCGTCATGTGCAGCAGCGCGTCGATGCGGGGGCCGATCGCGCGCAGCGCCGCGAGCGCCGCCGCCGCATTGGCGCGCGGCAGCATATATTCGCTCTGGATCTGGTCGCCCACACCCGGCCCGCGGTCATGCCGGAAATGCGGCAGCCGCTCCGACCACGGCCCGGGAACGCCGCCGAACGGCGTCAGCCCCTCGTCCGGGCCGACGCCGGCCGGAACGGCAGCGCCGCCGGGCGCCGCGGCCGCTCCGAGATGCGCCGCCGTGACCGCGCGGGCGCGCCCATCCTCGAGCCGAGTCTTCAGCCAGAGCCGGCCGGCATGGGAGCCGGTCCATTTCGTCATAACGCTCACGCTGTAGGCGGCGGCCGAGACCGCCTCGAACTGCTCCAGAAGCGCGCGCCAGGGCAAATCGACGAAGCAATCCTGCTGCATCACGAAGCTCGGCTGGATGTCGAGCGTGAGCCGGGTGACGATGCCGAAGGCGCCGAGGCCGACCACCATGCCCTCGAACCCCGCCGTGCCGCGTGCGACCTGCACGAGGTCGCCGCCGGCGGTCACCAGTTCGAGCCCGCGGACCGCGGTCGAGAGGCTGCCGTTGTCATCGCCCGAGCCGTGGGTGCCGGTCGCGGTCGCGCCGGCGACCGAGATGTGCGGCAGCGATCCCATGTTGTGCAGCGCGTAGCCCTCGGCCTGCAGCCGGGCTGCGAGCGTGCCATAGGCCGTGCCGGCCCCGACCGTCACGCTGCTCCGCTCGCGGTCGATCTCGATGCGCGGGTCGAGCCCGCCGAGGTCGATCAGATCGCCCTCGGAATCAGCGATGCCGTTGAAGGAGTGACGGGTGCCGATCGCGCGGACCTGGCGGGCGGCCGCGACCAGGCGGCGCACCTCGTCGATGGAGCCCGGCCGATGGATGCGCCGTGCGGTGAAGCGATAATTGCGCGCCCAGTTCTGTTCGTCGATCACCCGTCGCTGCTCCCCGTTACCCGCCAGCCGTTACCCGCCAGCCTTTACCCGCCAGATCCAGGCGGCGCGGTCGATTGCCGCGCCCGCAGGCAGAACCGGATCGCGGTTGCGTGCAACGGCTGCTCGCCCTCCAGCCGGCGCAGCACGTATTCGGCCGCGCGCGTGCCCATCTCGGCGGTCTCGATCGCGATCGAGGACAGGCTTGGCCGCAAATTTGCGCAGAGTTCCAGATCGTCGAAGCCGATGATCGAGAGGTCGGCGGGCACCGCGAGGCCGCGGTCGAGCGCCTCGAACAGCGCGCCGAAGGCGAGGATGTCGTTACCGCACACGATCGCCGTCGGACGCGGTCGCCGGCGCAGCAGGGCGACCAGTCCCGCGCGGCCGCCGGCCACCGTATAGGGACGCTCGACGACCGGCGGCGGCTCGACCTCCGCTTCCGCAAGGGCGGCGCGCAGGCCGGCGATGCGCGCACCGGCGCGGTCGTTGTGGGCTGCGATACCGGCGAGCATGGCGACGCGGCGGTGGCCGAGCTCGAGCAGGTGGCGCACCGCGAGCCGCGCCGCCGCCCGGTTGTCGAAACCCACGCTCGGATGCCGCGAGGCGGGCTCATAGACGCCCTGGTTGACGAACGGCAGCCCGGCGGCGGCCAGCGCCGCGTAGGTGGCCGGCAGGTGCGAGGCGCCCATGAAGATCATCGCGTCGACGCCGCGCGCGATGAAGGTGCGGGTCAGGTGCAGCTCGCGTTCGGGGTCGTAGTCGGTGGCGCCGAGCAGCATCGTGTAGCCGCTCGCGTCGAGTCGCGCCCCGATCGCCTCCAGCCCGCGCGCGAAGATGTTGTTCTGCATCGTCGGCACCACGGCGGCGACGGTGCGGGAGCGCTGCCCCGCCAGCATCCGCGCCGCCATGTTGGGCACGTAGCCGAGGCGGGCGGCCGCGCGCGCGATCCGCGCCCGGGTCTGCGGCGCCACCTTGTCGGGCAGGTTCAGCGCCCGCGAGACCGATGCGGTGGAGACGCCCGCGAGCGCCGCCACCTCCTGCAGCGAACTCACGGCGCGCGGCCGCGGCGCATCGGGCTTCGTGGCCGGTCCGGCCTGCTCTCTTGACACCGTGCCTCCGCCGCGTGCTAGCGTCATGTAAGCGCTTACATGAAGCGGCGGCTGCCGGCAAGGCGGGCCGCCCGGATGGGGAGGGATCACCGATGCCGGCTGGAAGGCTTCGCGCGGCGGCTGTCGCACTCGCCTGCCTCGCAGCACCGCTGCTCGCGCACGCCCAGGCGTTCAACTGGCAGCGCTACAAGGGAAGCACGATCAACTTCCTCACCGAAAACCATCCCTGGTCGAACGCCGTGGTCAAGCAGCTGCCGGCGTTCGAGGCGCTCACCGGCATCCATGTGCGCGTCGACACGTTCCAGGAACAGCAAATGCGGCAGCGCCTGGTGACGATCCTGCAATCGAGGAGCCCAAGCGTCGACGTCTTCATGTCGCTCAAGTCGCTCGAGGGGCGGCTCTACGCCCGCGCCGGCTGGTACGCCGATCTGGCGCCGCTGCTGCACGATCCGACAGCGACCGCGCCCGGCTACGATTTTGCGGACTTCAGCGCGGGGCTGGCGAAAGGCGAGACGTTCGACGGTCATATCGACGGCATCCCGCTCAACATCGAGGGGCCGATTCTGTATTACCGCCGAGACGTGTTCACGAAGTGCACGGTCGGGTCCCCGGCCACGCTCGACGCGCTGATGCAGGCCGCCGCCGCGATCCGGAAATGCGAGCCGAGGACGGCCGCCTGGGTGACCCGGGGGCTTAAGCCGGCACTGGCCTACACGTTCAGCAACGTGCTGCATAATTTCGGCGCCGATTATGTGGACGCTTCCGGCAAGCCCGCGCTGTGCTCGCCCGCCGCGGTTCGCGCGGTCGCGTGGTACGCCGGCATGCTGCGCCGCTATGGGCCACCCGGCGCCGTCAATGACAGCTTCCTGCAGATCCGCGAGCTATACGGCCAGGGCCGCGCCGCGATGGCCTTCGAGAGCAGCAACGAGTTCGGCGAGATCACGAAATTCCCGCACCGCCTCGCCGACACCGGCGTGACGCTGCTGCCGCCGGGCCCAGGCGGGTCCAAGCCGACGGTGATCGGCTGGGGCCTCTCGCTCTCGGCGTTCTCGAAGAAGCAGGGCCCTTCGTGGTACTTCATGCAGTGGGCGACCAGCAAGGCGATGGACGTGCGCCTCGCCCTCCAGGGGATCGCGCCGCCACGCCAATCGGTGGCCCGGGACCCGCAATACCGCGCCTGGCTGGCGGCCGTCCCGGTGCGGCAGGACTGGGCGAAGCTGCTCGGCGAGATGGGGGCCACCGGCACCAGCGAGGTCGGTCCGCCGTTCCGCCGCCAGCCGCAGGTGCGCGAGATCGTCGGCGACGCGATCGACCGCGTGCTGTTGCGGCAGGCCTCCGCGCACGACGCCGCGTGCGCGGCGGACAAGCAGCTCGCGGCCATGCACGCAGGCGGCTGATGCGGGCGGCGACGGCCGTCGCCGGGTCGCGCGTCGCCCCGGCTCCGCGGGTCCGGCGGCGGCGACGCGGCGGCCAGTTTGGCTGGATGCTCGCGCCGGCGCTCGGCTTCACCGCGGCGATGATCGGCTTTCCGTTCCTCTACACGATCTGGCTCAGCCTGCAGCGTTTCAGCTTCGGCTCGTCGCCGCACTTCAACGCTGGCGCCAATTACATCCACCTCGCCACGGATGCGAAGTTCTGGGCCGGCCTGCGCGTCACCCTCGAACTCTATGTCATCTCGCTCGCGCTGCAGCTTGCCGTCGGTCTCTATCTCGCAGTGCTGGTGCATCGCGCTCGCAGGCTGCGCGGGCTGCTCCGGACGCTGCTGGTCTCGCCGTTCGTGATGCCGCCGGTCGTCGTCGGGATGATGTGGCTGGTGATCCTCGATCCCTCGCTCGGCATCGCCAACTGGATCCTCTTGCAGTTCGGGATCGCGCCGGCGCTGTGGCTGGCTTCGCCCGAATGGGTGATCCCGACGGTGGCGCTGATCGACACCTGGCAATGGGCGCCGTTCGTGGCGCTGATCCTGCTCGCAGGGCTGCAGACACTGCCGGCCGACGTGTTCGAGGCGGCCGCAATCGACGGCGCCCGCGCCTGGGCGCTGTTCCGGCGCATCACGCTGCCGCTGCTGGCGCCGAGCATCGTGACCGCCGCGACGCTGCGCAGCGTCGACCTGCTGCGCTTTTTCGACGTCATCTACGTCACGACCCAGGGCGGCCCGGGCGATGCCTCCGAGACACTCAACATCTACGCCTTCAAGCAGGGTTTCGTGTTCTTCGACATCGGCTACGCCTCGGCGCTGATGGTGACGCTCACGGCGATCGTGGTTGGCGCGGTCCTGGTGCTGATGCGGCTGCGGCGGGCGGCGGCGTGGTAGGCGGGGCAGCACTGCGTGCGCGGGCGAGCGGCGCGCTCGGGGCCGCGCAGGTTGTGGTTGTCGTCGTTGCATTCCTGGCCCCCGTGCTCTGGATGGTGACCGCGAGCTTCAAGCTGCCCGACGCCGTCACCGCGCTGCCGCCGCAGCTCATCTTCCGCCCGACGCTGCAGAACTACGGCACCGTGCTGACCACGATGCCGTTCCTTCGCTTTGCGCTGAACAGCCTGATCGTCGCCGGGGGTGCCACCGCGCTCGGCATCGGCTTGGGTGTGCCGGCTGCGTTCGCCGTCTCCTGGGGACAGGTCAACTGGCCGGCGCTGCTGATGCTGGCAACCCGCATGGCGCCGGGTGCGCTGTTCCTGCTGCCGTGGTTCGTCATGTTCTCCGCGATCGGTGCCGTCGGCAGCTTCTGGGTGCTGATCGCGACCCATGCCGCGATCACGCTGCCGCTCGCGTTGTGGACCATGCTGCCGTTCTTCGACGCGCTGCCGCGCTCGCTCGTGGAATCGGCGCGCATCGACGGCTGCTCGGATGAGCGAGTGCTCCTCAGCGTGGCGCTGCCGCTGGTCGGGCCGGGTCTCGCGGTGGCGGTGATCCTGTGCTTCGTGTTCGCGTGGGACTACTTCCTGTTCGCGCTGGTGCTCAGCGACATCCACAGCCGCACGCTGATCGTGGCGGCGTTCAACTTCGTGGGCGAGGGCGTCACCGACTGGGGCGCGCTGATGGCGGCGGCGACGCTGATCGCGCTGCCGCCGCTGCTGCTTGCCTTCCTCGGGCAGAGGCGGCTCGTCTCCGGGATGATGGCGGGCGCGGTCAAGGAGTGACCGGCGCGGCGGGCCGGCGCTTCAGAAGTGAATCGCCCGCCCGTACGCATCCAGCACCGCCTCGTGCATGGTCTCGCTCACCGTCGGGTGCGGGAAGATCGTGTGCATCAGATCGGTCTCCGTCGTCTCCAGCGTGCGCGCGATCGCGTAGCCCTGGATCAGCTCGGTCACTTCGGCGCCGATCATGTGCGCGCCGAGCAGCTCGCCCGTGGTCGCGTCGAACACCGTCTTGACCATCCCCTCGGGCTCGCCCATCGCGATCGCCTTGCCGTTGCCGACGAACGGAAACCGGCCGACGCGCAGCTCGTGGCCCTCGGCGCGTGCGCGCGCCTCGGTGAGGCCCACGGACGCCACTTGCGGCCGGCAATAGGTGCAGCCGGGGACGTTCGTCCAGTCGATCGGATGGACGTCGTTGAGCCCGGCGATCTTCTCGACGCAGACGACGCCCTCGTGGCTCGCCTTGTGCGCGAGCCAGGGCGCACCGCACAGATCGCCGATCGCATAGACGCCCGGCTCGCCGGTGCGGCAGTACTCGTCGATCTTCACATGCGTCCGCTCGACCTCGATGCGCGTGCCCTCCAGGCCGATATCCTCGACATTGCCGACGATGCCGACCGCCGAGATCACGCGCTCGACAGCGATCTCCTGCGTCTTCCCGTCGGACTCAACGGTCGCGGTGACGCTGTCGCCGTTCTTGCGCGCGCTTTTCACCAGGGCGCCGGTGACGATGCGGATGCCCTGATTCTCGAACGCCTTGCGCGCGAAAGCGCTGATCTCCTCGTCCTCGACGGGGAGGATGCGGTCGAGCACCTCCACCACCGTCACCTCGGCGCCCATGTTGCGGTAGAAGCTCGCGAACTCGATCCCGATCGCGCCGGAGCCGACGACCAGCAGCGATTTCGGCATCGCCTTCGGCACCATCGCCGCCTTGTAGTCCCAGATCAGCGCGCCGTCGGTCTCCATCCCGGGCAACTGCCGCGCCCGCGCGCCGGTGGCGAGGATGATGTGCGGCGCGGTCAGCGTCGCGACCTTGCGCCCGTCCTTGGCAACCGCGAGCGAGTGATTGCCGGCGAGCCTTCCGTGGCCGTCGAACACCGCGACCTTGTTCTTGCGCAGCAGGTGGCCGACGCCGGATGCGAGCTGCTTGGCGACCGCGCGCGACCGCTTCACCACGCGGCCGATGTCAAAGCTCGGCTCGACGGCCGCGAAGCCGAAATCGGGCAGGTGATGCAGGAGATGATTGATCTCGGAGGTGCGCAGCAGGGCCTTCGTCGGGATGCAGCCCCAGTTGAGGCAGATGCCGCCGAGATGCTCCTGCTCCACGACCGCGGCCTTCAGGCCGAGCTGCGCCGCGCGGATCGCCGCGACGTAGCCGCCCGGGCCGCCGCCGAGCACGATCAGGTCGAAGGTGGTGTCCATGCTGATTCCTCTGGAAAGGCAAAAGGCCAGGGGCGCCGCCCCTGGACCCCGCTCAAGGCGGAGCCTTGAGAATCCGTTCTTTCGCGAGTG
>DATAYA010000145.1:0-30491 GCA_036272815.1 Acetobacteraceae bacterium
AGATCGATCCGGCGCTGGCGGCGCGGGCGGCTGTCTGTCTGGGCGACCTGCCGTGGGTGACGGTCGAGGCCCGTAGTGGAACCGACGCGGGGCTGCCCGAGGCCGACATCATCTATGTCAGCGCGGCGGCGTCCGCGCCGGCGCCGGTCTGGATCGCGGCCTTGCGCCAGGGTGGCCGGCTGCTGTTTCCGCTGGCGCCGGCGCGGGGCCGCGGCGGGATGCTGCTGGTGCGGCGCGAGGGCGGACGATGGCCGGCGCGGTTCCTGCCGTGGCGGGTCGGGTTCATCGGCTGCGCCGGCGCGCAGGATGACGAGACGAACGAGCGGCTGCGGGAGGCGTTCGCACGCGGCGAGATGGCGGCGGTGCGGTCGCTGCGGCTGGACGGGGAGCCGGACGAGACGGCGTGGGTCGCGGGTGACGGGTGGTGGCTGTCGACGGCGGAGTGAGGCGGGCGGGGCGACCCGGGAGCCCGTCGCTGCTCCGTGCCGCTCTGCGGCTCAAGCTCGCACGGGAAGAGGGAGTTCTGGCGCGACGCCCATGACAGCGGAGCTTCAGGTCACCAGCAACTACAGTTTCCTGCGCGGCGCCTCGCACCCCGAGGAGCTGTTCGTACAGGCGGCCATCCTCGGCATTCCCGCACTCGGCATCACCGACCGCAATTCGCTGGCCGGGATCGTGCGGGCCTGGGAGGCGGCGCGGGCGACTGGCGTGCGGCTCGTGGTCGGCTGCCGGCTCGACCTCGCGGACGGCACTTCGCTGCTCGTCTACCCGACCGACAGGGCGGCCTACGGCCGGCTCTGCCGGCTGCTGACGCTCGGCAAGGGGCGCGCGGGAAAGGGCCTCTGCCGGCTCGGCCCGGACGACCTCGCGCGCGGTGGCGAGGGGTTGATCGCCATGCTGCTGCCGGATGCGCCGGACGACGCGCTGGCGGCCCGGCTCACGCGGCTGCGGGCGGATTTCGGCGACCGCGCCTATTGCGCGCTGACGCTGCGGCGGCGGCCGGGCGATGCGGTGCGGCTGCAAGGGCTGGCGGAGATGGCGGCACGCGCCGGGGTGGCGGCGGTCGCCACGGGGGACGTGCTGTATCACGTGCCCGAGCGGCGGATGCTTCAGGACGTGCTCGGTTGCATCCGCGAGGGCTGCACGATCGACGCCGCCGGCTTCCGGCGCGAGCGCTTCGCCGACCGCCACCTCCGCCCGCCCGAGGAGACTGCGCGGCTGTTCGCCCGCCACCCGGACGCGCTGGCCCGCGCGGGCGAGATCGCCGCCCGCTGCCGCTTCGATCTCGGCGAATTGCGCTACCAGTATCCCGACGAGATCGAGGAAGTGGGCCTGCCGGCGCAGGCGACGCTGGAACGCCTGACCTGGGAGGGCGCGGCGCGGCGCTTCCCCGGCGGCGTGCCCGACGCGCTCGCGGCGCAGCTCCGCCATGAGCTGGCCCTGATCGGCCGGCTCGAATACGCGCCGTATTTCCTCACCGTGAACAATATTGTCCGGTTCGCCCGGGGGGAAAAAATCCTCTGCCAGGGTCGCGGCTCGGCGGCCAATTCCGCGGTCTGCTACGTGCTCGGCATCACCGCGATCGACCCGGTGCAGTCGAGCCTGCTGTTCGAGCGCTTCGTCTCCGCCGAACGCCAGGAGCCGCCCGACATCGATGTCGATTTCGAGCACGAGCGCCGCGAGGACGTGATCCAGTGGGTCTATGAGGCCTATGGCCGCAACCGCGCCGCGCTCTGCGCCACGGTCACGCGCTTCCGCGCCCGTGGTGCGGTGCGGGAAGTGGGCAAGGTGATGGGTCTCTCGGAGGACGTCACCGGGGCGCTCGCCGGCCTGGTCTGGGGCTGGAGCAATGACGCCGTCGCGGAGACGGACGCCGCGGCGCTCAACCTCAACCTCGACGACCCACGGCTGCGGCTGACGCTCACCCTGGCACGCGAGCTGATCGGCTTCCCGCGCCATCTCGGCCAGCATCCGGGCGGCTTCGTGCTGACGCGCGACCGGCTCGACGAGCTGGTGGCGATCGAGCCGGCCGCGATGGCAGACCGGCAGGTGATCGAGTGGGACAAGGACGACATCGACGCACTGCGCTTCATGAAGGTCGACGTGCTGGGCCTGGGGATGCTCGGCTGCCTGCGCCGCGCCTTCGCGCTGCTGGAAGAGCATCGCGGCCTGGCGCTCGACTTGGCCAAAATCCCGCAGGAGGACACGGCGACCTACGCGATGATCCGCGGCGCCGACACGCTGGGCACGTTCCAGATCGAGAGCCGCGCGCAGATGTCGATGCTGCCGCGGATGAAGCCGCGGACCTTCTATGACCTGGTGATCCAGGTCGCGATCGTCCGTCCCGGCCCGATCCAGGGCGACATGGTGCATCCCTACCTGCGCCGCCGCGAGGGGCTGGAACCGGTGAGCTACCCGACGCCGGAGCTGGAGGCGGTGCTCGGCAAGACGCTCGGCGTGCCGCTGTTCCAGGAGCAGGCGATGAAGGTCGCGATCGTCTGCGCCGGCTTCACCGCGTCGGAGGCCGACCAGCTCCGCCGCTCGATGGCAACCTTCAAGGTCACCGGCGGCGTCTCGCATTTCCGGGACAAGCTGATCGCCGGCATGGTCGCGCGCAACTACACGCGCGCCTTCGCGGAACGCACCTTCAGCCAGATCGAGGGTTTTGGCTCGTATGGCTTCCCGGAGAGCCATGCCGCCAGCTTCGCGCTGATCGCCTATGCCAGCGCCTGGGTGAAATGCCACCACCCGGACATCTTCTGCGCGGCGCTGCTGAACGCGCAGCCGATGGGCTTCTATGCGCCGGCGCAGGTGGTGCGGGATGCGCGCGACCACGGCGTCGCGGTGCGGCCGGTCTGCGTCCGGCGCAGCCGCTGGGACTGCACGCTGGAGCCTGACGGGGATGACCGGCTGGCGGTGCGGCTGGGCTTGCGGATGGTGAAGGGGCTGGCCAATGCCGATGGTGCGCGCATTGTCGCCGCGCGTGGCGAGCAGGATTATTCGTCCGTCGATGACCTCTGGCGCCGCGCCGGCGTAGACACCGAGGCGCTGGAGCGGCTGGCGGAGGCGGATGGGTTCGGCGGCCTCGGCCTCGACCGGCGCGCCGCGCTCTGGGCGATCCGTGGCCTGCGCGATGCCGCGCTGCCGCTGTTCGCGGCGACGGACCGGGAACCCGAAGTGGTTGAGCCAGCGGTCGCGCTCGCGCCGATGACGCAGGGACGGGAGGTGGTCGAGGACTATGCCAGCACGGGGTTGACGCTGCGGGCGCATCCGGTCGCGTTCCTGCGCGGCGAGTTGCGGGCGCAGGGGATGATCGCCTGCGCCGATCTGGCCCGGGCGCGGGACGGTGCGCGCCTGACCGTGCCCGGCCTGGTACTGGTGCGGCAGAAGCCGGGCTCCGCGAAGGGCGTGCTGTTCGTGACCATCGAGGACGAGACCGGGGTCGCCAACCTGGTGATCTGGCCGAGCGTGTTCGAGGCGCAGCGGCGGCTGATCCTCTCGGCCGGCATGATCGCCTGCCGCGGCCGGGTGCAGCGCGAGGGCGATGTCGTGCATGTCGTGGCCGCGGAGCTTTTCGACCTCACCCCCATGCTGCGCAGCGTCAGCGCCCGCGAAGCGGCCTTCCCGTTACGCTCCGGCCGCGGCGACGAGGTGAAGCATGGCGGCGGACCGGACCCGCGCGATGGTCTCGGCCGCAAGTCCCGGGACAGCTTCGCGCCCGACCCGAGGCCCGGGGAGGATGCTGCGATCCGGGTGCCGACGCGGGATTTCCGGTGACGGTCGCAACCGCGGGCCGGCCAGAAGGCCACGCGTGAGAAAATGCTGAAAGCGGCGTGGAAACTGCCGGGCGATCACGTCTGTTATCATTACGTCTGTATCAGTATCAGACGCTGGAGGATGAGATGCCGAAATCGAAATCGCTTCGCAGCCGCGCCGCGACCGTGCTTCTGGCCCTGTCCGTCCTTGGCGGTCTCGGGATGTCGGTGACCGCCTGCAACACCACCGCCGGTGCCGGCAAGGATGTCAGCGCGACCGGCCATGCCGTTACGAATACCGCCGACAAGGTCAAATCGGGCCTCTAGGCGCGTCCGGGCCCGTCGGCTCCGGTGGGGGCGAGGGGCGGCGCCCCTCGCCTTGCTGACCCCGGCGGCGTCAGGCCAGCTCGCCGCCCGACAGCGTCTGCACCGTGTGCTGCAGGCTCGCGATCAGTGCATCGCCGGTGCCGCTGGCGAGCAGACTCTGGAAGTCCGACCGCTGCACCGCGACCCGGCTGATCGAGCCGTCGGCGAGCACGTCGATCGCCCGCCAGCCCGACGGCATCTGCTTCATCACATAGTCGAGCCGGGTGGCGCTGCCCGAGCGCGGCACGATGCGCGTCGGCACGATGACCTCGCCCGCCATCACGGTGCGCGGCTGGCCACCGGTCTCGATGCGCTCGCCGTCATAGCTGTCGAAATTAGCGAGGAAGCTCGCGATCGTGTAGCGACGGAACGCCTTCTGCAGGGCCGCCTGCTGGGCGGCGGGAATCTCGCTCCAGCTGAGGCCCACGGAGTCGCGCAGCACGAGCGGCAGATCGAACGTCTGGTCGACCGCCGGAGCGAGGATCGCATAGCGTTCGGTGAAGGGCGTTCCGGTGCCGGCCTTCATCACCCGCAACAGAGCCGCGTTGAGCACCGCCACCGGCGCCGTCGGGCCGTCCCCCGCAACCGCACTCTGGGCGCGGGCGATGCCTGCAGGCATGGCCAGCAGGCCCGCCATAGCGGCCAGGCGGAAGAACTGACGGCGTTCAATCTGTGCGCTCATGGTCTCCCTCCGGATCAAAAAAACGGCGGCGCCCTTGGAGCAGGGCGGGGGCGGGCCCGTCTGTGGGCCAGCTCACACCGACGACGCATTCCGCGTTTGGCTTTGTTCCGACTGTCAGGTGGTTCCGACGCCGCTCGGAAAAAGCCCGCGGCCGCGACTGTCCGTTATGCGTACAACGTTGGTGTTGCGCGGATGGATGCAAGCGGAACATGGCACCGCTCAACGAAACGGGAACCATTGTGGCTTGACCCCATCGCCGACCGCGCGCATAGACCGCGGCTTCCGGGACAGCCAAGCTGCCCGGTCCCCGCCCGTCCGGCGGGGGCTCCGCCGCTCCGCGAGGGTTCGCGCAGCGGCGCGATCGGCATTTGGAGCACGCGGGCCGCATGTTCGACACCCTCTCCGGCAAGCTCTCGGGCGCCTTCGACCGGCTGCGCGGCCGCGGCACCCTGAGCGAGGCCGACATCACCGAGGCGCTGCGCGAGGTCCGCCTCGCGATGCTGGATGCCGACGTGGCACTGCCGGTCGTCCGCGATTTCGCCGCTAAGGTGCGCGAGCGGGCAATGGGCTCGGAGGTGATGGACAGCGTCGCCCCCGGCCAGCAGGTCATCAAGATCGTCCAGGACGTGCTGGTGGACGAGCTGGGCGGCGCCGGTGCGGTGCCGCTCAACCTTGCCGCGGCGGCGCCTGTGCCGATCCTGATGGTGGGATTGCAGGGTTCGGGCAAGACCACCACTGCGGGCAAGCTGGCGCTGCGGCTCGGCAGGCGGGAGCGGCGGCGGGTGCTGCTGGCGAGCCTCGACACCCAGCGCCCGGCGGCGCAGTTGCAGCTGGCACAGCTTGCCGAGCAGGTGGGGGTGGCGAGCCTGCCGATCGTGGCGGGGCAGACGCCGATCGAGATTGCGCGCCGGGCGATGGAGACCGGACGGCGCGAAGTTTTTGATATCGTTGTACTCGACACGGCCGGGCGGCTTGCGATCAATCAGGAGTTGATGGACGAGGTTCGGGCGATCCGGGCGGAGACGCAGCCCGCCGAGACGCTGCTGGTGGTCGATGCGCTGACGGGGCAGGACGCGGTGACCACCGCGCGGGCGTTCAACGAGGCGGTGGGCGTCACCGGCATCGTGATGACGCGCATGGACAGCGACGCGCGTGGCGGGGCCGCGCTGTCGATGCGGGCGATCACCGGCGCGCCGATCAAGCTGATGGGCATGGGCGAGAAGCTCGACGCCCTGGAGGAATTCCACCCCGAGCGCGTGGCATCGCGCATCCTCGGCATGGGCGACATCGTGGGCCTGGTCGAACGCGCCAGCGAGACGATCGAAGAGGAAGAGGCGGAGAAGCTCGCGGCCCGGATGATGAAGGGCCAGTTCACGCTGGAGGATTACGCGGCGCAACTCCGCCAGATCACGCGGATGGGCAGTCTCTCGGGCATTCTCGGGATGCTGCCGGGGGTGGCGAAGATCAAGGACCAGCTCGAAGGCGCCAATCTCGACACCGCGATCCTGAAGCGGCAGGGGGCGATCATCTCGTCGATGACGAAGCGCGAGCGCACCCTGCCCGACATCATCAAGGCGAGCCGCAAGCGCCGGATCGCCGCCGGATCGGGGACGACGGTGCAGGAGGTCAACCGCCTGCTCAAGCAGTTCGACGATATGGCCGGGATGCTGAAGAAGGTGAACAAGCTCGGCCAGAAGGGGCTGATGCGTCACGGCCTCGGCGCCATCCTGCCCAAGCACATGCAGAACCGCCGGCCGTACTAAGCCGCTCAATCAGGAGAGAAAAACAGCATGGGACTGAAAATCCGCCTCGCCCGCGCCGGTGCCAAGAAGCGGCCGTACTACCACATCGTGGTCGCCGACAGCCGCAGTCCGCGCGACGGGCGCTTCATCGAGAAGCTCGGCAGCTACGACCCGATGCTGCCCGCCGAACACGCCGACCGCGTCCGGCTCCAGGACGAGCGCATCCGCCATTGGCTCGGCGAGGGAGCGCTCGCGACCGACCGGGTGGCGCGGTTCCTCGGCCGGGCCGGGATCGCACCGATGCCGACGTTCCGCGAGCAGCCCAAGAAGTCCGCACCGGGCAAGAAGGCAGTCGAGCGGGCCAAGGCCGCGACCGCGGCGTAGCATGGCGGCACGGCGCATCCTGCTCGGTGTGATCGGACGGCCGCATGGCGTGCGGGGCCTGGTGCGCGTGACCAGCCACGCGGAGGACCCGGCGGCACTGGCCGATCTCGGGCCGCTGGAGGACGATCGCGGGCGGCGCTGGCGGCTGGCCTGGCGCGGGTCGGGGATTGCGGAACTCTCCGACGAAGCCGGCCGGAAAGTGGCCGACCGGACGGCGGCGGAGGCGCTGGTCAATCTGCGGCTCTATGCCGACCGCGACCGGCTGCCGACGCCGGAACCCGAAGAATTCTATCTGGCCGACCTGATCGGGCTCGCGGCGGTGGATGCGGCAGGGGCGGCGATCGGGTCGGTGGCGCGGGTGCACGATTACGGCGCCGGCGCGTCGCTCGAAATCGAGCGCGCCGGGGAAGCGCCGCTGCTGGTGCCGTTCACCCGCGATGCCGTCCCGCAAGTGGATTTGGCAGCCGGATGCGTGACGGTGGTGCCGCCCGGGATCGTTTTTCTGTCACACGACGAGAGGGCTTCCGCGTGAGCTGGCGGGCGGACGTTTTGACCCTGTTCCCCGAGATGTTCCCGGGGCCGCTCGGGCACTCGCTGCCGGGGCGGGCGCTGGCCGACGGGCTGTGGGCGCTCGGGGTGCGCGACATCCGCGACCACGGGTTGGGGCGGCATCGCAGCGTCGATGACACGCCGTTCGGCGGCGGTGCCGGGATGGTGATGCGCGCGGACGTGGCGGACGCGGCGATCGGTGCCGTTTCGGACGGGCGGCCGATCGTCTGCCTTGCGGCGCGCGGGCGGCCTCTGGCTCAGGCCGATGCGGCGCGGCTGGCTTCGGGCGCGGGCGTGATCCTGCTGTGCGGCCGCTACGAGGGGATCGACCAGCGCGTGATCGAGGCGCGCGGGGCGGATGAGATCGGCATCGGCGATTACGTGCTCGCTGGCGGCGAGCTGCCGGCGATGGTGCTGCTGGAGGCGTGCGTGCGGCTGCTGCCGGGCGTGCTGGGGGCGGCGGCGAGCGTCGAGGAGGAGAGTTTCTCGGCCGGGCTGCTGGAGTATCCGCATTACACGCGCCCGGCCGAATGGCAGGGGCGCGCGGTGCCGGAGGTGCTGCTGTCGGGCGACCATGCGGCGATCGCGGCCTGGCGCCGGGCGCAGGCGGAGGCGACCACGCGCGCGCGCAGGCCCGATCTGTGGGCGCGACACATTGCAGGCGCCGCAACGGCGCATTAGAAAACGAGACCAGAGGGCAATGCCATGAACATCATCCAGACCTATGAGGCGGAGCAGATCGCGCGCCTTACCGAAGCGCGCGCGGTGCCCGATTTCGCCGCCGGCGACACGGTTCGCGTGTCGGTCAAGGTCGTCGAGGGCGAGCGTGCCCGCGTGCAGGCGTTCGAGGGCGTGTGCATCGCGCGCAGCAACAAGGGGCTGAACAGCAACTTCACGGTGCGCAAGATCAGCTACGGCGAGGGCGTGGAGCGGGTGTTTCCGCTGTATTCGCCGACGATCGCCGAGATTGCCGTGGTGCGGCGCGGGGACGTGCGGCGGGCGAAGCTGTATTATCTGCGCGAGCGTCGCGGCAAGTCGGCGCGCATCGCGGAACGGGCGCGGACGGTGGGCGGCGAGGCGGCGGCGGCAGAATAAGGGCAGGCCAGGGGCTCTGCCCCCGGAACCCGCTCAAGGCGGAGCCTTGAGAATCCATTCGTTGGGGATTTCCAAACGGCAACTTCCCTTTGGCGGATCTAGGCGGGGGCCAGTTTTACTTCAGGAGGACGCAAATGCCGCGCACGCTGTTCGACAAGATCTGGGACAGCCACGTCGTCGAGCGGCTGCCGGACGGAACGTGCATCCTCTACATCGACCGCCATCTGGTCCATGAGGTGACGAGCCCGCAGGCGTTCGAGGGCCTGCGCGCCGCAGGCCGGCGCGTGCGCCGCCCGGACGGCACCATCGCCGTCGTGGACCACAACGTCGCGACCTCCGACCGCCGCAGCGGCATCAAGGAAGCCGACAGCCGGCTTCAGGTCGAGACGTTGGAGCGCAACGTCGCCGAGTTCGGCGTGCCGTACATCCCGTTGCTCGATGCGCGCCAGGGCATCGTGCATATCATCGGGCCGGAACTCGGCATCTCGCTGCCCGGCATGACGATCGTCTGCGGCGACAGCCACACCTCGACGCATGGCGCGGTGGGCGCGCTGGCGTTCGGCATCGGCACCTCGGAAGTGGAACACGTGCTGGCGACGCAGACGCTGCTGCAGAAGCCGGCGAAGAACATGCTGGTGCGTGTCGACGGCACGCTGCCCACTGGCATGAGCGCTAAGGATCTGGTGCTCGCGATCGTGGGCCGGCTCGGGACCGCGGGCGGCACCGGGCACGTGATCGAGTATGCGGGCGAGGCGATACGCGCGCTCGACATGGCCGGACGGATGACGGTCTGCAACATGTCGATCGAGGCGGGCGCGCGCGCGGGGTTGATCGCACCGGACGAGAAGACATTCGATCACGTCGCGGCGACGCCGATGGGGCCGAAGGGCGACGCGCTGGCGCGCGCGATCGAACACTGGCGCGCGCTGCCGTCGGACGCGGATGCCGTGTACGACACGACGATCGTGCTCGATGCGCGCGAGATCGTGCCGATGGTGACCTGGGGGACGAACCCGGAATCGGTGGTGCCGATCACCGGCCGCGTCCCCGATCCCGACGACGCGCCGGACGAAGCGGCGCGCGTGCAGCGGCGGCGGATGCTCGACTACATGGCGCTGACGCCGGGGACGCGGATGACCGACATTCCGGTCGAGGTCGTGTTCATCGGCAGTTGCACCAACGGCCGCATCGAGGATATTCGCGCCGCCGCCGCGATCGCGCGCGGGCGGCATGTGGCCGATGGCGTGCGGGCGCTGGTGGTGCCGGGCTCGGGACTGGTGAAGCAGCAGGCGGAGGCGGAGGGGCTCGACCGCGTGCTGCTGGAGGCCGGGTTCGAGTGGCGCGAGGCGGGCTGCTCGATGTGTCTGGGCATGAACCCGGACAAGCTGACCGCGGGGCAGCGCTGCGCCAGCACGTCGAACCGCAATTTCGAGGGACGGCAGGGGCCGGGCGGTCGGACGCACCTGCTGTCGCCGGCGATGGCGGCGGCGGCGGCGGTGACGGGGCGGCTCGCCGACGTGCGGGAGCTGGCGTGATGGATGCGTTCACGACGCTGACCGGGGTTGCGGCGCCGCTGCCGCTGGCGAATGTCGATACCGACAAGATCATCCCGGCGCGACACCTCAAGACGATCAAGCGCACGGGTCTGGGGCAGCATCTGTTCGAGACGCTGCGCTATCACCCGGATGGGCGTGAGCGCGAGGATTTCGTGCTCAACCAGGAACCGTACCGCCACGCGGAAATCCTGATCGCGCACGAGAACTTCGGCTGCGGCAGTTCGCGCGAGCACGCGCCCTGGGCGCTGCTGGATTTCGGCGTACGCTGCGTCATCGCGCCGAGCTTCGCCGACATCTTCCATACGAACACCTTCAAGAACGGGATTCTGCCGGTTCGCCTGCCGCGCGAAGTGTGCGAGGCGCTGATGCAGGATGCTCGCATGGGCGGCAATGCGCGGATCACGGTCGATCTCGCGCGGCAGGTCGTGGTGCGGCCGAACGGCGAGGAAATCGGCTTCGAGATCGACCCGTTCCGAAAGCACCTGCTGCTGGAAGGGCTCGACGACATCGGCCAGACGATGCAGCACGCGAGCGCGATCGACCGCTTCGAGAAGCGGGCGCGGCGCGAGCGGGACTGGATGCCGGGGGTTGCGGTCTGAGGCCAGGGGCTCTGCCCCTGGACCTCGCTCAAGGCGGAGCCTTGAGGATCCCTTGGTCTGCCCTTTGACGGGTCCGGGCCGAGTCCGGCCTGTTTGACGAGGAGTGCCTGATGGCGTCGAACAAGAAACTGCTGGTGCTGCCGGGCGACGGGATCGGGCCGGAGGTGATGCGCGAGGTGCGGCGCGTCATCGACTGGATGGACCGTCGCCGGCATGTCAGCTTCGATATCTCCGAGGACCTCGTGGGCGGCGCCGCGATCGATGCGCGCGGCACGCCGATCACGGATGCGACGATGCAGGCGGCCAAGGATGCCGATGCAATCCTGTTCGGCTCGGTGGGCGGCCCGCAATGGGACGCGCTGGGCTTCGACAAGCGGCCTGAGATTTCCATTCTTCGGTTGCGCGGCGAGCTGGGTCTGTTTGCCAACCTGCGGCCGGCGATCGTCTTCGACGCGCTGCTGGATGCGTCCACGCTGAAGCCGGAGGTGGTGCGCGGCCTCGACCTTATGATCGTGCGCGAGAGCACCGGCGGCATCTATTTCGGCAACCCACGCGGCGTCACGGAACTGCCGGACGGCACCAAGCGGGGCGTCAACACGGAAGTCTACAGCACGCCGGAAATCGAGCGGGTGGCGCGCGTCGCGTTCGAGTTGGCGCGCAAGCGGCAAGGGCGCATCTGCTCGGTCGAGAAGGCGAACGTGATGGAGAGCGGTCTGCTGTGGCGGCAGACGGTGACGGCGTTGGCGGCGCGCGACTATCCGCAGATGCAGCTCAGCCACATGTACGCCGACAATTGCGCGATGCAGCTCGTGCGCAACCCCCGCCAGTTCGACGTCGTCGTGACCACCAATCTGTTTGGCGATCTGCTCTCCGATTTGGCCTCGATGCTGACCGGATCGCTCGGGATGCTGCCGTCGGCGACGCTGGGCGGCCTCGACGAGCACGGGCGGCGGCATGCGCTCTATGAGCCGATCCACGGCAGCGCGCCCGACATCGCGGGCCGCGACCTTGCCAACCCGCTCGCGCAGTTGCTGAGCTTCGCGATGCTGCTGCGCTACTCCTTCGACATGGAGGAGGACGCAGCGCTTCTGGAGGCGGCGGCGCGCGACGTGCTGGGAGAAGGCATCCGCACGCCGGACATCGCGGGGCCGGGTTGCACCAAGGTCGGCACGACCGGGATGGGCGACGCGGTGCTGCGGGCGCTGGATCGCCGGGCGGCGTGAACGCGAACCTGAACCGCGCGGCCAGGTTCCCGTTGCCACCGTGATTGCCGCGACTCGACGCGACCAGCGTGGCACTTTCATCTGAACCGGGGGCGCGCGTGAGCGGACGGATCGCGCAGCGCATCGAGGAGCGGCCGAACGGGCACGTCGCGTTTCTCCGCGTGGTGCGACCGGAAAAACTGAACGTGCTGAATGCGGCACTGATGGCCGCACTGCGCGACGCGCTGCGGGTGCTGGCCGAGGATGACGGCCTGCGTGCCGTCGTGATCGAGGGCGAGGGCACGCGCGCCTGGATCGGAGGCGCCGACATCCGGGAGATGGCGACGCTCGATGCCGTGGGCGCACGGCAGCTGATTACGCTGCTACATGATACCTGCGATGCGGTGCGGCGCTGCCCGGTGCCGGTTGTCGCCGCGATACGCGGCTGGGCGCTCGGCGGCGGGCTGGAACTGGCGGCGTCGTGCGATCTGCGGATCGCGACCGTGGGCGCGCGGTTCGCGATGCCGGAGGTGCGCATCGGCATCCCCTCGGTGATCGAGGCACGGCTGCTGCCGATGCTGATCGGCTGGGGCCGGGCGCGGCGGCTGCTGCTGACCGGCGAGACCATCGACGCTGCGCGGGCGGAGGCCTGGGGGCTGGTCGAGGAGGTGGTCGCCGAAGACATGCTGGAGGCGGCGGTCGGACGGGTGCTGGATGCGATCCTGGCCAGTGCGCCGGGGGCGGTGCGGGCGCAGAAGCGGCTGATTGCGGGGTGGGAGGAACAGAGCGGACCAGCGGCGATCGCGGCGAGTGTTTCAGCATTCGCGGCGAGTTTCGGGGATGGCGAGCCGCAGGCCCGGATGAAGCGGGCTCTCGGATAGAGCACCGGTCGCACGACCAATCGCGTCGTCGTGCATTTCGGACACCAATGACAGGCGCGCTGGTCGGGCCACCAACAGACGGCGTGCAAGCGGCCCCGGCGTTCCCGGATCAGCGCGGGGCGGCGCCCCCGGGCCCGCGAGGTTGAGCCATCATCGGTCCCATGCTCGGCACCGCGTTGCCAAGGCTGAACATGCACTGGGCGAAGGCGTTGTTGTATTGCGCCTGGATGGAGTTCTGGGCGTTCGAGGTTCTCATCGCGCCCAGTCCGGCGCCCCCGAATGCGCCGGCGGCGACGCCGATTCCCGCACCCCGACCACCGCCGATCGCAGCACCCAGGCCAGCGCCCAGCCCCGTTGTACCACGCTGTTTGGCTCCGCATCTGCTCTGATCAGTCAAATGCCGCTCGTCGCCAGCAGATCACGGTCGTGAGGCAGACGCGTCACCGCGCCGAAATCGCCACCGGCTCGCCGCAACGGATCGCCGCGCGGCACGCATCGGCGAGGTGATGGAGCAGGATCCGGCGGACCTCCTCGATGGTCGCCGGGGTGGACTGGGTCGAGTGCCCGGAATTTACCACAAGCTCCGATTCCACGGGCGCGATATGCGCGCTTGAATAGCTCACAACCCCGTCGGTTCGCTGCGTAAGCGGACCGTTGCCGAGTGTTGGAATGATCGAGTTCACCGCGACATCGGGCACTACGGGCACGCTTGCCAGGGCCCGGATGAACGCGCTGCCCGGGGTCATTCCGTAGATGCTTCCGAGCCGGCCGCGGCGCACGTTGAATGCGGGCTCATCGACATTGTTCGCCAGCAGTTCGCGACCCACCAGCGCAACACCGACGGGGAGAGTTACCAGTCGGCCGACGAGCTGGCTGACTGACAGAGCGGCGACGTGGCTGCCGCGATGAGGTGTCGCGATGAACACCACCCGCCGCACCTCCGGCAATGGATGGACAAACAGCGCGGCGCGGAGCAGCGCATTCGACGCGGGGCTCATCCGAAGATCGTCGAGCGGCCGGCGGCTGATCCCATCCCAGAGCCGACCGCCCGGGTCGATCACGAGCATCTTCGCCAGCAGGCCGCCCTGGCTGTGCCCGATCACCACGGTCTGGCCAAGCGCCGGATCAGAAGCGGCGGTGCCGAGTTTCGCGAAAGTCTCCTCGAGCACGCGCCGAAGCAGCAGGGCCGAATATGGGATCGGGGCTCCCGTCGCATAGCCGAACAGCCAGAACTCGAAATGGTCATTGATGCGGCGATCGGCCAGGAGATCATTGACCATGTCGGCCCAGCGGCCGACGCTCGACGCCGTGCCATGCACCAGCACCACCGGGATCCGGCCACGACGGTGCGGCTCCAGGCCAACCAGTTGGCTCGGCCGGTCGGAGAACACGTCGCCGAACAGGAAGCCCCGGAATTCCAGCGCCCAGATGTTGGACTCCTGCAGTGTAAGGGCGAGCGAGGCAGTGAGACGGTATTCGAGCGGAACCGTGTGGCCGTCGATCGAGATCGTCCGGTCCTCGAAGAACGTATGGACCGAGAGGACGCCGTGCACGACACCGGACGCGATTGCGGCACGCGCATCGGGGATGACCATCAACACGGTCGCCGGCACGCGGACCTTTGGCGCCACCTGAAACCCGCGGATGCCGGCCGGCCGCCGGATGCCGGCGGCGATCGGCGCACCGAGTCCCGGCCGACGGTAGATGTTTTGCAGGCCGCTCACCCGCAGATCGCCGGCGGGGGCGAAATCGGTCAGCTCTGCGTTGCCCCAGCGAAGGCTGCTCTGATCGAGAGTAAGGTCGAGGGTTCCGAACGGCAACGCATAGCGACCGGAACGAAGGTCCAGACGGGCGCCGTCGTCGGCGACGAAAGCTGCGGTTAGGCCGCGTCCATATAGGTCGGCGGCCTGCCGGTCAGTGGGATCGAACGCGTCCGGCAACGGCGCGTCCCGCCCAGGGAACAGGTATGCGAAGGCATAGACCGCGGACGCCAGGAACCGGCTGCGGTCACCGCTGCGCCGGCCAAGCAGGTACGATGTCTCGGCGAGCGCAAACAGATCCTGGCGGTCGGCGTGGCCCGCCGCGAGACGTGCATGCAGGGCGGCGATCGCCGCGCCGGCATCCCTGTCGAATAGCGCCAGAAGGCCGTGACGGCGCAGCACGTTCCGGGTTTCCTCACTGAGACGGTCGCTCGTGAGCGCGCTTGCATCCAGCGAACGCTGCATTCTTTGCGGATCGATCCGCACGACGGATACGGGCGACGCACAAGCACTGAGAACGACGAGTGCCGCGAGCAACGCTGCAACGACAGGCCAGGCGCTGCACGGTCGGCGGTCGCGACCACGGCCGGTCATTCGTCGCAGTATCGCCTCAATCCTCATATTTCGAGGTCGTTTCCAATGGGTGTCGTCAAAGCCTGCGGAGCCTGAAATGCCACCGGTCTCCAACAAAACGGCCCTGCCGGTAACCATAAGTTCCGGGGAGGCTCGCCGACAAGCGGACGCGCGCTCGTTGGGCAGCGGCGCCGCCAGCGTGGATGGTGTGGGGAAGCGTCTCGGACTGGTGGTCAGGCCAACGATCGGATCACACGCGCCCGTCGTCATGCGCCCATAATCGTCGAAGAGAATGAGGAGCCGTCCGTGTCATCCGGCCCGCTCCGCCTGGCCTCAGCCGCCGAGCAGCTTGTCGAGCGTGATCGGGAAGTGCCGCACCCGCACGCCTGTGGCATGCCAGACGGCGTTCGCGATCGCGCCGGCAGTGCCGGTGATGCCGATCTCGCCGACACCCTTGATCCCGAGCGCGTTGACGTGCGGATCGTGCTCCTCGACGAGGATCGCCTCGATCGAGGGCACATCGGCATTCAGCGGCACATGATACTCGGCGAAGTTGGCGTTCATCGGGCGGCCCGAGTGCGGGTCCATCACCGCGTGCTCGTGCAGTGCGAAGGAGACGCCCCAGACCATGCCGCCGAGATACTGGCTCCGCACCATGCGGGGATTGACGATCCGTCCGGCCGCGAAGGCGCCGACCAGCCGCGAGACGCGGATTTGCCCAAGCTCGGGATCGACCTTCACCTCGGCGAAGACGGCACCATGGGTGTGCATCGCATAATGCTCCGCACCCGCCGGATCGGCGGCGGCCTGGCCGTAGCCCTCGATCGCGGCCCGGCCGGCGCGGGCGAGGATGTCGGCGTAGCTCTCGCCGCGGCGTTCGTCGTCGCGGCGCAGCAGGCGGCCGTCGCGCGCGATCACGCCGGCGTTGCCGGCGCCGAACAGCGGCGAGCGTTCGTCGCCGGTCGCGAGGTCGGCGAGCTGCGCGATCACATCGCCGCCCGCATTGTGGATCGCGACGCCCGCCGTCGCGGTCTGCGACGAGCCGCCGGCGATGCCGCCGTTGGGCAGGTCGGAGGTGCCCATGCGCAACTCGACCTGCGACAAGTCGAGGCCGAGCCCGTCGGCGGCGATCTGCGCGAGCGCGGTCCAGGCGCCCTGGCCCATGTCGAGGGCGCCGATCTCGACGACCGCACGTCCATCGGCGTGCAGGACTGCCCGTGCCTCGGCCTGGAATATGATCGCCGGAAAGGTCGCGGTGCCGACGCCCGAGCCGACCAGCAGACCCTGCCCGTCGCGCATCTGCCGCGGCGCCCGCGGCCGGCCAGCCCAGCCGAACCGCGCCGCCCCTTCCGCATAGCATTCCCGCAGCGCCTTGGACGAGAACGGCTTGCCGGAGAGCGGCTCGACGTCGGCGTAGTTCTTCAGGCGGAAGTCGAGCGGGTCCATGCCGCAGGCATCCGCCATCTCGTCGATCGCGCTCTCGAGGGCCGCGTTGCCCGAGGCCTCGCCAGGCGCGCGCATGAAGGTCGGGGTCCCGGTGTCGATGCGGACGGCCTCGTGGCTCGTCGCGAGGGCCGGAGTCGCATACAGCGTATGTGAGGCCCCGCCGGATGGCTCGAAGAAATCATCGAAAGTGCTCGACGCGGTGAGGGTGTGATGCTCGAGCGCCGTGAGTGCGCCGTCCGCGCCGGCGCCGAGGCGGAAGCTCTGCCGGGTCGGCGGCCGATGGCCCACGGGGCCGAACATCTGCTCGCGGCGCGTCACCAGCTTCACCGGCCGACCAACGAGGCGCGCCGCCATGATCCCGAGCACCTGCGGCGCCCAGATCACGCCCTTGGAGCCGAATCCGCCGCCGAGGAAGGGGCTGCGGATATGGATGTCGTCGGGGTCGATGCCGAACAGGCCGGCGAGGCGGCCCCGTGCCATCGTCATGCCCTGGCTCGGCGTGTCGAGGACGAGGCGGTCGCCATCCCAGGCCGCGACGACAGCGTGCGGCTCCATCGCGTTGTGATACTGGGCCGGCGTCTCGTACACCGCCTCGATCCGCCGGTCGGCGGCGGCGAGACCGGCCGCGATGTCGCCGTGGCCGGCATTCGCCTCCTGGCCGACGCCGACGGAGGCCGGCACGAACCGCTCGGACGCATCCAGGCCGACGCGGGCGGGCTCGGCGGCATAGGAGGGATGAAGCAGCACGGCACCCTCGGCGGCCGCCTCCAAGGTCTCGGCGATCACCACCGCGATCGGCTGGTTCGCGTAGCGCACCCGGTCGTCCTGCAGCAGGTCGAGCTTGAAGGTGAACGGCTCGTCCGCCCGGTCGGGATGACGGGCGAGCTTCGGCGCGTTGGCCGGCGTCATCACCTCGACCACGCCGGGATGGGCGCGGGCGGCGGCGACGTCGAGCGCGGTCACGCGGCCGCGCGCGATGCTGCTGACCGCCATCACCGCGTGCAGCATCCCGGGCGGATGGTTGTCGGCCGCGTAGCGTGCGCCGCCGGTGACCTTGAGCAGGCCGTCCCGCCGGGTGAGCGGCTGGCCGATGCTGGAGCCGTGGCGGATATGGGCGGGGGTGGTCTCAGGCACCGACGGGAACTCCCGGAACGGAGGCGAAGGGCGAGGCGGGCAGCGGCGGTAGCCGCTCGGGCGTGCCGGCGGCGGCGAGTGCCAGGGCACGCGTGATGACGCGCCGCGCGAGTTCGACCTTGTAGGCGTTGTCGCCGGACGGCTTCGCGTCGGCCAGCGCCGCGTCCGCCGCGTCGCGGAAGACGCGCTCGCCCGGTTCGCGTCCTCCGAGCAGGGCTTCGGCCTCGTGGGCGCGCCAGGGTTTCAGCGCGACGCCGCCCAAAGCGAGCCGCGCCTCGGCAATTTTTCCGGCTTCGAGTCGCAGGCCGCAAGCGGCGGACACCACCGCAAAGGCGTACGACGTGCGCTCCCGGACCTTCAGATAGCGCGCGTGGCCGGCGAACCCGGCCGCCTCAGGCGGCAGGCGGACGGCCACGATCAGCTCGCCCGGGGCAAGCACGGTCTCGATGTGCGGCGCGTCGCCGGGCAGGCGGTGGAAAGCGTCGATCTCCACCTCGCGCCGCCCTGCCCCGCCTTCGATCTCGACAACCGCACCGAGCGCGACCAACGCCACGCAGAAATCGGACGGATGGGTGGCGACGCAGTGCTCGCTCCAGCCGAGCACCGCGTGCAGCCTCGTCTCGCCGCGGCGCGCGTCGCATCCGGCGCCTGGCTCGCGTTTGTTGCAGGCGCTGGCGAGGTCGTAGAAATACTGGCAGCGCGTGCGCTGCATCACGTTGCCGGCGGTGGTGGCCGCGTTGCGGAGCTGCGCCGAGGCGCCGGAGAGCAGTGCCTCCGCCATCGCCGGATAGCGTCGCGCCACGTCGAGGTCGTGGGCGAGGTCGCTGTTGCGCACCAGGGCGCCGATCCGCAATGCGCCGTCGGGCAGGCACTCGATCCTGTCGAGGCCAGGGACGCGGGTGATGTCGACGACGGCCGCCGGCCGGCTGATGCCGCCCTTCATCAGATCGAGCAGGTTGGTGCCGGCCGCGAGATAGGCCGCCCCGGGATTTGCCGCCGCCGCGACCGCCTCGGTGACGCTGCGGACGCGGACGTATTCGAAGGCGTTCATGCGGCCTTTCCCTGGCGGCCTGCCTGCCGGATGCGCGCCTGCGCGTCGAGCACCGCCTCGGTGATGCCGGCATAGGCGCCGCAGCGGCAGATATTGCCGCTCATCGCCTCGCGCACCCGCTCAGGATCGTCGCCCGCCTGCGCCTCGCGGATCAGCCCGACGGCGCTCATGACCTGGCCCGGCGTGCAGAAACCGCACTGGAACGCGTCGTGCTCGATAAAGGCGGCCTGCACCGGGTCGAGCACGTCGCCCTGCGCCAAGCCCTCGATGGTGAGGGTGTCCGCGCCGTCGTGGCTCGCGGCCAGGGCGAGGCAGGAATTCATCCGGCGTCCGTCGAGCAGGATCGTGCAAGCGCCGCATTGACCGCGGTCGCAGCCTTTCTTCGTGCCGGTGAGGTCGAGCCGCTCGCGCAGCAGGTCGAGCAGTGTCACGCGCGCGTCCTCCAGCACGACGCGCCGTTGTTCTCCATTCACCGTGAGGCTGATCGGGATGGCCATGGTTCTCGCTCTCTGTCGGTGCGCAACCTGCGACGCGGGCGGCGGCCGTGTCGACTGTCCCGCGCCCTGCGGTGCGTCAACTCCCTGCGACCTGTGTCGCGCTACGTCGTCGCGACCTGTGTCGCGCTACTTCATAGCGACCTGTGTCGCGCTACATGGTCGGCATCGGCGCCTGCAACGCGCGGATGCGAGCCACGGCTGCATGGTCCGACGTTGTGCTGGCGTAGAACGCCGAGAGATCCGCCTTCATCGCGGTCCGCGACGGCCCGTCCAAATAGATCATGTGTCCGGACGGGAAATATCGGATCGTAAGGTTCTTACGCAGCGCCGCGTCGCCCAGCGGCATGTTCTGCAAATCCAGCACGGTCTGATGGAACGGCGTCACGCTGTCGTAATAGCCGTTGGCGGAGAACACCTTGAGATCGACATTCAGGCTCATGGTCGCGGCGAGATCGCCCGCGGTATAGAGAATGACGCGCCCCTGGCTGTCGATCCCTTTCTGCGCGCCGGTGGGGTCGATGTGGCTGAAATCCCAGTTGGCAAACGCCTGGTCATTGAGATCGGTGAACGCGGCGTTCGACGTGAACAGGAGCTGGTCGTTGAGATAGCTGTTCCACATCGCGGTATAGGCGCCGTTCACTGCCGTCATCGTAGGATCGTTGCCGCCGGATTTCGGGTCGATGTGGCGCGCAATGCCGGTGTCCACCCCGGTCGCGCGACCGTCGTACGATCCGAGTGCCAGCCCCTGGTCGGCTAGCAGCGTCAGCAGGAACAGCGACGTTCCGCGATCGTCGGCGGCCGCGACATTGAGCGACCAGCTATCGAGCGTCGTCTTGTCGATGCCGATATAGGCGGACAATTGGGCGACCGCGGCGGGGTCGGCATTTGGAAACTGCTTCAGCGCCGCCGGATAGGTGCTGTCGGCGAAGCGGATGACCGGTGCCAGATCGGTCGCCAGGTCGGCGGCCCGGCCTTTGCCCACCCGGTCGTGATACCAGGCATCGGCGGCACAGGTCGGCAGCAGCCCGACGGGGTTGCCGGCCTGCGTGTAGTCGAGGATGGAGGATTGCAGCGTCACCCCGTTCAGATCGACACCCTGCTCGTGCAGCATGTAGGAGAGAATGGCGCTGCGCGCGGTGCCGTAGGATTCACCGAACAGGAATTTGGGCGAGTTCCAGCGGTGGTTGGCGGTGAGATAGCGCTTGATGAACTGCGCGAGCGAGACGGCGTCCTTGTCGGCACCCCAGAAATCCTTGTTCACCGCCGGCGCGATGGCCGACGAGTAGCCGGTGCCCACCGGATTGATGAAGACAAGATCGGTGCGGTCGAGCAGGCTGTCGGGATTGGTCTCGATCGTGTACGGAGCCGGCGGCGTGAAGTCGGGCAGCGACGTCCGGATACGCATCGGCGCGAACGAGCCGAGCAGCACGTAGACCGAGGACGAGCCGGGGCCGCCATTGTAGAAGAACGTCACCGGCCGGCTGTCGGATGCTGCGCCGTCGAGCACGAAGCCCACGTAGAACATCGTGGCATCCGGCTTGGACGTGCTGGGATCGACCGCGATGAGGTGGCCAGCGGTCGCCGTGTAGGCCAGCGTCCTGCCGCCGATGGCGATGGTGTGGTGGGTGATCGCCGCATTCTCGGCGGCCGCGGTGACGGAATCCCCCGGGCCGTTGCCATAAGCGATCGGATCGAAGCAGGGCTGATCCTGCGTCACCGATCGGACCGGCGCGACGGCTGGGTTTTCCGAGGGAGCGGTCATCGGTGGGGACTTCTCCGTTCCATGGTGGGTACGTCAACTCGTGGCCGAACCCCGGTCCAGGAGTTCGGCGACGGATGTGCCGACTGGCGAGCCGAGGCCGGTCACCGGGTCCCAGCCGGGGCCGGCGCGATAGCCGTTGTTGCTGCCCTGGGTGATGTCGGTCAGCGCGGTCGGGTTGGCATAGAGGACGCGATTGACGAAGCCGGCGTTGTGGCCGGCCTGCTGGTTGCAGAGCGCGATCAGACCCGCCCAGAGCGGTGCCACGGCGCTGGTGCCGCCGACCACCGCATCCTGCCCGTCGATCGCGACATTGTAGCCGGTCGCCGGGTCTGCGTCGCCGGCGACGTCCGGCACGCCGCGCCCAGCCTGCACCCGCAGCGCCGCGCCGGCGCCGGTCTGCCAGGAGGGGCGGGGAAAGCGGGCGCTGTAGCCGCCGCCGCTCGCGCCGCCGCTGGCGCCGTCGTTCCACGCGGTTTCGGCCCCTTGCGGCGGCAGGTGTGTGCCGCCACAGCCCAGCACGTACGGGCTGGATGCGGGAAAATCCACCGTCGGTGTGCCGCCCGCGGAATTGTCCACCGCACCGCTGTCGCCGGAGGCGCAGCAGACGGTGATGCCGAGCGTCGCCGCCGCTTGGAACGCCTGGTTGAGCGCGTCGGTTTCCTGCGCCGACCAACCGCTTTCCGGAGCGCCCCAACTGATCGAGATGACCGACGGGGCGCGCTGGCTGTCATGGACCGCGGCGGCGATGGCATCGACGAAGCCGCTGGCCTGGTTGGAGCCGAAATAGACCGCGATGTCGGCGGCGGGTGCGACCGATCCGGCGACCTCGATGTCGAGCTGCACCTCGCCGTCGGCGCCGCTCGAATCGCCCGGCGCATTGGCGGCGCCGTGGACCGACACCGCTGCCAGCTTTCCCGTGCGGTCGATGCCCTTGGCGTGGAAGTAGCGCGCCATGGCATTGTCGTCGTAGCCGCCGCCGAGTTCGATCAGCGCGATCGTCTGGCCCGCGCCGGTCGCATCGGGGGGAAAGCGGTAGCGCCGGGCGACGGCGGTCGGGTCGTACGACGCCACCGGAGGCTTCGCCAGCGGGCGAATGTGGATATAGGGTCGGGCGATCGGCCGCTGGTCGAAGCCCAGCACCGCGACCACATCCGCGGCGAGATCGGCCGGCAGCGACAGGTGCCCGTGGCGCGACACGAATTCCCGGCCAGGACTGCCGTAGACGGCAAGACGCTCCGGCGCGAATGCGCGGATGGCCTGGTCGTAGGTGCCGGACAGGTGGGCGAGGTGATGTCCCGCATCCGCGTCGTCCACGCGCAATCCATGCGCTTGCGCGTACCCGGCGAGCCGCGCGAGGACATCGGCGCCGGTCGCATGGCGCGTGGCATACTCGGCACGGCTGATCGGCGGCCCGATCTCGGCCGGCAACGCGCGCGGCCTGAGCACGACCGTCAGCCGCAGGTGCGCGCGGCCATCCACGTCGCGCAGACGCTTCGCCTTCGGGGGACCGACGGTGCTTCGCAGGAACGGGGTGGTGGAATCGGCAGCCATGGCTGGTCCTTCGGGCTGGGTGCGGCGCGCGACATGATAGGCGTGGCTGCACGGTTGCATGATCCCGCAATCGTAGGCAGTAAACCATCGCGCGCCCTCGGGTTGCAAAACGCCCGGTTTCGTCGCGTGCTGGAGCGGCTGATGGAACCGTCGGCGTTGCTGCGGTGCTACGGGAGGCGCCCGGAGGCCGGCACGAGGAGGCGTGACCCCGCATGATGGCCCTCCGATCGACCGCGACGGCCGCCGGTTTTCTCTTCGTCGGCCTGTTGTTTGCGCCGCATGCGTGCCGTGCCGCCGCTCCGCCCCCTGCCGTCGTCGTGGCGCCGGTGCGGGTTGCGAACGTGGCCCCGGCGAGCACGTTCATCGGCCGCGTGCAGGCAATCCAGTTGGTCGCCGTGACGGCCCGGGTGCAGGGCTTCGTCGAGAAGGTTAATTTCCAGGAAGGCGGTCTGGTCAAGGCCGGTCAGGTCCTGTTCGAGCTGGAGAAGGCGCCGTTCCAGGCGGCGCTGGAGGCGGCACAGGGCGCGCTGGACACGGCGCTGGCCACGCAGGAGAACGCGCAACTGACCTATGACAGAGATTCGCAGCTTGCCCCTGGGAGGGTCATCAGTCAGTCACAACTCGACACCGACACCGCCAATCTCGGCATCGCGAAAGGCAACGTGCTGTCCGCGCGCGCCAATCTGGAGACCGCGGCGATCAACCTCAGCTACACCACCGTCGTCTCCCCGATCGATGGACGGATCGGCCGCGCCGCCTTTACGAAGGGCAATCTGGTCGGACCGACCTCTGGCGCGCTGGCGACGGTGGTGCAGGTCGATCCGATCCGCGTGGTGTTCTCGGTCGCCGACAGCAGCGTCGTCGGCGCCTTGCAGAAGACCGGCAAGACGCAGGCGGAACTTAATTCCAGCGTGGTGTTGGCGCTGCAGTTGCCGAACGGCAAGACCTATCCGCAGACTGGCACCGTCGAATTCATCAACAACCAGGTCGATCCCGCAACCGGCACCGTCTCGGTGTGGGGCCGCTTCGCCAATCCCGACGGCCTGCTGATCCCCGGCGGCTTCGTGACGGTGGAGGTCCGCCGCGCGATCCCGCAGGAGCGGCCCGTGGTGCCGGTGGAGACGGTGCAGAACGACAAGTCGGGCAACTTCGTGCTGCTGGTCGGCAAGGACAACAAGGTCGCCCAGCAGAAGATCACGCTGGGACGGCAGATCGGCCAGGACTGGATCGTCACCGCCGGATTGAAGGGCGGCGAGGATGTCATCGTGCAAGGCTTGCAGAAGGTGAGGGCCGGCGAGGTCGTCAACCCGGTGCAGCAATCGACGCTGGCGCCGCCCTCGCAGCAGGCGACCGCGGGCGCGCTCGCCGCCCCCGGGTCCGGACAGGCGCACTGATCCGGTGCTGTCCGGCTTCTTCATCGACCGGCCGAAATTCGCGATCGTCATCTCGATTGTCATCACGCTCGCGGGCCTGCTGGCACTCACGGTGATCCCGGTCGCGCAGTACCCCAACATCACGCCGCCGCAGATCAACGTCAGTGCCAGCTATCCGGGTGCGGATGCGGAAACCCTCGCCAACACGGTCGCCGCGCCGATCGAGACGCAGGTCAACGGGGTGCAAAACGAACTCTACATGAGCAGCACCAGTTCGAGTTCTGGCACCTACAATTTGAGCGTCACCTTTGCGATCGGGACCGATCCCGACATCGATCAGGTCAACGTCCAGAACCGGGTGTCGCTGGCCGAGGCGCAACTTCCGGCGACGGTCTCGCAGGAAGGGCTGAAGGTCACCCAGCAGTCGAGCAACTTCGTGGTCGCTGTCAATCTCTACTCGCCGGACAACAAGTACGACCAGACCTTCATCTCGAATTACGCCAACATCAACATGCAACAGCCGCTGTCACGCCTTCCCGGCGTCGGCAACGCCACGATCCTCGGCAACTCCCAGTACGCGATGCGGGTCTGGATGAACCCGGTCAAGATGACGGCGCTCGGCATCACCGCCGCCGACGTGGTGGCCGCGATCTCGTCGCAGAACCAGCAATCCGCGGGTGGTCAGATCGGCGAGCCGCCGATCAGCAGCGTCCAACAGCAGCAGCTCTCGGTCGTCACCCAGGGCCGGCTGACGACGGTGCATCAGTTCCGCAACATCGTCATCAAGACCAACCCGAATGGCGGCATCGTCCGGGTCGGCGACGTGGCACAGGTGCAGCTCGGGGCCCAGACCTACACGTCGTCCTCCAAGCTGAACAGCTATCCGTCGGCGACACTTGCGATCTATCAGGCGCCGGGCGCCAACGCGCTGGCGCTGGCGAGTGCCATCCGCGCGCAGATGGTGCAGATCGCCAAGAGCTTCCCGCCTGGGCTGAAATACGCCATCGTCTACGACTCGACCCGCTTCGTCAGCGCGAACATCACCGAGATTTTGCGGACGCTGGCCATCACGCTGACCCTGGTGGTGGCCGTGGTGTTCGTCTTCCTCCAGGACTGGCGCGCGACCCTGATCCCGGTCTGCGCCATCCCGGTCTCGCTGATCGGCGTGTTCGCGGTGCTCTACGTGATCGGGGAGTCGGCCAACACGATCAACCTGTTCGCGATCGTGCTGGCGATCACGCTGGTTGTCGACGATGCGATCGTGGTGGTCGAGAACGTCACGCGCAACCTCGAAGAGCAGCCGGACCGGCCGGTTCGCGAGGCAACGCGGCAGGCGATGGCCGAGATCACTGGACCGGTGATCGCGACCACCCTGGTGCTGGTCGCGGTGTTCGCGCCGGTCGGCTTCCTGCCCGGGATCAGCGGACAGTTGTTCCGGCAGTTCGCGGTCACGATCTCCGTCTCCGTCGTGATCTCCGCGGTCAACGCGCTGACGCTCAGCCCGGCGCTGTGCGGGCTGATCCTGCGACCGCGGGCGAAGGCGCCGTTCCGCGTGTTCCGCTGGTTCAATGGCGGCCTGGACTGGTCGCGGAACCGCTACGGCGGCACGGTTCGCTGGCTGTCGCGCCGGTTGCTGGTCAGCTTCGCGCTGCTGGCCTGCGTGTTCGCCGCCGCCTATGGGCTGTACGTCATCATCCCGGGCGGCTTCCTGCCGAACGAGGACCAGGGCTATTTCTTTATCAATGTCGGGCTGCCCAATGGTGCCGCCCTGGTGCAGACGCAGAACACCATCGACCAGGTCGGCCAGCTCGTCCGCAGCACCGCCGGCGTGTCGGACGCGATCGAGTTGTCCGGCTTCAGCCTCGTCAGCGGCACGCAGGAGCCGAATGCCGGGGCGGTGATCGCCATCCTCAAGCCGTGGGGCCAGCGCACCGCCGCGAATTTGCAGGTGCAGGCGATCATCAACACGCTGCAGCAGCAGTTCGATGCCATTCCCTCGGCTACCATCACGGCGTTCAACCCGCCCTCCATCCCGGGTCTCGGTCGGACCGGCGGCTTCGATTTCCAGCTGCAGGGCCGCGAGGGCCAGTCCTATCCGCAGTTGGCGGCGACCGCGCGGGCGCTGATCTACGCCGCGAACCAGAACAAGGCGCTGTCTTCCGTCTTCACGACGTTCTCGGATAAGATCCCGCAAATCCTGGTACACGTGGACACCGATCGGGCGGAGGTGCTGGGGGTCTCGCCGAGCGACATCTACACCACGCTGCAAGCCCATCTCGGATCGCAGTTCGTCAACTATTTCAACCTGCAGAGCCAGGTGTTCCAGGTCATCGTGCAGGACGCATCGCAGTTCCGCAGTGAGGCCGCCGACATCGGGCGTCTCTATGTCCGCAGCCTGTCGGGTGCGATGGTGCCGCTGGACAGCCTGGTCACTATCAGCTCGGTGCAGGGCAGCAACGCGGTCAATCGCTACAATCTCTACCCGGCAGTCGAGATCACCGGCGCAGCGGCGGCCGGCGTCAGCACGGGGCAGGCGCTTGCCGCGATGGAGGCGGTCGCGGCGCAGCACCTGCCAAAGGGCTACGGCTACGAATGGTCCAGCATCTCCTACCAGCAGAAACAGGCGGGATCGCAGAGCGGCTCGGTGCTGATCTTCGCGCTGGTCTTCGCCTACCTGTTCCTCGCCGCGCAGTACGAAAGCTGGACGCTGCCGATATCAGTGATCCTGCCGGTCTCGGTCGCAGCCGTGGGCGCGCTTGTGGCGCTCTGGGTGCGCGGCATCGCGCTAGACGTGTACGGGCAGGTGGGGCTGGTGCTGCTCATCGGGCTGGCGGCGAAGAACGCGATCCTGATTGTGGAATTCGCCAAGAACCGGCTCGAGGCCGGCGACCAAATTCGCCATGCCGCCGAGGCCGGCGCCACCACACGATATCGCGCCGTGCTGATGACCGCGACCGCATTCATCATCGGCGTGATCCCGTTGGTCGTAGCGACCGGCGCTGGAGCCGGCGCGCGACGGTCGATCGGCACCACCGTGTTCGGCGGCATGGTGCTCGCGACATTCGTCGGCATCCTCTTCGTGCCGGTGTTGTTCGTCGCATTCGAGTTTGTGGCCCAACAGGCCTCGCGCTTCATCGCGCGCCACCGCGGCGAGAGCCAGCCCGTCGAATAGAGCGCGCTACTGGTCGACCACCGACCCGTCCTGGTGCGGACGCATGCGGATCGGTCGCGGACGCGGCGGAAACCGGCGCTCGATGTCGGGCACGAGTTCGAGCCCGATTCCGGGGCCATCGGGGATCGCGATGAAGCCGCCCTGCTGGTCGGCAAGTCCGGTCGCCAGCCCGGCGCCGAGCAGATCGGTCGAGCCGTCGAGATCGGGCGTGCGGGACGGATATTCCTGGATCGCGAAGTTCGGGATGCAGGCGGCGACTTGCAGGCACGCAGCCGTGCTGATCGGCGAGAGCGGATTGTGCGGCACGATCTGCGCGTCGTGCGCCTCGGCGATGGCCGCGATCTTCTTCGCACCCGTGATGCCGCCACAGAGACACACGTCGGGGCGCAGGTATTCGACCGCGTGGCGCGTCAGCAGGGTTTGGAACTGATACAGGCTCGTGAAGCGCTCGCCGGTCGCGACAGGGATCGGGATGTGGTCGGCGACCCACGCCATCGCATCGAAGCTGTTCGGCCGCAGCGGGTCCTCGAAGAACATCGGCGTGTACGGCTCGATCCCCCGCCCGAGCGCGATCGCCTCCGGCGGCGTCAGCCGGCGGTGGATCTCGATGCACAGGTCGACCTCCGGCCCGACCGCCTCGCGCAGGCGGCGGACGTTGTCGATTGCCTCATGCATCTTCGCCGCGTGCGGGCGGTAATAGGGTTCCGCCTCGTCCTCGTCGAGCAGCGGATTGAGATGGCCCAGCGCGGTGAACCCCTCCGCCTTGAGCCGTTTGGCCTCGGCCACGAGCGCCTCGATCGTGCGCCCCTTCACGTGCCCGTAGAGCCGTGCCTTGTGGCGCATTCGGCCGCCGAGAAGTTCGTAGACGGGGACGCCGTGCAGCTTGCCCTTGATGTCCCAGAGCGCGATGTCGATCGCGGAGACCGCGCCAGTGATCGCGCCGCCGGTGAAGTGGTTGGCGCGCAGCATCACGTTCCAATGGTGCTCGATCGGGCGCGGGTCGCGGCCGACGAGGTATTCGGCGTATTTGCGGATTGCGGCGGCGCTCGCTTCGAGCTGTCCCCATGCGCCGCTCTCGCCGATGCCGGTGACGCCCTGGTCGGTCTCGATGCGCACGAGGCAGAATCGATCGACCATCAGCGGCTCGACCTTGGTTATCTTCATGGTATGCACTCCCGTTTCGTTCAGTCCGCCACCCGTTCCAGCTTGCCTACGACAAAGATGTAGGAGCAGGCGCCGAGGAGCGCGATGCAGGCAATGTAGATCAGCGGCGCGGTGAAGCTGCCGCCCTGGAGAAGAAAGCCGATCACCAGCGGCCCTACGATCGAGGCAAGGCCGCCGACAAAGTTGAACATCCCGCTGGTCAGTCCGATCAGCCGCTCGGGGGCGGTCGCCGAGACCAACGACCAGTGGATCGAGGCGAGCCCGTTGGCGAAGAACGCAAGGGCAAGGAAAAGGATAATCATCGCCGGGCTGCTGACGTAGTTGGCGCCGATGATGACGGACGAGAGCGCAAGGCCGCCGATAATCATGGTCTTGCGCGCGACGCTGAGGCTGACGCCCCGGCGCACCATGAAATCGGACAGCGTGCCCGAGCACAGCACGCCCACGAACGCGCACAGGAACGGCAGCGATGCGTAGATGCCGGCCTTGATGAAGTCGAGGTGCCGGTACTTCACCAGGTAGGTCGGAAACCAGGTGAGGAAGAAGGTCGCTGTATTGCCCCAGGCGAAATGCCCGAAATAGATACCCCAGAGCTTGCGCCGACCGAGCACAACGCCGAGGTCGCGCCAGGTGAAGCCGACCGCACGCCGATGCGCCTCGATCCGGTGACTCAGATCGGGGATGCCGCCGGTGCTCTCGATCAACGCGATCTCGGCCGCGTTCACGCCCGGAAACTCCAGCGGCTCACGGTAGCGGCGATACCACACTGCCGCCCAGATGAGGCCGAGCATGCCGGTCGCAAAGAAGATCGCGTGCCAGCCGAAGGAAACCGCGATCCAGGCGAGGAGCGGCGTGAGGAACGCAAGCCCGACATACTCCGCCGCAGTGTAGACAGCGATGCAGGTCGCGCGCTCGCCCTCGCCGAACCAGGTGGTGGCGACGCGGTTGTTGATGAGGAAGCTCGGCACCTCGCAGGCGCCGACTAGCATCCGCAGCACGATCAGCACGGTAAACCCGCTGGCGAGACCAAGGCCGAGGGTCGCAAACGACCACAGCACGATTGCGGTGGCATACAGCGTCCGCGGATGGATGCG
Organism: Acetobacteraceae bacterium; assembly: GCA_036272815.1. GTDB lineage: Bacteria > Pseudomonadota > Alphaproteobacteria > Acetobacterales > Acetobacteraceae > DATAYA01. The sequence goes on from DATAYA010000145.1 coordinate 29,389, forward strand.
GTCGGCGAGCCAGCCACCGGGGATCTGCAGCGGCGTGTAGCTCCAGCCGAAGGCCGAGAAGATCACGCCCATCTCCACCGGCGAGAGTGAGAACTCCCGCGCGATGCCGGGAGCGGCGATGGAGAGATTGCTGCGGTCGAGATAGGTGATGACCACGGTGACGAACAGCAGCCCCATGACGATAAAGCGGCGGTTCGTGGCACGGGTCAAGCGGCTCGCGCCGACCGGGCGCGGTCGCGCGACGGCGGCATCGTCTGCCATGTCGGCCCTCCCTCCGCGCCGCCCGGGGCGCCACCGATGCCGATGTTGGCGCGACCCGCGGTCGCGCGCAATGCCTGGTCTTCCATCCGGGCAGCACTGCGTCGGCGGCGCTAGTGTCCCGTCGCAGAAAATAGTAGTCAATGGATGAGGCCGTGATTCTCTGGTCCTGAGGGTTGCGGGGAGAGGATTGGATGCGTGGACTCAGCGCGGTCGGCGCCATTCAAGGTGGCTTGGACTGCCATTGTGGGCCAGCCAGCATCCACCGCACCTAGGCCGGTCACGACGAATTGGATGACGCCTCTGGCGTCGGCAATGCCCAACTCCAGGAAGATGGCACCATATCTGGCGACATCCGCTTCCACCTCGGCGACGAATCCGCCTTTACCGCCAACCGCTGGCAGTTTTTCCGCAGCCTGCTAGTCTTTCTCCGGCTCCCGGGGCCCGGTGATCCGCACGGGATGCAGCCACACCGCCGATACCGGCTGCGCCTCGGGCGAGGCCACACGCCGCCAACGATAGATCAGGCTTGCGCAGACTCCATGTCGCCGAGCCAATTCCTGCACCCGTTTCCCCAGAACCAGAGACTCCGTCACCAACCGCGCACGGAACGCCACGTCATACGCCCCGCGACGATCGCCAACGATCTCGATCCGCTGCACCGGAGCAGCCACAGTCGCGGCCACTCGGGCAGCCTCGCTTGCATGGTCAGGCATGACACCAAGCAGAACGACACAGCTCAAGCCATGCAAAGCGCCTTCAGCGGTCGCTTACCGTCATTCAGCCCCGCCATCTGGATCAGCGTCATCGTGATGGTCCAATGGCGAGCGCCGCCGTCGAAATCG